>NZ_JAWOUB010000031.1:0-27256 GCF_033339195.1 Vibrio sp. 811
GGCGCTGGACTAAACAAAGGCCCCCTTTTAGGGGGCTCACACAAAGCCACCTTCTTTAGAAGGTGGTAATTTACTTGTAACGGAACGGTTGGGTTAATAAGCAACTCAACAAGTGATGTATTTTCTACTCCTTAACATGAAGTGAAAAAGTAAACTGAGTAATCAATCTAAATTCTGACTTGTTTATCAATAGCACTCTGTATTTATTACAAAAAATGTTTGAATGGGATGCTCTGGCATATTTTCTTATATTCACATGTGATTCATTTCACGGCTTTAATTACTCATTCTTATTTATTTCATAAATAAACCTGATAGTAGACGCAAATGGCAGGCTCTAACCAGAGCTAAGTTTGCATTTACATAAATATCAGGTATGACAATGGACACGTTAATCAAACCCTCAATACTCGCATTAACCATCGCCAGTGCACTTAGTGCAAACGCGAACGCAGAGATTATTATTTCCCAATACGTAGAAGGCGGCGCTTATAATAAAGCGGTAGAGATCGCTAATACGGGTGATACTGCGGTGACACTCACTGGCTACGAGTTGGCGAAATCATCAAACGGTGGTGGTACTTGGGGCAGCACATTCGACCTTAGCCAAGTGACGATACAAGCTAACCAAGTGTATGTACTGGCGCATGGTGACGCGAGCGATGCCATCAAAGCTGTCGCCGATATCACAGATAAAAGCGTTGCGAACTTTAACGGTGACGACCCGATCGCACTGCTTAAAGATGGTGAAGTGCACGACATCATCGGTATGATGGGTGACGTAGATTTTGGTAAAGACACCACATTAGTTCGTAACAGTGATGCACTAACCCCTTCTGCTACTTATGATGCATCTCAGTGGACGGCATTTGAGAAAGACAACATTGACGGCCTTGGTGAGCTAAATGCGACTGAGCCACCAGCACCATTCGCTTGTGAAGTCGACGGTCAGCAACCTAACTTCACTACCATCCAAGATATTCAAGGTGAAGGCGATACGTCTCCATTCATTGATGGTTACCCATACATTACTGACGAAGATCATTTCGTAACGGGTGTCGTGACTGCTGTTACCACTGGCCTAACCAAAGGTTTCTACCTACAAGCATTAGAAAGCGACAACAACGACAAGACCTCAGAAGGCTTGTTCATCCATACTGACGCGGCAGACACGGCGCTGAAAGCTGGTGACGTTGTTTGTGTGAAAGGTAAAGTTCAAGAGTATTACAGCAATACTCAGCTTGCTTCTGATGCTAACAGCTATGTGAAAACAGGCACCTCTGAAACCTCTCGAGTTACCGATCTTGTTATCAAAGAAGGTGAGACACTACGTGATGCGCTAGAGCGTCATGAAGGGATGCAAGTTGAGTTGACCTCGGCAACTGACTTGTTTGTAACTCGCAACTTCTCTTACGACTACGATTCACGTCGTAACAATATGATGCTCTCTCATGAAGCGCCATTGTTAAAGCCGACTCAATTACACGCGGCAGAGAGCGATGCAGCCGTTGAGCTAGCAAAAGACAACGCAGCAAACCGCGTATACCTAGAATCAGATGGCAAAGCACCAAACGGCCAAATCCCATACTACCCAGATTTTGCTAAAGATGCAGACCAAGATGGCTCTTCAGAGCAGCACATTCGCCTTGGTTCTCGAGTAGAAGGTCTTCAGGGTGTCGTGGCTTACAGCTACAACGAATACCGCCTGATTGCGACCAATGAAGTCGATAACACCAACTTTGTGACTTCAGGTGAAGGCTTCGATGTGGCTCGTAAAGATGCCCCAGCGATTGCGGACTCAGATTTGCGTATTGCAAGCTTCAACGTACTGAACTACTTCAACTCCGTGGCTGACAGTGGTCATGAAAACCCAACCGGACAAAACCGTGGTGCGACTAACCTAGATGAGTTCCTGATCCAACAAGCGAAAATCGTTGCGGCGATGAACAAGATGGACGCTGACATCATTGGTTTGATGGAAGTGGAAAACAACGGCTTTGGTGATGGCAGTGCTATCCAAAACTTAGTTGATGCCCTAAATGCTGAGATTGATGACGCTGAAGATCATTACACGTATGTCGAAATCGAAGAGCAAGACAAATACCAAGACGAATACTTTGGCAGTGATGCGATCATGGTGGCGATTTTATATCGTGCTAACGCAGTAACGCCAAAAGACGCTGCAAAAGTGATCATCACGCCAGAGCAGCACATTGCAGAAAACACAATTACTCGTAAAGAGGGCACAGAAAGTAACCCTGCTTACGATAAGTACCAACGCCACAGTCTACTTCAGACCTTTACGGTGAAAGAGACGGGTGAAGATTTGTCTATTGTCGTAAACCACTTTAAGTCGAAAGGCTCTGAGTGTATTGAAGAGTGGATTGCTGGTGTAGAAGATTCTGAGCCAGCGGATCTGCAAGGCAACTGTAACAACTTCCGCGTTTCTGCTGCGCACGCAGTGGGTGAAGCGTTAAAAGAGGTGAAAGGCGATGTATTGCTCATGGGCGACCTCAATGCTTATGGCATGGAAGACCCACTTCTGACACTGACTGATTACTCGAAAGAGAAATACGGCCGTGACATTTATACTGCTGCTTACACAACCATTGGTGATGGTGAACTTCAAGTAGAGAAGACCAAAATTGAAAAAGGTTACGGTCTGCACAACTTAAACACGTTGCTGCACGGCACTGATACGTTTTCTTACACCTATTCGGGCGAGCTGGGTAATTTGGACCACGCATTGGCAAGCAGCAGCCTAGCGCAAAAAGTGGTAGCAATTGAAGATTGGCACATCAACTCACTAGAGAGTAACTTGTTCGAATACAGCAGCAAGTACACAGGTGATATGCCGAAGTACAAAGATGCGTTCTCTGCCTCTGACCACGATCCAGTGATCATCGCGATTGATTTACCAGATGATGACATCGATTTACCGAAAGCAGGTGACAACTTAGCCGTCGATGTCCGTTTACCACCAACGGCGGTTGTGGGCGATATTGTTACGGTGAACTTAACGCCATCCACACAAGCGGCTGCGGCAAGCAGCGATACGAAAGCTTACTCGGCTAGCCAAACTTTAGTTCAAGCTGATATTGATGCGCGTAGCGTGAATATTGAGTTTGAACAAACGCCAGAGCAAGGTAATTATCAGTTAGAAGAGAAAGTGACTGACTCGACAGGTAATATCGTGAAGTTTAGCTCTGTTCGTGATGTTTCAATGACGCAAACTGAAGCTGGAACAGAAGGGTCGAAGGATTCAGATGGTGGTTCGTTTGGTTTTGGTGCTCTATTTGCGCTGCTAGGTCTCGGCTTATTCCGTCGTCGCCGCTAAGCGAATTTACTTCCTGACAAACAGTTCCTAAATAGCTGTAAAGACCAAAGGCCAGCCTATGCTGGCCTTTTTATTCAGCAAAAACTTGCCTTTCTTGCTTGGTATAGCAAAATACCGCCCTTGATTGTCACGAACGTGGCGATTCACTACGTACGCATTGCCAAAACGGATTGGAGCAACCGACCCTTTATGTTGTTGATCATCGATAACTACGACTCTTTTACCTACAACCTTTACCAATACTTCTGCGAGCTTGGTGCAGACGTAAAGGTGGTGCGTAACGATGAAATCGATATCCAAGGCATTGAGGCGCTCAACCCAACTCATTTGGTGATCTCGCCAGGGCCATGTACGCCGAACGAAGCAGGTATTTCACTGAAAGCGATAGAACACTTCGCTGGTAAGCTTCCAATATTGGGTGTTTGCCTTGGTCACCAAGCGATAGCGCAAGTGTTTGGGGGCGAAGTGGTACGTGCACGACAAGTGATGCACGGTAAGACCTCACCGATTCGTCATAACGGTCGTAGTGTGTTTAAAAATCTGAATAACCCACTCACGGTAACCCGTTATCACTCTCTTGTGGTGAAAAACGGTACTTTACCCGACGTGTTTGAACTGACTGCATGGACAGAACTGCCTGACGGAAGCATGGATGAAATAATGGGTTACCAACATAAAACCTTGCCAATTGATGCGGTGCAGTTCCACCCAGAATCAATCAAAACTGAGCAAGGTCACGAGTTGCTTGCGAACTTTTTAGCACGCAAAGCGATCTGATCGCGATCACTTTTCTTAACAAATCATTCATCTTTTTGCTGAGGTGAGCGGATTGCAAAACTATGCGATTCTCTCGAGTCTCTTTGTCTATTCATGTCTTTTTAAACCTTCTATCCCCTGTATTACATAACATTTATAAAAAATCACTTCTCTATTTTACTTTCTTGATGCATAAATAGTCATAAGCAGTGATTAATGGAAGTTGCTTTCGAGAACGAAAAGAATAAATCACTATTGAAATGGTTAATTAAATGTAAATACAATGCCGCAATAGCTTAAATGCAAAACATTATTTGCTGGCAAAGAGAGCCGGTTAAATTCGCTTATCTGCTACGCATGCGGTATCAAGAAGGAATGTGCAATGACAACGGAAATTAAAGTAGAGCGCGGTTTATTCGATGAGGTAATGGTACCTTGCTATAACCCGATGGAAATGATCCCTGTTAAAGGTGAAGGTTCACGTGTTTGGGATCAGGAAGGTAATGAATACATCGACTTTGCTGGTGGTATTGCAGTGAGCTGTCTTGGCCATTGTCATCCAGTAATGGTAAACGCACTAACAGAGCAAGCTAACAAGCTTTGGCACTTAAGTAACGTTATGACGAACGAACCAGCCCTTCGTCTGGCGAAAAAGCTAACAGAAGTGAGTTTTGCTGAGCGAGTGTTCTTTGCTAACTCTGGCGCAGAAGCAAACGAAGCCGCTTTGAAGCTGGCACGTCGTTATGCAGCAGACGTTCATGGCACTGAGAAGTCTGAAATCATTGCATTCAAACAAGGTTTCCACGGTCGTACATTCTTTACCGTAACGGTTGGTGGCCAAGCGGCATACTCTGACGGCTTCGGTCCTAAGCCAGGCGACGTGACACACCTTCCTTACAACGATATCGAAGCTTTACAAGCGCACATGTCTGATCGTACTTGTGCGGTTATGATGGAGCCACTACAAGGTGAAGGCGGCATCGTGCCACCAACGCCTGAGTTCGCTCAAGCGGTTCGCGAGCTGTGTGACAAACACAACGCCTTACTGATCTTCGATGAAGTGCAAACTGGTAATGGCCGTACAGGTAACTTCTACGCTTACCAAGGTTTAGGTATCACGCCAGATATTCTAAGTACTGCGAAATCACTTGGTGGCGGTTTCCCAATCGGTGCAATGCTAACGACAGCAAAATTGGCAGAGCACATGAAAGTGGGCACTCACGGTTCTACATATGGCGGTAACCCACTAGCGTGTGCGGTTGCAGAAGCGGTTGTAAATGAAGTTACCAAGCCAGAGGTGTTGGCTGGTGTGCTAGAACGCGAAGCAATGTTCCGTGAAGGTCTAGAGAAGATCAACGCGAAGTACAACATCTTCTCAGAAGTGCGCGGTCAAGGCCTATTACTTGGCGCCGCACTAAATGAAGAATGGCAAGGCCGTGCGCGTGACGTGCTGGTTGCTGCAGGTAAACAAGGTCTCATGGTATTGGTTGCGGGTGCCAATGTCGTACGTTTCACACCATCACTCGTTATCACACAACAAGAAATTGAAGAAGGCTTGGCGAAACTGGATAAAGCGATCGCGACTTTAGTTTAAGCGCGATATCAGTTTAAACGTCAACGCAGACACCCCCGTCAAGGATCTCTGATGGGGGCATTGTTCCTACAATATAGTTAGGATCTTCTTGCATCTGGAGGGAGTATTGATGCTAGTAGTTCGCCCTATCGCGATGTCGGATTACGACGCACTGCACACTTGTGCGGTGGAGTCTGGTCACGGATTTACATCTCTACCGGTTAACGAAGAACTGTTAACCAATCGAATCAAACATTCAGAGTACAGCTTTGGTAAGCCAGATGTGGCAGAACCAGGCGATGAAGGCTACCTGATGGTTGGCTTTGACTCTGAAACGGGTGAGGTTGCGGGTACCACCGGAATCGAAGCATCTATCGGCTGGGATGTCCCATTTTACTCATATCACATTAGTAAAGTTGTGCACTCGTCGCCAAAGCTTGGCGTTAACAACGTCGTTAAACTGCTTACTTTTGGTAATAACTACACGGGTAACAGCGAAATTTGTACCTTGTTCTTGCGTGAGAAATTCCGCCAAGGTCTGAATGGTCGTCTAATGTCGAAGTGTCGTTTCCTAATGATGGCAGAGCACCCAGAGCGCTTCTCTGAAACGATCTTTGCGGAGATGCGTGGCGTTTCAGACGACGAGGGTAATTCACCATTCTGGCAATGGCTTCAAGAGCATTTCTTCTCTATCGATTTCACGCTTGCAGATTACCTGACAGGTATCGGCAAGAAAGGCTTTATCGCCGACTTGATGCCGAAACTGCCTATTTACATCAACCTGCTCAGCCCAGAAGCGCAAGCCGTGATTGGTCAAGTACATGACAACACGCGTCCAGCGCTGAAGCTGCTTGAGCGTGAAGGTTTTACCAACCGAGGCTACGTCGACATCTTCGATGGTGGCCCAACGGTTGAGTGTGATCTGCGTAATATTGAGTCGGTACGTCATTCATTCCGCGCGCAAGTCAAAATCTCTGAACATTCCAGCACACAAGACTTCTTGATGTGTAATTCATCTTTCGAGAACTTCCGTGCGACAGTCACTAAAGCGGCGTATGACGCAGAAACACAAAGCGTGATGATTGCACCAGACGTTGCGGATGCACTTTCGGTTGAAGAAGGGGATTTCGTCCGCCTTCTTCCGCAGTAACAGACGACAGAATTTAAGGATAGAAACAATGACACATTGGATTGCAGGTGAATGGGTACAAGGTCAGGGTGAAGCATTTACGTCTCTGTCGCCGTACAACCAAGAAGTGTTCTGGCAAGGCAAAGGTGCAACGGCAGAGCAGGTGAACCAGGCGGTATCTGCAGCGCGTGAAGCGTTTATTGACTGGAAAAAGCGTCCATTTTCAGAGCGTGAGGCAATCGTGTTGGCTTTTGCGGAGAAAGTAAAAGAGAACAGCGAAAAAATCGCCGAAGTGATTGCCAAAGAAACCGGTAAGCCGATTTGGGAAACGCGCACTGAAGCAGCAGCCATGGCAGGTAAAATTGCCATTTCGATTCGCGCTTATCATGACCGCACTGGTGAGGCGAGCCGTGAATCAGCAGGCAACCAAATCGTATTGCGCCACCGCCCATTGGGCGTGATGGCGGTGTTTGGTCCTTACAACTTCCCAGGCCACCTACCAAATGGTCACATTGTGCCTGCGCTACTGGCTGGTAACACGGTAGTCTTCAAACCGTCTGAGCAAACGCCATGGACGGGTGAATTGGCAATGAAGCTATGGGAAGAAGCCGGTCTGCCGAAAGGCGTGATTAACCTTGTTCAAGGCGCGAAAGAAACTGGTATCGCCCTAGCTGACGCAAAAGGCATTGATGGCGTACTGTTTACGGGTAGCGCGAATACGGGGCATGTATTACACCGTCAATTTGCGGGTCAACCGGGCAAGATGCTCGCACTAGAAATGGGTGGTAATAACCCTATGGTGATCTCTGATAAATATGGTGATTTGGATGCCACGGTTTATACCATCATCCAGTCAGCGTTTATCAGTGCTGGGCAGCGTTGTACGTGTGCTCGTCGTTTGTATGTACCATTGGGTGAAAAAGGCGATGCGCTTATCACCAAGCTCGTCGAAGCGACACGCAATATTCGCGTAGACCAACCATTTGCAGAACCTGCGCCATTTATGGGACCGCAAATTTCGGTCGCGGCAGCCAAGTTTATTCTTGATGCACAAGCTAATCTACAGTCTCTTGGCGGTGAAAGCTTGATTGAAGCGAAAGCTGGAGAGGCGGCGTTTGTTTCTCCAGGCATCATTGATGTAACGAACATTGCTGAGTTACCAGATGAAGAATACTTCGGCCCACTTCTGCAAGTGGTGCGTTACGAAGGGTTAGACAAAGCCGTGGCGCTAGCAAACGATACGCGCTTTGGCTTATCTGCTGGTTTGGTCTCAACCGACGACCAAGAATGGGAATACTTCGTTGACCACATTCGTGCAGGTATCGTGAACCGTAACCGCCAGCTCACTGGTGCAAGCGGTGATGCGCCATTTGGTGGTCCGGGGGCGTCGGGTAACTTGCGCCCAAGCGCTTACTACGCAGCAGATTACTGTGCGTACCCAATGGCATCAATGGAAGGTCAAGAAACTGTCTTGCCTGCAACATTGAGTCCAGGTGTAGCGCTATAAGTTTTTATTATAGAGTCGCAACTATGCATTGCGGCTCACCCTGCCGGCGCATCATTTAGGTATGGGTTGTAGTGATCGTTGGCAGAACACGAAAAGTGAGCAAAGACTCGGAAAAGCGTGTTGACTGACTGGCATTTACCGTCACAGGTTGATGGTTGCTCGTTCATTATTCTGGACAACTCTTGTGGTGAACGAGCAGCCAACTTCCGCTTACCTTTAAACTCTACATCTCGTAACAAGGAGTCGTTATGACGCCCGATGTGTTATTTGAATCGCTATGGCAAGATTACATTCAACGTCTTTGCCCTTCGGCTGCTAAAGTGCATCAGCTGCTTCAAGAAGATGAGCCTCTGATTAATGATCATATAGCTTTACGTACCTTCAATATCGCGCCTCTTGGTATTGAAACTCTAGCTAAGCCATTTGTAGCTATTGGTTACAAGGCGTGTGGTGATTACGTTTTCGAAAGCAAAAAGCTGGTTGCTAAGCACTATGAGCACCCAGATCCGAAGCAACCTAAAGTATTTATTAGTGAGCTAAAAGTTGAAGAGTGCTCGTCTGAGCTACAAGAGATTGTGAAAAATTTGGTGGCACAAGTCGATGCTGACAAGCTGAACGATAGCGCATTCTTACATGGTGGACGCTTGTGGGATTTAAGCTTTGCTGATTACCAAACGTTGGCTAAAGAAAGTGAGTACGCATCTTGGCTTGCGGCGCATGGTTACGGAGCAAACCACTTCACGGTGAGCGTTAACCAGCTCAATGAATATGAAGAAGTGAAGCAGGTAAACAATCATCTGCGTACCGCTGGGTTTACCATTAATGAAAATGGTGGTGAAGTGAAGGGCACTCCTGAGGTGTTGCTAGAGCAGTCATCGACCATGGCAGATAAAGTAGCGGTTCGTTTTAGCGAAGGCACTGAAATTATCCCTGGCGGGTTTTATGAATTTGCTAAGCGCTATCCGATGGAAAATGGTGATTTGTACCCAGGTTTCGTGGCCGCTTCAGCTGACAAAATCTTTGAAAGCACGAATGGCTAAGTTTTAGGGTTAACCTGTTAAGCTTACTCATTAGTGTTCGCTGCACCCTATCTCATTTGGTCATGAGTAAATAAAAAGCCACCAATGTTGCCATTGGTGGCTTTTATAATTTTGTTCGTGTCACTCTAGTTCGAGATTAACGAGTACCGTAAACCACGATGGTTTTACCGTGAGCAGAGATTAGGTTCTGCTCTTCTAGCATCTTCAAAATACGACCTACTGTCTCACGAGAACAGCCAACAATTTGACCGATTTCTTGACGAGTGATCTTGATTTGCATGCCGTCTGGATGAGTCATTGCGTCTGGTTGTTTTGCAAGGTTCAGAAGCGTCTGAGCGATACGACCAGTTACGTCTAGGAACGCCAGGTCACCCACTTTTTGGCTAGTTACTTGAAGACGACGAGCCATCTGCGCAGAAAGACGCATTAGGATGTCTGGGTTTACTTGGATAAGCTGACGGAACTTCTTGAAAGAAATTTCAGCAACTTCACAAGGAGATTTAGCACGAACCCAAGCTGTGCGCTCTTGGTCTTCCTCGAATAGACCAAGTTCACCAATAAAGTCTCCTTGGTTTAGGTAAGAAAGGATCATCTCCTTACCTTCTTCGTCTTTGATAAGAACCGCAACAGAACCTTTAACGATGTAGTACAAAGTTTCTGCCTTTTCGCCCGCGTGAATTAGCGTGCTCTTTGAAGGGTACTTATGAATATGACAGTGTGAAAGAAACCACTCTAATGTTGGGTCGGTTTGAGGTTTACCTAGAACCATAATATCTCACTTCCTCTGCAGGGTACGCTTGCGCTATCCATATTTTAGCTAAGCCTGAATTAGGCCTACTAGAATAAGAGCACTTTTTATATGCTGCAAGCTCTCTTGTGTTTCGGTAAGAAATAGTATCCTTTTTCGAAAACGATTTCTTGATTTTAATCGTGCCATGATTGAGATTTTGTAAGCAAAACTGTGCACATGATCACGGTATGAAAAGTAAACATCTTCGCAGGCAGGTTTTTAGCCAATTTTCCCTGTTTCGATGAGCTGTTGTAGGATAGGCCGAACTATGAGCTCCATTGCAAAGCTCATCTTACCGCCGGGCACGACAATCGTGTTGTGGCGTGACATGAATGAGCCATCAATCATGGCCAGCAGATATGGGAAGTCGACATTCTTGATACCGCGTAGGCGAATCACCACAAAACTCTCATCCAAACTAGGGATGCCTTTTGCATTAAGTGGGTTGGAAGTATCAACGGTCGGTACGCGCTGGAAGTTGATGTGAGTACGAGAAAACTGCGGAGTGATATAGTTGAGGTAATCGTCCATGGATCGCACGATTGAGTCCATTACCGCTTCACGCGAATGGCCGCGATCGCGAGTGTCACGTACGAATTTTTGGATCCACTCTAAGTTCACAATCGGCACCATGCCAATTAAGAAATCCACATGTTGAGCAACATTAACATCGCCATCGACCACGCCACCATGTAACCCTTCATAAAACAGCACGTCGCTGTTTTCGGGTAAGTCTTGCCACGGTGTAAACGTGCCTGGCATTTGATTGTAGGGAACCGCTTCGTCAAACGTGTGCAGATAACGGCGCACGCTGCCAGTACCATCATGCCCGAACTTACGGAAAAACTCTTCTAATCCCGGGAAGTCATTAGCTTGTGGGCCAAAGTAGCTAATGTGTCGACCTTGCTCGCGGGCTTTGCGAATTTCGATGTCCATTTCTGGGCGAGTAAAGCGATGGAAGCTATCGCCTTCAACCCATGCGGGTTTAACGTTCATCATATTGAACATTTTACGGAAGGCTTCAGATGTAGTGGTCGTGCCGGCACCGGACGAACCAGTAACCGCAATAATTGGGTGTTTAGCTGACATGACAAACCTTGTCGAAAATTACTTACCTGTAATGTGCAGTAGAGTTACTACTGCACGGTCGATATCCCACTATAGCACGTAACAATACCTTGTCATCGAGTGGGATACGGTAAAATGTGAAGGGTCTAAAATTTTGTTTTATGTTGAATATCGACGGTTTCGTGTAGCTCAGAGAACACGATAACCGCTTCACCTTTTTCCAATTGAGCTTTAACTTGATCAATTTTGTTTTGCAAAGAAACCTCGACGGTTCCGTAATCCGTTCCTTCGCGTAAGACGAATTCACGAATTAAGTTTTCCAATGTTTCCGGCGCAATGTCTTGCCATGGAATGATCATAAATACCTCATAACTTTTATGATGAGCGGCTAGTTTACTGCGTTCGTTGCTTGGATACAGCAGAAAGGTAATCTGCGGCGATACTTTCGTAATACGCGGGCAGCGCTTCCTCCAACCAAAACTTAGGTTTTAACGCCGTTCCTGTTAGGAAGCCAACATGGCCACCGTGTTCAAAGAGACGGTAATCAATGTTATCTGGCAAAACAAACTTCGGTATCACATCATCGGTCATGAACGGATCGTCTTTGGCATGGATGATCAGTGTGGGTAGCGTGATTTGCTGTAGTTTACTTAAGCCAGAACATTGATCGTAATAATCTTGTGCGTCTTTAAAACCGTGCAGTGGTGCCGTGATCAAATCATCGAATTCATACAATCTTGTGACACGTTTTATTGAGTTGTAGGACAGCGCAAGCTCGCCGTGCAATAGATGATGCTTTTGTAACGCGTTACGTTTCAGTGAAGAAAGCAGATAACGGCGATACACTTTCGAAAAGCCTTGTTCAATACGGTTCGCACACGCCGCTAGGTCTAAAGGCGCTGAGATAATAGTCGCTGCATTCAAAATAGGGTGGTCTTTATATTGGGCTAAATAATTCGCCAACATGTTACCGCCAAGAGAAATACCAACTGCAACTTTGGGATTATCAGGAAAACGTTGTTCAAGGTGCTCTAGGAAGTAACGAGCATCCGTCACTTCACCCGAGTGGTAAGCTCGTGCTTTTTTGTTTGGTTTACCGCTGCAGCCACGAAAATGCATCATCACCGACAGCCATCCAGATTGAGCAAATGCATTCATTAGCCCATTGGCATAAGGGCTATAGAAGCACCCCTCTAACCCATGAAATAAAACAAAAATCGGCTTTTTTTGTGCAGGCTCTTGGGTTGGGTCCTCGCTCCACGCGAGATCGAGAAAGTCGCCATCGGATGTATCGAGGGTTTGCCAAATCGGCGTAAACAACGCTTTTTTGCGAATAAAACGCGGCAAAAGCGTTTGGAGATGCGGGTTTTTGATCCCGGCGGCTGCGAAAAATTGTGTCATACCTAACTGCTCTTATGCGGTCCTTCGGTGTCCGTTGAAGAACTTATTAATATAATCCTTTATAAAGATTATAGGTATTCTACAGATTTATGGGCGTTTTGGTGGTTGAATGTTTGGCACCGGCATAGCAAAGGCTTGCTGCAAATGCTCCCCACCGAGTTGACGACAGTATCTCAACGTCAGTGGGTCACCATCATTTTTGAGTAGTGCAAGTGAGTTAATGCAGTCCACCAAATCTGCTTGTTGCTGCTTTTCTAGTTGCAGCTCAAACTGCAAGGTCTCACGATACAAAGCGTCATTGACTTGAGACTTAAGGTGGCGACGAAGGTCGCGAAAGGAGTGAAGTAAAGTTTCGCTCCTACCTAGACAGTCTTGCACCAAGGGCCAGTCTTTTTCTTGGAAAATGAGTTGCTGCTCATCGAGCCATCTGAGCAGCAGGAGTAGGTTCACGTTACCGTGGTAGTTGTTTTGCAATGATAAGCACGCCTCTTTCACTTCTCGCACACCATAAAACTGCAGACTAAACTGCCAAAGGTGTTCTAGGGTGAGTGTGTATTCAGCGTGTTGATTACTCATTGATTAAACTCTAGCTCCATCTGCTCCAACGTTTCTTGAGCAGACATCCATTCCATTTCAATTTCTTCGAGCTCAGCCTTACTAGAAGCTTGAAGTGCCAGCACTTGGTTAAGTTTAGCTTTATTTTCGGCCGCATACAGTGAGTTGTCCGCCAATTGTTCTTCAGCTTCGGCCAGTGCAGCACCTAACTTATCCATTTTATTTTCTAGTTGTGTCAGCGTTTTGCGAATTGGCGCTGTCTGTTTTCGAAACTCTGCATCGCGACGTTTCTGCTCTTTTTTCGCTGCCGCGCTGTTGGCGCTATCTTTGGCTGGCTGTGCGGCTTGTGCTTCTTTGCGTTCCGCTCTTTGTTGCTCAGTTAACCACTTGTAGTAGTCGTTTAAGTCACCATCGAACGGAGCAACTTGTCGATCATGCACTAAATACAAGTCATCGGTCGTAGCACGCAATAGGTAACGGTCGTGCGAAACAATCACCATTGCACCTTCGAACGTTTGCAGTGCCATCGTCAATGCCTGACGCATGTCCAAATCCAAGTGGTTGGTTGGTTCATCAAGTAGCAACAGGTTTGGCTTTTGCCACACAATTAAGGCCAGCACTAAACGGGCTTTTTCGCCACCAGAAAACGGCGCAACTTTTTCTAGTGCTTTGTCACCTTGGAAGCCAAAGCTACCTAGGTAATCACGTAGCTGCTGTTCGGTTTGATCGGGTGCGATTTGCATCATGTGTTGCAGCGGCGTTTCTTCAGGGTGAAGCGTTTCTAACTGGTGCTGAGCGAAGTAACCAATTTTCACGCCTTGTGAGTAAGTTAGGTCACCACCTTGCGCGTTAAGTTCACCAGAGAGCAGCTTGATTAAGGTCGATTTACCCGCACCATTACGGCCGAGTAGACCAATACGACTGCCAGGAACCAAGTTCAAGCGGATCTTCTCTAAGATGAGGTTGTCACCGTAACCTGCAGATACTTCATCCATCATCATGATTGGGTTTGGCAGCGCAGCTGGCTCACGGAACTGGAAGCTAAATGGGTTATCGAATTGAGCTGGCAGTACTTTTTCCATGCGCTCCAAAGCTTTGATACGGCTTTGGGCTTGGCGTGCTTTTGATGCTTTATAACGGAAGCGGTCGATGTAGCTTTGCATGTGCGACATCTGCTTCTGTTGCTTTTCAAACATCGCTTGTTGTAACACCATCTTTTGTGCGCGTTGGTTTTCGAATGACGAGTAGTTACCCGTGTATTCGTTCAGCTGCTGATTCTCGATGTGAATGATGCGACCAACAATTGGATCAAGGAAGTCTCGGTCGTGCGAGATCAGAATCAGCGTGCCAGGGTAGTTTTGTAGCCAACGCTCTAACCACATTACCGCGTCCAAATCCAAGTGGTTGGTTGGTTCGTCGAGTAGCAGTAGATCAGAACGACACAATAGCGCTTGAGCCAAGTTAAGACGCATACGCCAACCACCCGAGAATTGGGTCAAACTCCAACTCATTTGCTCTTGGCTGAACCCTAAACCATCGAGCAGTTCTGCCGCGCGAGCGCGAATGCTGTAACCACCAATGGTTTCAATTTTACCGTGTATCTCGGCAACTAGGGTTCCGTTGTCCTGCGTTTCTGCTTCTGCTAACTGCTTTTCGAGAGCGCGGTATTCGCGATCACCATCAATGACGTATTCCAGTGCAGTGCGCTCTAGCGCAGGCGTTTCCTGTGCGACCCAGGCCAACTCCCAGTGTTGAGGTTGGCTAAATGAGCCAGCATCAATTGACAGTTCATCTTTCAGTAGGGCAAACAGCGTTGATTTACCGCAGCCGTTTTTGCCCACAAGACCGACTTTATCGCCAGGGTGAATAGTCGCAGAAGCTTGGTCTAAAAGAGGTTTACCGCCACGCAGTAACTGAATATCAGAGAAGGTAATCATAAAGTTTTCATTCACTTTGCGCAGTGCGCGTTGCTTGGTTACATAGCGAAGTGGTTTCAATCGTTTTTAAAGCCACTTGGGTATATATCTAGCGGTGAATAGTAGGGGTATTGACCGGAAAAGTCGATTGATTCGCTTTAATTGCATTATGCTGTACAAAAAAGTATAACAATTTGATAACGGATAAAAATAACCACAAGGACGACCATTTGGCTGTTGCACCGTCTATTCTCCCAAAAGTTCTGGTCATTTATGCTCATCCAGAGCCACATAACTCGATTGCCAATCAAGTGATGATAAAAAAAGCTCAGTCGCTTGATCACGTCACTGTGCACGATCTTTACGGTGTTTACCCTGATTTCTTTATTGATGTGAATTACGAACATGAGTTGTTGCTCGCTCACGATGTGATCGTATTTCACCACCCACTTTATATGTATTCATGTCCAGCCCTATTAAAAGAGTGGCTAGACCGAGTGTTAGGTAAAGGCTTTGCATTTGGCGGAGGTGCGGCGCTAGAAGGAAAATACTGGCGCAGTGTCATTACAACAGGTGGTAAAGAAGAAGCCTTCAGCGCGAAGGGGTACAACAAATACCCACTTGAGCAAATCTTGCAACCGTTTGAACTGACGGCAGCCCTATGCCAAATGCACTGGATTGAACCACTGGTGTTGTATTGGTCAAGAAATGTTTCAGATATTGAACGCTACGAACATGCCGAGTTATACCGTGGATGGCTGAGTAACCCACTTGAAAACTGGCAAGCGGCAGATCGAGGAGGTCAGTATGGCGATCACCAGTGAGTTTCTTCAAAGCAGTGTGGTCTTTCTTTCGGCTGCGGTTATTGCGGTGCCGATTGCTCAGCGCCTTGGGCTTGGCTCGGTTTTAGGTTATTTACTCGCTGGTGTGTTGATTGGCCCATGGGGGCTTGGCTTAATTAGTGACGTTGATTCCATTTTGCATTTTGCCGAGCTTGGGGTTGTGTTGTTACTGTTTTTGATAGGGCTGGAATTAAACCCTAAAAAATTGTGGCAGATGCGAGGGCCGATTTTAGGTTTAGGCGGTGCGCAGGTTGTGGTCACGACCGCCGTGATTGGTAGTGTCGTCAGTATGTTTGGCGTAAGCATGCAAGTGAGTTTAGTTATCGGGATGGGGTTGGCGCTGTCCTCGACGGCGATTGCACTTAAAGTCATTGAAGAGCAAGGGCTTAATGGTACCGAAACGGGGCAATCTGGTTTTGCGGTGCTGCTCTTTCAAGATATTGCAGTGATCCCGATGCTGGCGATGTTGCCCTTGCTAGCAGGCGGGCATAGTGGTGGAAGTTGGTTGGATGTCTTCACTATTTTAGGCAGTGTGGTAGCACTGTTGATTGGTGGTCACTTTTTACTACGTCCGCTATTTCGTTTTGTCGTGATGAGCGGCGTTCGTGAGCTCTTTACCGTTGCTGCACTTTTAGTCGTGCTTGGCATTTCGGTCGTGATGCAAAAGCTCGGCCTTTCGATGGCATTGGGGACTTTTTTAGCAGGCGTTTTGCTGGCAGAGAGTGAGTATCGCCATGAGTTGGAAATCGCTATCGAGCCATTTAAAGGTCTGTTGTTGGGGTTATTCTTTATTGCGGTGGGCATGGCAGTAAACTTGGGGTTATTGGCATTACACCCTTTAGAGATTCTCGGTGCGGTGGTGGCTTTGGTCGTGGTTAAGGGTTTGGTTTTGTATGCATTGGCGAGAGCTGCCCGTGTCGGAGCCAAAGCGAGAAGCCGTATGGCTGCAATTTTGAGCCAAGGCGGTGAGTTTGCCTTTGTCATATTTACCGCGGCGAGCCAAGAGGGCATTTTGTCCAAAGAGCAAGTGGCGTTTCTGTTGGTGGTGGTCAGTCTATCCATGGTGACGACTCCTCTTTTGCTGATGGGACAAAAGAAGTGGTTTGCTCATACCCTCAATCAAGAAGAAGAGGGCATGACCACGAAAGTCGTGGATCGCCGACCACGCGTTATCATTGCAGGCTTTGGACGTTTCGGTCAGATCGTCGGACGTTTAATGTATGCCAATAAAATCAAAGTGACAGTATTAGAAAGTGATGCCAGCCAAATCCACCTATTACGTAAGTATGGTTACAAAGTGTTTTATGGCGATGCTACACAAATTGACCTATTGAGGGCTGCTGGCGCTGATAAAGCGGAAGCATTGATTATTTGTACTGATTCACCTGATGAGGTGATGGCCATCGTGGACATTTGTCGCGTGCACTTCCCGAAACTTAAGTTGTTAGCCCGAGCAAGAAGCCGTGTCGAGGCTTACCAGTTAATGAGTCATGGTGTAGAGAATTACTCTCGTGAAACATTTTTAGGGGCGCTAGATCTCGGTCGCCAAGCGCTCGTAGAACTGGGTATGCATCCTTATCAAGCAAAGCGGGCAGAAGCACATTTTCGCAAGTTGGATAATGCTATGCTTAAGGACTTATTGCCTCAACACAATGAAGATAAGAAATTAGCTCAAAGGGCGAAAGAGGCACGCAAAGAGCTAGAAGAAATATTTGGTCGTGAAATGGAGAGCGACCATCAGTCACCTAATCATTGGAAGTAGTACTTGAGCCAAGACTCAAGCTAAGGAAATAGCGTGAAAATCAAGAAACGTTTCATTGCCGGCGCTAGCTGCCCAAATTGCAGCCAGCAAGATACCCTGCGCTGGTGGATTGAAAATAACATCGAGTTAGTTGAGTGTGTCGAGTGTGAGTTTACAGAGCAGCGCAAACCACAATCTGTAGAGAAAAATAAACACTCAGATCAGGAAATGATCGGAATTTTTAAGCCGGAATAATTGAACTTCGATAATTGATCCCCATAATACACCCAGATATCTCAGTACTTAACCCCATTCAGGTTAAGTCAATTAATCTCCCTGGAGTTAGTATGAAAATTGAAAAGAACGTTGTTGCAAGCCTTGCATACAAAGTAATGATGGAAGACGGTGTCGTTGTTGATCAATCAACAGCAGAAGCACCTCTAGATTACCTTCACGGTCACAACAACCTAATCACAGGTCTTGAAAAAGAACTTGAAGGTAAAGTGGCTGGCGACAAGTTCTCAGTAACGGTAGCTCCTGAAGAAGCTTACGGTGAGCACAACGATGCGCTAGTACAGCGCGTTCCTGCGGACGTGTTCCAAGGCGTTGAGCAAATCGAAGTGGGCATGCGCTTCCTAGCTGACACTGACCAAGGTCCAATCCCTGTTGAAGTAACAGAAGTTGACGGCAACGAAGTGGTTGTTGACGGTAACCATATGTTAGCTGGTCAAACACTAACTTTCGAAGTAGAAGTTATGTCTACACGTGAAGCAACAGCAGAAGAGATCGAACACGGTCACATCCATCAAGGTGGTGGCTGTTGTGGTGGTCACGATCATGACCACGATCACGAAGAAGAAGGCGGCTGCTGTGGCGGCGGTAGCTGTGGTTCTCACTAATCATAAGCTCCTTCACTAGATAATCTAATCTAGCAAAGCTTTGAAAAGCGCAAGTTGAGTTTTCAACTTGCGCTTTTTGTTTATCTAAGGTGTAGTGCCAACCATACAAGGAATAACAGTTGGACAAAGCGATGACGAAACCTTTCTCGATTGCCATTCATGGTGGTGCGGGCACCATCTTGCGTGAACAGATGAGCGATGAGCTGCAACAATCCATCTTGGCGGATTTAGAAGCTGCGGTAAAAGCGGGACATCAAATTCTAGACACGGGCGGTGAAGCCTTAGATGCCGTCGTAGCGGCAGTGAAAGTATTGGAAGACTCTCCTAACTTTAATGCGGGTAAAGGCTCAGTGCTGACCAACAACGAAATGGTTGAAATGGACGCTTCTGTGATGGATGGGCGAAACCTTGCAGCAGGCGCGGTCGCTGGGGTTCGTCATATCAGAAACCCAATTGAACTCGCTCGTGACGTGATGCGAAACAGCAATCATGTGTTGTTGGTGGGTGAGGGCGCAGAGACGTTTGCTTTTGAGCAAGGCCATGAGTATACCGAGCAAGATTACTTCTTTACTGATCGCCGATATGAGCAGTTGCTGTCTATGCGTGAGAAAGGACTATTTGCTTTGTCGGAATCTCGTTACCCAGATGACCGTAAGCACGGTACGGTTGGTGCGGTGGCATTGGACCAACAAGGCAACTTAGCCGCTGCCACCAGTACGGGTGGCGTGACGAATAAGAAATACAACCGAGTCGGAGATTCGGCTCTGATTGGTTGTGGTACGGTGGCCGAAAATGGCGTTGTGGCAGTTTCCACTACGGGTGTCGGTGAGTTCTTTATTCGTAAACGTGTTGCGGAAGACGTTGCAGCACGTATGCGTTACTTACAAGAAGATATTCATACGGCTTGTGAACACATTATCCAAGGTGATCTCAAGCAGATGGGCGGAGAGGGCGGTTTGATTGCCATTGATGCTAAAGGTGAGATGCACTTTGCGATGAACAGTTCTGGCATGTACCGAGCAGGCATTAATACGCAAGGCGAGCTGAGCGTTAAAATCTACGCCGACGAATAGCTTCTTCTTGAGTACCTTCTTAAGTAATTAATACAACAAAGCCCAGAACATGTTCTGGGCTTTATGCTATTTGAGCCTGCATTTTAATAATGCGGTGGTGGGGTTTCTTCTGACGGATCGGCTAAATTCGACGAGTCCATATTTTTTACTTTACCTACCACATATTTCATCTGATCGAGCATCTTGGTAATTTGCAGTTGTTGCTGCGATAAAGCGCCGTTCAGATCTTCAATAGTCTGTTCTTGGAACGCAAGCTGACATTCTAAGTCATTAATGCGTGCTTCCAATTGCTGAATGATTTTTTCTGTCATGATCCGTTCTCTAACTGCCAAGCTTGGGCAATACCTGCTGAAGTAGCAGTAATTACGCGTTGTTTTGAATCAAAGGCTGCATCATACACGACCGCACGGGGAGGGCGAGTGTCTTTTTTGGGCTCCACTTCAAATCCACTCATTCGTTTTCCGGTTTGAGTATCCCATATTGACACACGGCCAGAAGGGCTTCCTGTGACTAGTTGAGTCCCGTCGTCAGAAAATCGTGCGGTAGAGAAAATTAATTGGCGTGACCAACTGCTCAACTGTGTGACTTCTTGTCCAGTTTTTAAATCCCAAACAATCGCTTGGTTTCCGCCATCAGATGTCATTGCTAATTTTCCATCTCTTTGCAGGGCCACGCGAACAATTCGTTGTCCATGTTCGAAGGTTCGTAGTACTTGTCCGGTTTCGGTGTCCCACAGATACGCTTTATAGTCATTACCTCCGGTTAGGGCGAAGCGCCCATTAGGAGAAATGGCCACGGAATTGACTTTTTCACGATGTGCAAGGAACTCCATGCGACGCCCGGTGACTAAGTTGACATAAATTGCTTTACCGTTGGATAACCCAAGCAGAACTTGTTCACCATTACTGGTGATATCAACGTCGCGAATGAGCGCATCAGAGATAGACCAAAGGCCTTCGGATTGCGTCCAGCCTAGGTCCCAAACTGCGAAGTTCATTTGGCTTGCTGTAATTGCGTAGCGGCCATTGTCAGATATGCGGATATGGGAAACCACATTGGCATCGGCATCGAGTTCACCCAGGTTGGCTAGTTGTTCATTTTGCTCTAGGTCCCACAACATCAAATGACGTTGTTGAGAATAGAGCAGAGCAAACCGTCCATCTCTGCTAAGTGCGAAGCTTGTCGCACCTTGAGGTTCTATCGGCCAACGCTGCACTTCACGCTCGGCGAAAAAGCAACCATTTAACGTGGTGATGACAATTAAATATAGGAATAAATGAAAAATTCTTTGCATCACATCTAATAATCCGGTTTGTGTCTTAAGACATATAGCTAGTATATTGGTATAACGATTGTCTTCACTAGTCTCATAGAAGATTTGTGCACAACAACCAATGGCAGAGCCATTATTGGGAGAATTTAATGAAATCAGTTTTAAAAGTGTCGCTACTTGCTGCAACAGTTATGCTAGCGGTAGGTTGTCAGAAAGAAGAAACTAAAACAGAAACCGCACCTCAAGCAGAACAAGTTCAAGCAGAAACCGGTAAAGCGGTTCACTTTAAAACCGACGACGACAAAGCGGCATACGCAATCGGTGTTTCATTTGCTAACTACCTAAGCACAAGCATCGACAAGCCAAGCGAAATCGGCATTAATCTTAACAAAGATTTGGTACTAAAAGGTATCGAAGACGTCTTCAAAGGCAATGCTGAATTGAATGAAGAAGAAACACGTGCAGCACTAGAATCTCTAGACAAGCGTGTTGCAGAAAAGATGCAAGCACAAGCGGCTGAGAAAGCAGCTGAAGCGAAAAAAGCTGGCGATGATTTCCGTGCTGAGTTTGAGAAGCAAGAAGGCGTAGTGAAGACAGATACAGGTCTTCTATACCAAGTAATGACACCAGCTGAAGGTGAGAAGCCAAAAGACACTGATACGGTTCAAGTACACTACAAAGGTACTCTGATCGACGGTACTCAGTTCGACAGCTCCTACGATCGTGGTGAACCTGCAACGTTCCCACTTAACCGTGTAATCCCAGGTTGGACAGAGGGTGTTCAGCTAATGCCTGTGGGTTCTAAATTCAAATTCGTTATCCCGCCAGAGCTAGCATACGGTGACCAAGACACACCAAGCATTCCTGCTAACTCAACGCTAGTATTTGAAGTTGAGCTGCTAAAAGTTGAGAACGACAACGCAGAGCAATAACAATAAGCTGCGATAAGTTATTGAAAAAGGTCCGTTTAACGGGCCTTTTTTGTTCTAGGTCACTAGTTGGTGAGTTTGCTAGGTTGCTTTTCAAATTTTCTGATAAACTTACACCAATTTGTTGATTTTTCGCTCGAAGGCTTATGACAACTACAGAAACAATAAACGCGGAGATGTTGCTCGAAATGGAATCCGTTAACGTGATGCCGTTTACCGAGCACGACAAAATCATTTTAAGATCTTATGAGGCGGTCGTGGATGGTATCGCCAGCCTGATAGGTCCATTTTGTGAAATCGTTCTTCACTCTCTAGAAGACTTAAATACCTCTGCAATTAAAATCGCTAACGGTGAAAACACGGGGCGCCAAGTCGGCTCACCAATCACTGATTTAGCGCTTAAGATGCTAAAAGACATCGAAGGCTCGGAGCGCAACTTCTCACGTTCGTACTTTACCCGTGCAAAAGGTGGCGTGTTGATGAAGTCGATTACTGTCGCCATTCGTAATGGCGAAAATCGCGTGATTGGTTTGTTGTGTATCAACGTCAACTTGGATGCGCCTTTCTCGCAAGTCCTTCAGTCTTTCATGCCGACGCAAGAAGCGAAAGAAGCGGCTTCCTCGGTCAACTTTGCTAGTGACGTAGAAGAGCTGGTGGACCAAACTGTTGAACGCACCATCGAAGAGATCAATGCGGATAAATCCGTATCTAACAACACCAAAAATCGCCAGATCGTGATGGAGTTGTACGACAAAGGTATCTTCGATATTAAAGATGCCATCAACCGTGTCGCGGATCGCCTTAATATTTCAAAACACACCGTTTACTTGTACATTCGTCAACGTAAAACCGAGGATGATGAAAGGTGAGTAAACTGACTTACACGTTAGTGGTGAATGGTCCCGTTTATGGCAGCCAGTCAGCGCGCAGTGCTTATCAGTTCGCCAAAGCGGTGATAGAGCAAGGCCATCAGCTAGTGAGCGTCTTCTTTTATCAAGATGGTGTGACTAATGGTACTGCTTTGAGTGTGCCAGCCAACGATGAATTTGATCTCAATAAGGCGTGGCAGTCTTTGGCTAAAGAGCATGGTGTTCGCCTAGAAACTTGTGTCGCGGCCGCTTTGCGTCGCGGGATTGTAAGTGAAGAAGAAGCGAATCAACATGGTTTGGTTCAGAACAATCTAGCCGATGGTTTTGAACAAGCAGGCTTAGGTAGCCTAGCTGAAGCGATGTTAACCCAAGACAGAGTGGTACAGTTTTGAGTCAGTTAACTTATCTATTTCGTAGTGCGCCACATGGCTGTGCAGCTGGTCGTGAAGGTGTGGATGCACTGTTAGCTGCGTCGGCTTACTGTGAAGATATCAGCGTCATTTTCATGGGTGACGGGGTATACCAGCTTCTACTCGGACAAGACCCCAACAATATTTTGAGTAAAGATTACGCGCCGATGTTAAAGCTTTTCGATTTATACGACATCGAACAAGTCTTTGTGTGTTCAGAGTCGTTAACCCAGCGAGGTTTGGCGCAAGCGGATTTAGTCATTGAAGCCCAAGCGTTAAGCTCAGAACAGCTCAAAGATAAGTTACAACACGCTGGCAAGCTACTGTCTTTTTGAGGAAGGTATGTTACACATCATAAAAACAGTCTCTGCTCTAGAAGACGCCATGCCCTTATGCAGTGAACAGGATGACATCTTACTTATAGAAGATGCAGTGTACGCTGCTAACTCGCAACATAAAGCATTTTCCCATCTAAAAAACCGCAGCGTATTTGTGTTAGAGAGCGATGCGCAAGCTCGCGGTATTGCAAATCGTATCAGTCCATCGCTGACGATTGTGAATTACTCAGGCTTCGTTGAACTAACAGCAAAACAGGATAAATCCCTAACTTGGGATTGAACAAGATTTGCTGTCGACAAAGCTTTACGGATGAATTGTTCTAATTGAACAAAAAAGATCCGTATATTTCTTGACACACCTCTCACTGCTGCATAGAATTTTGCGTCCCTAACTGCATTGGCAGTTGGGGATAGATTTTTCACAAAGCTTACTTTCAAGTAAATCAGGAGCTAGTTAATGGCAACTATTAACCAGTTGGTACGTAAGCCACGTGCAAAGCAAGTTGTTAAAAGCAACGTGCCTGCACTAGAAGCGTGCCCACAAAAACGTGGTGTATGTACTCGTGTTTACACTACTACACCTAAAAAACCTAACTCAGCACTTCGTAAAGTTTGTCGTGTACGTCTGACAAACGGCTTCGAAGTTACATCGTACATCGGCGGTGAAGGTCACAACCTTCAAGAGCACTCAGTTGTTCTAATCCGTGGTGGTCGTGTTAAAGACCTTCCAGGTGTGCGTTACCACACTGTTCGCGGCGCACTAGACTGTGCTGGCGTAAATGACCGTAAACAAGGTCGTTCTAAGTACGGTGTGAAGCGTCCTAAGTCTTAATGGATTCCGTTAAGTAAGGCCAAACACTAAATTATTTTTAATTTTTTGAAAAAACTGAAAAGTTTTGGATAAAACCTGAAGAAGACAACGGAGATAAATCCATGCCACGTCGTCGCGTCATTGGTCAGCGTAAGATCCTTCCAGATCCAAAATTCAAATCTGAATTGCTGGCAAAATTCGTTAACATCCTAATGGTTGACGGTAAAAAATCTACTGCAGAGAAAATCGTTTACACTGCACTAGATGCTATGGCTGAAAAGTCTGGTAAAGACCACTTAGCTATTTTTGAAGAAGCTCTTGAAAACGTTCGCCCAGCGGTAGAGGTTAAATCTCGCCGTGTTGGTGGTTCAACTTACCAAGTACCTGTAGAAGTACGTCCGGTTCGCCGTAACGCACTTGCTATGCGTTGGTTGGTTGAAGCTGCGCGCAAGCGTGGTGAAAAATCTATGGCTCAACGCCTAGCTGCTGAAATGCTAGACGCGTCTGAGAACAAAGGTACTGCGGTTAAGAAACGTGAAGACGTTCACCGCATGGCTGACGCAAACAAAGCGTTCGCTCATTACCGTTGGTAATACCTTCTGTGCTGCGAGGTTCTCTCGCAGCACTTTTCTATACTCTAAGGTACACCTTAGTAAGAGGATACAATCGTGGCTCGTAAAACTCCTATTGAGCTATACCGTAATATCGGTATCTGTGCTCACGTAGATGCAGGAAAAACAACCACAACTGAGCGTATTCTGTTCTACACTGGCCTTTCTCACAAAATCGGCGAAGTTCACGATGGTGCAGCAACCATGGACTGGATGGAGCAGGAGCAGGAGCGTGGTATCACTATCACATCCGCTGCGACTACTACATTCTGGCGTGGTATGGAAGCACAGTTCCCTGAGCATCGCGTAAACATCATTGATACCCCTGGACACGTTGACTTTACTATCGAAGTAGAGCGTTCTCTTCGTGTACTTGATGGTGCTGTGGTTGTGTTCTGTGGCTCATCTGGTGTTGAACCTCAGTCTGAAACTGTATGGCGTCAAGCAGACAAATACCACGTTCCACGTTTGGTATTTGTAAACAAGATGGACCGTGCGGGCGCAGACTTCCTACGCGTTGTGAACCAAATTAAGAATCGTCTTGGTGCGACTCCTGTTCCAATCCAGCTGAACGTTGGTGCGGAAGATGAGTTCAGAGGTGTCATCGACCTTATCAAGATGAAAATGATCAACTGGAATGATGCCGATCAAGGCACTTCGTTTACTTACGAAGACATCCCGGCTGACATGATTGAACTTGCTGAAGAGTGGCGCAACCACATGGTTGAATCCGCTGCTGAAGCTAGCGAAGAGCTGATGGACAAGTACCTTGAAGAAGGTGAATTGACTGAAGCTGAGCTCAAACAAGCTCTACGTACTCGCACACTAAATAACGAAATCGTACTGGCTACTTGTGGTAGTGCGTTCAAGAACAAAGGTGTTCAAGCGGTACTGGATGCAGTAGTTGAGTTCTTGCCATCGCCTGTTGACGTACCTGCAATTAAAGGTGTCGACGAAAGAGAAAATGAAGTTGAGCGTCATGCTGACGACAACGAACCTTTCTCAGCGCTAGCGTTTAAGATTGCGACTGACCCATTCGTGGGCACGCTAACTTTCATGCGTGTTTACTCCGGTGTTGTAAACTCGGGTGACGCTGTTTACAACTCAGTAAAAGAGAAGAAAGAGCGTTTCGGTCGTATCGTTCAGATGCATGCGAATAAGCGTGAAGAAGTGAAAGAAGTTCGCGCTGGTGATATTGCAGCTGCTATCGGTCTGAAAGACGTAACAACAGGTGACACACTGTGTGATCAGAACCACAAAGTGATTCTAGAACGCATGGAGTTCCCTGAACCAGTTATTCAGATTGCTGTAGAGCCTCGTTCTAAGGCAGACCAAGAGAAAATGGCTATCGCGCTAGGTAAACTAGCAGCGGAAGATCCATCATTCCGCGTGGAAACGGACGACGAATCAGGTCAGACTCTGATCTCAGGTATGGGTGAACTTCACCTAGACATTATCGTTGATCGTATGAAGCGTGAATTCAGCGTTGATTGTAACGTTGGTAAACCTCAGGTTGCTTACCGTGAAACCATTCGTGGTAAAGCGGAAGTTGAAGGTAAGTTTGTTCGTCAATCAGGTGGTCGTGGTCAATACGGTCATGTTTGGGTCAAACTTGAGCCTTCTGAGCCTGGTGAAGGTTTCGTATTCGTAGACGAAATCGTGGGCGGTGTGATTCCTAAGGAATACATCAGTTCGGTATCGAAAGGTATCGAAGAGCAAATGAATAGTGGTGTTCTAGCGGGTTACCCTGTACTAGATATTAAAGCTACACTATTTGATGGTTCTTACCACGATGTAGACTCAAGCGAGATGGCGTTTAAGATCGCTGGCTCGATGGCATTCAAGAAAGGTGCACTAGAAGCACAACCTGTGATTCTAGAACCTATGATGAATGTCGAAGTAACCACTCCGGAAGACTGGATGGGTGACGTTGTTGGTGACCTAAACCGTCGTCGCGGTATCATTGAAGGCATGGACGAAGGTGTGGCTGGTCTTAAGATCATCCGTGCTCAAGTACCACTATCCGAAATGTTCGGTTACGCAACTGATCTACGTTCTGCAACTCAAGGCCGTGCGTCTTACTCTATGGAGTTTCACGAGTACGCTGAAGTGCCGAAAAACTTCGCAGATAAAATTATTGCAGAGCGTGGTTACTAATTGACGATTGAACTGCAAAAAGTTTACGACTTTTTGCGAGATCAGGGCGTCCAAATATTGCGCTAACGGGCGTTGGCGCATAAAATAACAATTTCTGGCGCGTCGTCGATCAATAATGATCACGACGAATCATAACTAGGAAGGAACACGATCGTGTCTAAAGAAAAATTTGAACGTACGAAACCGCACGTTAACGTTGGTACTATCGGCCACGTTGACCACGGTAAAACA
>NZ_JAWOUB010000032.1:0-26582 GCF_033339195.1 Vibrio sp. 811
AAACTGCTAACGGCGACGGCAGTTTTACTTACACAGCCACAGCAGATGGCAATGCCGTATTTGAATTGGTGGTGAAGCCAGATGGCAGCTACACCTTTACTCTGCAAGGCCCACTAGACCATGCGGTGAACAGCGACAGTCTGCAAATCGACTTCCCGATTATCGCAACAGATTTTGATGGCGATACCTCGACAGAAACACTGCCTGTCACCATCGTTGACGATAAACCAACCATCACCGACGTAGACGCGATCCGTGTGGATGAAGATGACTTAGCAACAATTGGCTCTGACGGCGCAGATCCAATTTCAATCGATGGTAACTTCACTACAACGCAAGGCTCTGATGGGGTAGTAAGCTACCAATTAGATACTGCTGCAACGCCAGTTGATGGCCTAACATCGCAAGGTGTGGCAGTGACCCTGACTGAAACTGCAAACGGTGATGGTAGCTTCACTTACCAAGCGACGGCAGGTACTGAATCGGTCTTCACGCTAACAGTAAATACGGATGGTTCATACAACTTCACGCTGCAAGGTCCAATCGACCATGCGACAGACAGTGATGAGCTGACACTGAACTTCCCAATCATCGCAACGGATTTTGATGGTGATACCACCACAGAAACGATCCCAGTCACCATCGTGGATGATAAACCGACCATTACCGATGTTGATGCGATTACCGTTGATGAAGATGACTTAGGTACGATTGGCTCAGATCAGACTGGCCCGATTTCAATCGATGGCAACTTCACCACCACACAAGGCTCGGACCGAGTAGTGAGCTATCAGCTCGATGCTTCTGCAACACCAGTGGCTGGACTCACATCACAAGGCGTGGCAGTCACGCTAACTGAAACCGCAAACGGCGATGGCAGCTTTACCTATCAAGCAACAGCAGGCACCGAGTCGGTCTTTACACTGACAGTGAACACTGATGGCTCTTATAACTTCACACTTGAAGGCCCAATCGATCATGCTGTTGATAGTGATGAGTTAACGCTCAACTTCCCAATCATCGCGACCGACTTTGATGGTGACACGTCTGCTGAGACAATTCCTGTCAAGATCGTTGATGACAAACCGACACTTGGTGGCATCGAAGCAACAAGTGTGCAAACGGTTGACGAGGACGATATCCCAACAGTCGGATCTGATGGTACGCAGTCGAACAGCATTGCAGGTAACTTCATCGCGACTGATGGTTCTGATGGCATTTTGGAGTACAGCGTTTCTGACCTGACGACGCCAGTACAAGGCCTGACCTCTGGTGGTCAATCTCTGGTTATGGTTGAAGTATCAAACGCAGGTGGCGTTTCAGTTTACGAAGCTCGTATTGATGGCACGACGACACCAGTATTCCGTGTGACCCTTGATGCCTCTGATGACAGCTACACGTTCGATTTGCTTGCTCCTCTCGATCATCCAAATGCTGATGGCCAAAATGAACTGGTCATCAATTTACCGATAAACGCGACTGACTTTGATGGAGACGTGTCGAACAACATCACCTTACCAATTACGGTTGTGGATGATGTTCCGACCATTGATGGTTTGCTAGCAGGCAGCGAACAAACCGTTGATGAAGATGACCTACCAGCAGGTACGGATGCTGCAAGTGCAGAAGATACTGTTATTTCAGGTACTTTTGATATCACCGAAGGTGCTGACCAAGTTGCTTCTATTCAGCTGAGTGACCTGACCACGCCTGTTGCGTCACTGACTTCAGATGGTGAAGCTATCACCTTAGTTCTGTCTTCTAGCGCAAACGGCGTGAACGTATACCAAGGTGTCGCTGGCAATCCTGCTGAAGTGGTGTTCGAACTGACGTTGGATGCGACGAACAACACCTACGAGTTCGATTTACAGAAGCCGCTTGATCATCCAGATGGTAATCAGCAAAACGAGATTGTTATTAACCTCCCTGTGACGGCGACAGATAATGATGGTGATACTTCACCAGCCTTCACATTGCCAATTACCGTAGTGGACGATGTTCCAGTGGTTACCAATATTGAAAGTCTGCGTATCGAAGAAGATGACTTACCTCTTGGTTCTGATGGAACGAAAGAGCCATTAACGGTATCAGGTGAGTTCGAAGTCACTAGCGCAGATGGTATTGATGCTTTCGAATTGGATCTAAGCTCAAATCCTATCCCGAATCTGAAATCGGGTGGAGAAGAGGTAACACTTTCTCAAGACGTTGGCGCTTCAACTGCTGACGCGCTTGTTTACGTGGGACAAACACCGGGTGGAGTGACGGTCTTCACGTTGACACTTCATCAAGATGGTAAATACGACTTTGAGTTATCTGGTCAGTTAGATCACGCGGTTAACTCTGATGAAATTTTGTTGAATCTACCTGTGAAGATCACGGATGGCGACAACGATACCATCACTGCGACCTTGCCAGTGGCGATCGTAGATGACAAGCCAACCATTGATGCTATTAGCTCTGGTAGTACCTTGTCTGTGGATGAGGATGATATTCCAAGCCAAGGTTCGGACGACACGCCAGAATCCAATATCATTGGTGGCAACTTTGACGTTACTGATGGTGCCGATTCTATCGTTAGCTTCCAGTTGGATAGTTTAACGTCGCCTGTTTCTGGACTTACCTCAGGTGGTCAACCGCTTGAGTTGGTTGAGTTTTCAAATTCAAACGGTGTGATTGAGTACCGAGCTTATGTACAAGGTACGACGGACACCGTCTTTAAACTGACGCTAAATGGTTCAGCAGACAGTTATGAATTTGAACTGTTGGGTGCACTTGATCATCCTGCGGGTAACGATGAAAACTCGTTAGTCATCAACTTCCCAGTCAACGCGACTGATTTTGATGGCGATGTGTCCAATAACATCACCTTGCCGATCACCGTGGTGGACGATGTTCCAGCTATTGTGAAAGTGACAGACTCTAGCCAACAAACCGTTGATGAAGATGATCTTTCCGGTGGCTCTGACACGACAAGTAATGATTCTACGGTATTGAACGGTGGATTTGAGGTCGTTGCTGGTTCAGACAAGATTGTCAGCTACCAAGTTTCAGACCTCGATGCAGTCGTGTCTGGTTTAACGTCGAACGGCAGCAGCATCGAGTTGAATCTAGTAAGCACGAATGGTGGAGTAACCAGTTACGAAGCGGTTATTACTGGCACATCAACTAAGATCTTCACGCTGTCTCTTGATGCGAATAATGACAGCTACCAATTTGAGCTGTTGGGACCAATCGACCATGACGCTGTTCAAGGTGAAAACAACCTTGTCATTGATATTCCAATTACAGTAACAGACTTTGATGGTGACACGTCATCATCACTGAATCTTCCAATTACCGTGGTTGATGACATTCCCGAAATTAAATCAGCAGATGCTTTGGCTGTTGATGAGGATGACCTTGCCAGCGGCTCTCAGGCAACCAACAAAGACAGCCTAGAAGCAACGGGCAATTTCGATACGGTGGAAGGGGCAGATACCGTTGTCTCTTACCAGTTAGATCTTACTTCTAACCCGATACCAGGAGTAACTTCAGGTGGTCTTGCGGTGACGTTAGTTCAAACCGCGGTAAGCAACAACAACTTTACTTATCAAGGTCAAACACCTGATGGTAAATCAGTGTTCACGCTAGTTTTGAACGCTGACGGCTCTTACAAGTTTACGCTTGAGGGTGCGCTAGATCACTCAACTCAAGGCGAAGATACACTCATACTTGATCTCCCAGTCTTTGCGACCGATGTCGATGGCGATACGGCCGGTATTAACTTACCAGTGACGATTACCGATGATGTTCCAACCTTGCACGATGCGTCTATTTCACGTGTTGAGGGACAAGGCAGCCGCACGGTTCGTTTATTCCGAGACCCTGTAGAGGGGGATGATGACCTTGGTGCTGACGGCGCACAAGTGACTTCATTCTCGGCTGATGATTCAGGCATTTACTTTAAGCAAAACGGTGTTGATTCTGATTCTGTCGATTTGAACGGCAGCGACCAAGTCGTATTTGTTCACAAGGTTCTTGACGGAGTGGATACTGAAATCGGTCGTTTGGTTGTTCGAACCGATGGCAGTGTGTCATTCCGTCCGAATGACGATCTTGACCATACCGAAACCGACTCGATTGATTTCACCATCAACGTTGTTGCAACCGATGGTGATGGCGATATCGCAGATGCCGATGTGGATATCTCGATAAGAGACCGCAATGCGCAAATTGACACGTCTACCGTTACTGCGTTCGAAGACCAAGGGCGTGATGGTGTCGTTGTGGGCGTTGACTCTGCAAACACTCAGGACAACTTGTCGACGCTGGATGTTAGCCCTGCGAAAGTCGACTTGGTTATCAATTTACATGATATCGACCGTAACGAGAGCTTAGGTGACATCACTATTCGAGATGCTGATACTCACAACGGTACGTTCTACTACCGAGACGGCAGTGGCAACTACATTGAATTAACATCTGTGGGCAATACGGTTGTTCTCGACGCATCAAATGTTGAGCAGTCATTCAATGGTGAGCTTGTCTCGTTAGATAACTTGTACTTCGTACCAGATCGTCATACATCAACCGATGCTTCTGGTATCGATCCTCGTATCCGCGTGGAAATTCTTAACAATGGTACGCCAGATCATACGATTAATGGTCGTTTAGACATTGAAGTTGCTGCCGTCGCAGATATTGCAACGTGGACGGCAAGCAGCGAATTTAACTACTCGGTTGATGAAGATGGAAACAATGTCGCACTTAACATCACGGCTGAAACCCAAGACACTAGTAACCCTGAAGGCATTGTGTACGAGCTTGTCTTTACACAAGGAGAAGGTAACGCAGAGTTAGTCTATTCAGATGGTAGTGCGATACCAAAATCCGGTGGTGTTTATCTGGTGGATGCAAGCCGAATTGATGAAGTTCAAGTTGATCCGATAGATAACTTCTCGGGCGAAATCAGAATTGATGTCACCGCTATTACGACGGAAAACAACAATCCACTGCTTGGGAAAGATACCGCTCGCTCAGAAACCGAAACCATCATTATTGATGTAAACCCAGTTGCGGATAAAGGTAGTTTTACTGTAAACCGAATTAATGTGTTTGAGGATAACGCTCGAACTCAAAATACGGTAGACCCTGTCATTGATCACGACCCACTCCAATTAAGTGAAGTGATCACCATGAAACCATCAGCGGACTTAGATGGTTCTGAAGCGTTATTTGTGCGCATTTCTAACTTCTCAATTGATGGGGTTACTCTGGTGTGGCTGGACTCAGCAAACCCAAGTCAGATAGTAGAAGTGACCGATTCAGGCGGCAATGTACTTTATTACGAAGTGCCAGAGTCTGAATTAGCGAACGTCGAAGTTCTTCCTCCGTTGCACAGCAATGATGACTTTACTTTCAATGTCGAAGGCATTGTGAAAGACACAGCATCATTGTCTACCGGTACGACAGAAGATGTGTTGTCACTGGGCAGTAAGACCGTCATCGTTGGTGTAAAAGGTGTTGCTGACATACCAGACACGGTATTAATTGACGCGGGGAACGTTTGGAACCGATTCGTAGACGGAGATGTGGCCGGGATAGAGACGACTATCGAAGAGAATGGTGTTGTAAACCTTAACTTCTCGGTTGTATCTGGTGAAGTTGCCGATAGACCACAGGATGATTCAGAAGCCATTACTGTTATCCTGTCCAACATCCCCGACGGTGTTCGTGTCGTAGATTCAGACGGCTCAAGCGTTGACCTCACCTTTGTTGGCTATGATGGTAACGGTCAACCGATTTACGAAGCAAACATCACTGGGCTGAATTTTAATTCCGGTATTCAAATTATTCCGGAAGCCTCTTCAACTGAAAATATTGCGATTACAGGGACGATCATTGTTACCGAGAATGATGGTCATAGCCGTGTGATTGAAAGAGAGGTAAGGATCAAGGTCGAACCCGTTATTGATGCTCAAGATAACTACGTTGTTCGATCGGAGGGAGATGAAGATACGCGCTTTAACATCGATTGGAAACCGACGCTCGTACAAAGCCCTGATACCGATGAATTCTTTAGTGATGTAACCATCTCTGGATTTCCTCCAGGCAGCACGGTCTATGTAGATGGTGTGGCACAAGCGCTTGTTTCTGGAACACTAACGCTTTCACCGCAAGCTGGTGAATCAGAGCAAGATTTTTCCGCTAGAATCTCTCAAAGTGGCTATGTTCAAGTCCAGTTGGAGCAGGATTCAAGTACTGACTTTGACTTGACCACAACCGTCACTGTGAAAGAGATTGACCATGAATATGTTGACGCTTCGAATCCCGGTGAAGGTATCGCTGAGAAAACCATCAATGGTACGGTGAATGTCCAAGTTAATCCAATCGTTGAGCCAGAGGATAAGACGGGGGCAATAGACGACCAAACCCGTCTGCTTGTCACTGAAAGTGGTGGTGGTGCTACCGATATCGTGAAGTCAGACGATCAAGGTAACATTGACTTTACGATCAACACTTCTATGGGGGGCGAATCTGGTGCTCATATCATTAAATATCAAGAGTTTGATGCGTCTTCAGATGAAGTGGTGACTCAACTTGTTGTTCAATTTCACAATGTGGACCCTGAGATCCTCAACCAATTGGTTATCGTCGGTGCACTAAATGAAGGTGGAGGTCGTTGGACAGTAACTAATGAAGACAACTTCTCAATTAAAGCGCCGTCTGGACTTGATTTAACACCAAACGATGACAGTGACGATGGCGATAACGGTGGTCTCTCTCAAATTGGCTTAACCATTTACGCAGAAGTGAATGATTTGGGCGAAGATTTGGGCAACGAAAAAGATGCGACGGTCATGCGCCAAACGGATGTGACACTTGAATTTCCTACCGTTCTCACACCGCAAATGAGTGTAGCGGCAGAGATTCAGGTGGCTGATGATGTCCAAATTCAAGCGTTGGAAGACAATTCTATTAACCTTGGTGCTCAGTTAACGTCGAAAGTTGATGCGATTAATGCAGATGGCGTGGAGGATGTCTTGACTATTATCGTCGATCCTTCAGCTCCTGGTATTCCTCCTGGCTTGGTGATCACGGGGACGGATATCGACTTTGTCAATGGTAAATACGTGTTCCAAGCCCATATCGATGCGAGTGGAAATATTACTGGCCTTGATGGTTTGACGATGCACTTGGCAGAAGATTACGCAGGTGATTTCGAATTACCAATTCGGTTCGTCACTAAAGACACTGAGTCCGGTGATGAAAAAGAAAATAATGTTCAGTTTCCAGTTCAGGTTTTACCGGTTGCAGACGTTCCGAGTTCAGCCGGGGATCAGCCGTTGGATAGCGATGTCACACCAAATGTAAGAGTAGATATCGTCGGTACTTTCGGCTTGGATGCAAACAAACAACCTGTGACTGATCTAAATAACGACGTTCCCACGGCGGATGGTGTTGGTTACGAAGATGGCTTAATCCAACTTAACTTGAGTGTTGATTTTGCCGATCAATTTAACAACACTCAAGGTGGTCGAGAAACACTAACGAACATCAAGTTAGAGCTTGATGACACAACATTAGGTGAGTTTGTTGATGCCAATGGTAACAGCTTAGGAACCAGTATTGAGTTTAATGAAGCTGAGATTTTAGCTGGTGCGCTTGACAATGTTCTGTTTAAGCCAAAAGAAAATTACCCCGTAGGTGGTGGCCAAAATACCGTCAAGATTAATATCGAGGGAGAAATTACTGATGAAGCTGTGTTTGATCAGTCTATCTTGAATAACTCTGGCGATAATATAGATGTAAGAACCTTCACTGACGATGTCACATTTGAAGTTACGCCAGTCGTTGATGACATTACCATTACAGGTGCCGATCCGACGCAGCCAATCACGGTGATTGGTGACGAAGATACTTTAATTTCGCTGAATCAATCGGGCTCTGGTGTTTCGATCAGCCTGAACGATAATGACGGTTCTGAGAGTTTCGTTTCACTCAAGTTAACGGGACTTCCTGATGACTTTATCGTTAAATCCAATTCCTCTGATTATGTTGTTAAGAACAACGGTGGGGGCGAATGGAGTATTCAACTAAAAGATCTCACTCAGACGTCCATTGACCTGAGTGACATCCAAATTAAACCGCCAAAACACTTTAGTGGCGAGGCTGAGATAGGTATTACGGTCTTCATTCAAGAGGAGTTGCTACAAGTTCCAACGGAACGAAACAACAACTTTACGCTGATTGTTAATCCTATTGGTGATGATGTTGATGTGAATCCCGATACTTCGGCTGCAGGTAATGAGGGCGAAGACATTGTTATTAATGTAAATGCGTTAGTGGTTGATAACAAAGAGTCCATCGGAGATGGTGCAAACTACCAGGAAAATGATCCAGAGACGCTGAGAGTTGAGGTCTCCAATGTCCCTGATGGGGCGAGTGTTTCATTACCTGATGGGGCCGTGTTTACTGACCAAGGCGGCGGCATTTTTGTCTTAGAAATCAATGCTCAAGACTTGGATCAAGTGGTGTTTAATTCTGGGGATCGCAACGATAACTCATGGGATGGTTCGCTGCATTTCAAAGTGCAAGCCGTTGATACTGGGCTCGATGGCAGTCAAAGCTTGGGCTCCGCAGAGGAGTTTGATGTCACTGTTGATGTTGAAGCAGTGAACGATCGTCCAGAGTTCGTCAACACCGTGGATGTGGAAACACCAGAAGATACGCCATTGCTGCTTGATGGTTTCAGCATTACCGATATTGATGCTGTACTCGATGATCCGAATGCTGAATACGTACTCAATGTGAACGTCGACAGCGGTATCTTGAAGCTTAATCCAACGCTCATCACTACTTACAACCTAACCGTGAGCGGTGATGGTACGGGCTCCGTTGAACTGAAAGGCACAGTGGCCGATCTAAACAATGCCATTGCAGACGGTCTGATTGAGTTTAATCCAGACCTGAACTTCTTTGGTGACGTTCAGGTGGACGTGACAGTCGATGACCAAGGTAATGAAGGTATCGTAATTGGTGGGGTAGATGACACCCTAAATACCAACAGCAGCAGCTTCAATATTGAAGTGACAGCGGTGAATGATACCCCAGAAACTACGCCAGTGACGCTACCGGATATTGAAGAAGACAGTGGTGTGTTCTCCATCTCTGAAGCGGACCTTATTGCGAATGCGACAGACGTAGAGAACGATAATCTCACGGTTAGCAATGTTCAGTTAACGGATCCGAATTCGGGCAGCATTACTTTCAACAGTGGCACGGGAGAGTGGGAATTTACCCCAGCACCAGATTACAACGGTCCAGTTGAAATCACGTACACCATTACAGATGATGGCACGACAAATGGTGCGTCCGATCCTAAATCGGTTAACGGCAGCGCATCGTTCAACGTAACGGAAGTCAATGATGCTCCAACGACGTCTGAAGTGACACTTTCTGATATCGCAGAAGACAGTACGGCGGTTGATATTACCCAAGCTGATTTGTTGGCGAATGCGTCTGATATTGAAAACGACACCTTGATGGTGAGCAATGTCCAGTTGGTTGATCCAAGCAGCGGCACATTGGATTTCGACAACGTAACAGGTACATGGTCATTTACTCCTGCGCCTGGCTACAACGGCAAGGTCGATCTGACCTACGACATTACCGACAACGGTACAACGAACGGTGTTTCAGATCCTCAAACGGTGTCAGGAACGGCGACCTTCGAAGTCACTGAGGTGAACGATGCACCGGTAACATCAGAGGTAACGTTGAGTAGTACCGAAGAAGATGGTGGTTCGGTAACTATTACGGCTACTGAGTTGCTGAGCAACGCAAGTGATCCTGAGTCAGACAACTTGACCGTCGATAATGTTGCGTTAGTGGACCCAGCTTCCGGCACGCTGACTCAAGTGAGTGCGACAGAGTGGACGTTTGAACCCGCAGCAGATTTCTTTGGTGACGTTAATTTCACTTATGAAATCACAGATGACGGAACCACTAACGGCGCTCCAGACCCAATTACAATCGCGGGCACAGCAGTGTTGAATGTTGAAGCGACCAATGACGCACCTGAAATCACTGCAGCATCGGTAACGGATACGATCAACGAAGCCGATGGCCAGAAAATAACGGGTATTAGTGTAAGTGACATCGACTTCACTGGTGCGCAGGCGAATGAAATCATGACGGTGACTCTTACAGTTACCGAGGGCGACCTTCGTGTCGAGCCGCCAGCAGGTAGTGGTGTGACTGTTGGGGCGGGGATGGCTGGTGAAATAACCCTAATGGGCACACCAGATAATATTAACTCCGTTCTTGGAGCAACAGACGCTTCTGAGGGTGTATTTGTGGATGCAGGAGATGTCAACGCAGCTTCAATCACTTTATCGGTGAAAGTCGAAGACAACGGTGTGTACTTCGAAAATGCATCGGGTTCCGCATTGGAGGCGAATCAAGATTTCACTATCAATGTGACACCTGTAGCTGATGCACCTACATTGAGTATCAATCCTCAGTTTAATTACATTCGTCAAATTGCGGCTAGCCAAACCGCGAGCAGTCAAGGTTTAGCGATTGTCGGAATCATGGCGGCGCTTACTGATATTGACGAGGTGCTGTCTTTGGAGCTAACGGGCGTACCAGCTAGTGCTGAGGTAACAAGTGGCGTTTCTCCATCAGGTATTAGCTTCGATGGTACCACTTGGACAGTACCAAGCGATGAAATTGATACGCTAGAAATTGTCGCAACAGATACTAACAGTGGTATTGATGTCGGTTCTTACGATATTTCGCTTACGGCGATATCAACGGAATCTAATGGCGATGAAGCGCAGTCTTCACCTGTCCAAATTAGTTTGGATGTGAGTAGTGATAGCGACGATATTGACCAGTCAACCGCAGTGGACGACAGCTATTTAGTCGGTGGAGACACAGGTATCAACTTGATTGGTGGCGACGGTGACGACGTTATTCTGGGTGGCGATGGCGATGACGTGCTTATCGGTGGCTTAGGTTCAGATATCTTAACGGGTGGAGACGGCAGCGATATCTTCAAGTGGACGGTAGACTCCGTTGATGAAGGGGCAGTGGATACCATTACTGACTTCACTGTTAACGAAGACAGTATCGATTTACGTGAAGTTATCTCTGATCTCAATAACTCAATGATCGACATGGATGATCTGCTTGGTCACATTTCGGCAGACTACGATGCATCGACGGAAAGTGTTTCTCTGAACATTACGACGGATGCAAATGTTCAACAGACTATTGTCGTGGAAAACTTAGGTACTTCAATCGACTTCAACGGTCTCAGCTCCAACGAGATTGTAGAGTCATTGCTCAACAACGGTGTTATTGATAACGGATAAACCTGTATACAACACAAAAATGGGCGGCTCTGATAAGCCGCCCATTTTTTTCGGGAACGCTTGATTTTAAACAGGAGATATTTGAATCGAAATAGAAAGCAAGAACGAAGCAAAGGGGGTATCTTGTTACGACGTTATAGTGATAGTTGGAAATTAAAATAGCGATAATTTGACGTTAAATCGCCTAAACGTGGATGTCTAGCAAGCTGCCAATGATTTCATTGTTTTTCTCTATGACAGACGCGCCAACTCGGTTATAACCAGCGGCTTGTGCGAGGTTGATGAGAGATTCAACTTTTTGAGAGGGAAGGCTAGGTGTTGAGGCTGTTATTGCGACATCCGCAACCGCAGCTAAATCGATGTTGTGATCAGAAAGCTCTTCTTTTACCTTACTTACATTATTGCTAATGCCATGTGCAGCTTTCTCGGCCATTTGTTGTGACATCTGAACGATGTGGTATCCAGATTGAATTCCCGATACAGGCATATCACTACTCCCAACATTATGATAGTGAGAGCATAGGTGGAGTTTATAAAACGTTCAAGTGTTTTATATCAATGACTTGATTAGGCAAACAGTTTGGCAAGCATTTCTCTTTCTTCACCAGATAGAACCGGTTTTTGCGCTTTATTTAGTTTCACGCTGATCTCACCTTGTAATGACTTTAACTGACTTGCCGTTAAATCACTGAGCTTTTGCTTAAGTTCATTAAATTGTTGTGCGTTCATCTCAATACCTTCGTCGTGATTCGGTTTATCCGTCGTTGCCCGAAATTCTTCATCCTTTGGATACAACATATTTATTCAACCAAAATAGATTAGAATTTGATCGATTGCTTTTTGTCCGAATATTGTCAAGGTGTGTTAAGTGATACGTCAGATTTTTCCTAAGAAGGTACATAATTACCCACTTTGGGGTAGATGGAAACGTAAAAAGAAAAAGGGAAGCGATATAGCGCTTCCCTCTTACATATGGTTTGAATGTTACTAACTTACCCTGACGGCAAACTTACTAGCAAGTGAATGAAGCTCTGGGAGCATGCGATAGATAAGATGAAGTTGCTGCAATACCATGCGGGCAGAGCTGTCGTCTTCATCGCGCCATTCGTTTAAGCGTTGCTCGAGTCCAGCATCATCAATATTAGATAGGTCACACTCCTCACAATGCTGGTGAAGCTGTTTATGAAGTACATCCAGATGCTGATGAATACAACGGTGAGCATCTAAAACGAGTTTATGAATTGACTCATCTTCGATGCGAGTTCTGTGCGCGCCTAATGCAGAAATATAGTTCAACATTGCGTGATTTAACGTTAGGAAGCGAAAACTTTCATCAACAGCTGCGCGATATTTGCCAGGCTCCGCCAGCATCGTACTAATCGCAGAAGAGAGTGAGGCATCATTATTGTGGGCCTGGCGGCGAGCGATACGGTAACTCAAATTGTCTTTCTTGCCGATTCTATACTGACCAATGATCTGATCGAGATACTGCTTGTTCGCCTCTATCGCATCCGACATAACTTTGTGAAGCCTTCTCGACTGCCAGTCGGGCAAAATAACTAATACAGCTCCTACTGCAAGCACACACCCGATGAGGGTATCTGCTAGTCGAGGAAGGACAACTGCGTAACCTTCACCTAGTTGATTAAATAAGAAGAGGACGAGCAGTGTAATAAAACCAGTCGCGTACCCATAGTTGTTCATCCGGAAGGCGAAAAACATCACACCAGAGATAACGATAAATACTAACTGGCTTTCTTGAGAAGGGAAAAAAGTCAGCAATGGTACACCAATCAACAAACCAGCTAATGTACCTATTACTCGCGCCGTCAATTTTTGGCGAGTGGCACTGTAGTTCGGTTGGCATACGAATAAAGTGGTTAAGAGTATCCAGTAACCTCGGTCGATGTTGAATATTTGAATGATTCCATAGCCAATCGTTAAGGCAATTGACATACGTAATGCATGCCGAAACAGCATCGAATCTTTGTGTAAATTTGCTGATATACGCTGCCACATCGCTTTTAGCGTGTGTGGGTTGGTATCGGCGAGGGTATCTTCTTCGAGGCCTTCAACATCTGGGTTGTTAATGTTATTAAGTTGTTTTTCTACCGTCGCTAAGTTATTGAATAAATATGTTAACTGCATCAGCAGACGTTTCCAGTGCCCTTGCTTTTGTTCTTCTAGATAAGCAAGAGAGTTTTGTACTTCAGCTAATGCCAGAATAGATTGATCGGTATGGGAGTATTCATTTCCTAGCTGAATGGCTAGTGCAATATCACGACACGCTTGGGCTTGAGACTCCAAAAGATATTTAAAACGAAACAGCACATCAGAACGTTCAAATTCGGTCGCTAAATCCTGATAGCGATAATGGCTAGAACTGACGCGTTCGTGAATGTCTTGAGCGATGAAATAAATATTTAAAAATCGGTCACTAGGCCCATCAATGTGACCCCGTTTCGATCGGTTAAGTAATGTGGTTTTACAAGCGTTTAGTGCCGTAACCGTGGCAGCATTGCATTTTGCAGCTTCAATCCGTAGTGGTTGTGGCGTCAAGTTGGTCACAGGATGAAAAAGCTTGGCTTTCGCATCAAGATAATTCGCCATTTGGAAGAACACATTGGCTAAGCTTTGTTGCACCGGTTGAAGGGGCCAAAATATCTGCCAAATCATGGACATGAAGTAATACCAAGCGGCACCGGTTAAAAGCAGTAGTGGCTGAAACCAAATGTTGGTGCTTTCATGTGCGCCAAGCATAGTATAAATAGCGATCAGCAACGAACCAAAAGCAATACTCGCGTACTTAGGACCTATCGCCCCAAGAATGATGAAGCCGAAGGTTGAAATAAATAATCCCAACGCAAAAGCCCAAGGGGTATCGAACAAGATTTCAATTGAAAAAGCAGCAAGCGCAAAACAGAGAAAGGTGAGAATCAGAGCCTTGATGCGTCCAGTGAAACTGTCATCACTTTCAGCCAAAGCAGCAGCAATAACGCCTAATATTAATGGCGTTATCAGCGTGTTTTGCTCGAAGTACCAAGTTGGGATAACCACACCCAGTAAGGTAATAAGGATAAGAACGCTGTAATTTATCGTCTTGTTTGCCCAATATAGCCGAAATTTAGAAGTTGCTTGCACAATGCGCCTTATGTTTCCGATGAAGAACAGGGGGAATACTACCAGACCCACTATAGCGCGTTTATGATTTACTTTAAGAAAAATTCGTTGTTGCTGATAAAATCAACAGGATGTCATTGACTTATACTAAAGCAGCCACGCAATGTGTCTATAATTGTAAAGTCAGCTTCAAATAGAATGAGCTTTAGGTTACTAAATCGACAGTAATGTGAATTTTATTAAAGAATAAAAGAAGATGCTTACTTAGGTGCTCGCCATTGCTACAATTTGGCGCCTTAAAATGATATAAATCGACAACTTCTAAATTAAAAGGCGCACGTTTCATGCAGCTCACTGCCACTAGCAAAGCACAGTTTTTTATTCAAAATGAGTACCATCACGTCGAAATAAAAGAGAACAGTGTTTTATTAAGCTCAATAGGCAGTGAAGAACATATTCCTTTTACGATCTGGAATGGCAAAGTTAGCGTAAAGCGTGGGTTGTTATGGAGCTCTTTGCAGTTTTTTGCTCATGAGCACGAAGGCAAACAACAAAGTTGGCTAGTACAAGGACTACCGTGGCCACAATGCCGTAAGTTTGCTCTTGAAGCTGTTCGTCAGTATCAAGAATGGCACAACACTCAGTGCCGAAAACTGGCTGAGTATCTACCTAAGTGGGAAGAAGAGCTTTACAAACTAAAGCACTTGCCTGCTTACTTATCGCATTCTCAAGTGGTCTCCTGGGTTGAAAGTCTTAACCAAGAGTTAAGCGAGATGAAAACCACCCTAGAAGAAGCCAAAATGCGAATGCCGAATCGTATGTCGCAAATAGAGCCTTGGCTCATTGATACCTCTGAGGCGCTTGGTGAGCGTAATCGCGATTGGCTAGAAGCAGAACGTCCAAATTGGGAAGTGCTGTTTAATCAAATTGAATCCTCTCCTTTGAATTTATCCCAGCAATATGCGGTATTACTCAACGACGACCACAACTTAGTTCTTGCTGGTGCCGGCTCGGGCAAAACCAGCGTTTTAACCGCACGAGTTGCCTATTTGTTGCAAAGCCATCAGGCTCAAGCAGAAGAGCTTCTCATGTTAGCGTTCGGTCGTGATGCGGCGACTGAAATGAAAGAACGCTTAGTAGATAAAGTGGGCATGGCGGCAGACGGTGTGCGCGTCAACACATTCCATCAGTTGGGCTTGTATATTCTTAAACAAGTCGAACAGCAACCTGTCGAAATTAGCCCTTTAGCGTTGGACGAAAATCAACGAACGGCATGGTGTGTAGACTGGTTGAAAAAACATTGGATGACACCCACCAACTTTAAACGTTGGCAAAAACATTTAGACAAATGGCCGATTGCGTACCTAAAAGGGGATGATGAGTTAGGAAGCCATTCAGAAAATCCAAAACTGATCGCTTGGCTAGATTCGCAGCTGTCTCATTTAGCGGCGGTAGGGTTGACCAAAAAGCAAGTACAAGAAAAGCTCGTAAACCACCAAGACTATACGCGTTTAAATAGTGAACTCGCCTTATGCTGGCCATGTTTTACAGCGTGGCAGAAAATGCTTAAAGAAAGCAACCAAGTGGATTTCCCAACCATGATCAGTCGTGCGACAGATTATGTGAATAAAGGAAAGTTTGTCTCGCCATGGCGCTTTATTATGGTCGATGAGTATCAAGATATCTCTCCAGACCGTCTGGCATTGATTGAAGCACTGTGTGAATCCACTCAGAAACAAGCAGGTGCGACGTTATTTGCTGTTGGCGACGATTGGCAAGCTATCTATCAGTTTGCAGGAGCGGATGTCGATCTTATCACTGGTTTTAAAGAACGCTTTGCTCACTCAACCGTTCATCACTTAGATACAACTTATCGTTTCAACAATCAGATTGGTGATGTAGCGAATACATTCGTGCAGCAAAACCCATCGCAGTTGCCGAAAACACTAAACAGCCACATACAACGCAAGCAGAAGAGCGTACATACCGCGCCGAGCAATCAAGTGGAAAAGATCTTGGATCACTTGAATCAACAAGCCAAGCAAACCAAGTCAGTTTTATTGCTAGGACGTAACCATTATCATAAGCCCGATTTGTTCGACGATTGGTTGCGACGTTTCCCTAATCTCGATATTCGCTTTATGACTTGCCATGCGAGTAAAGGACGCGAAGCTGACTTTGTGATTATTCTTTCTGTGGATGAGGGACAATTCCCCGCTAAGAAGAAGCAAATTCACATTGATGGTGCGTTGACGGAGTCCAAAGACAAATTCCCTTACGCAGAAGAGCGCAGGCTATTTTACGTGGCTATTACACGTGCGAAAGAGAAGGTTTGGATCACGCATACTGGCGCGGGATCTGCATTCGTTCAAGAGCTCGTTAATGGTGACTATCCCATAGTGACTTCCCGTTAAATGCAACGTTTAGAATGTTAAAAACAGCAAGGGCGATACTTGGTATCGCCCTTGCTTTATTTGGTTGGCATCAAAGCTTACATGCGCTCAGCAAGATAGGCTTCGTAATCCGGTACTTCGATGTCTACTTCTTGCTCAAGAAGAGGGGAGTTAAACAGGAACTTAGCGGTGGCTCGGTTCGTTGCTACAGGAATATTCCAAACACTAGCAATACGAAGAAGCGCTTTAACGTCTGGGTCGTGAGGTACGGCATTCAGTGGATCCCAAAAGAAAACGAGAACGTCGATTTTGCCTTCTGAAATGAGAGCGCCTAGTTGTTGGTCACCGCCCATCGGACCACTGATCATGCTCTTAATCGCAAGTCCAGTTTCTTTACTCAGCATGTGTCCTGTCGTGCCAGTTGCGTAAAGGAAGTGACTCTGTAGCTTTTCTTTGTTTTCTTTTACCCAGCGAAGTAGCTCAGGTTTGCAGTTGTCGTGAGCAACCAAAGCCACATGTTTATGGGTTGGCATGGTACGAATGGTTTTTTGCATCAAGATGTTTCCGTTTGTATGATTTTAAAATTGTTGTGACTCAATAGAACACGTTTTTGGTCTTTCAATCAACAGCCTTAACACGGAATGTCGGCCTATATTCTGACGGAGATAACGATTCTTCGATCGTGTCGTCATGAAGCGTCTTCGGAGTCAGTGGTTTGATGGTTGGTGAGGCATGTTTGTCATAAGCTTCACCCCTTAAGTAATGCGTTGCTTGCATCACGGAAAGCCGACCTTGCTGCACCATTTTATCTGTTGGTGCGAAGAGCACTTTGTTACGTAACAGGCCTCGATATACACCATGACTTAAGTACACAGAAACTAAACCGATCTCCTCAGCTTTGCCGGCACTGCGCAGTTCACTGATGGCCGCTTCAATCGCCACTGCACTGCCAACAATGTAATCTATATTTCCCATATCGATCACACGTTGAACTAGGTTACGTTGTAACTCCTTGTCGTTGTCTGCCCAAAATGAGTCAACAATGTTGATATCACTTCCTTGTATCGCTTCATAAAATCCGGCAGTAACGGGTTTCGTACCACCACGAGTTCGCGGCCCCAAAAGTAAGGCAATGTTGGTTTTTCCTGACCCCTTTGGATGGCGAGCTGCCAAATGTTGACCCGCTTCGTATCCCATCCAATGCCAGTCAACACCGACAGTCCCTTTTAGCAACTCACTTTGTTCTTCATCCAAGTCGAGTTGGTTCACAGTAGCAAAAACGGGAGTATTCCCCACCCAATTTTTAAGTGAGTGCTCGTAAGCCTGTGGGTCCACGGTCCCAAGGATAACCGCATCTGCTCCCCATTGGTTACACAGTGCGAGTTGTTGTTCTTGACGGGTTTTGTTTGGGTAGCCGCCCGCTTCAAGGACTCGTAGCTCGACACCTTCTCTTTTCGCTTCGGACACCATTCCATAGTTTACTGACAACCAGTATGAATCCTTTAGGTGAGGGTATATTGCACATATTTTCTCTGCGGCAACCGCTGGCAAAGAAGCAACGAGGGTTAAAGTGGCTGCAGAATGTTTGAAAAATGTGCGAAATGCGTGTTGATTTTTAACCATGAAATGAAGTTCGTTGGCATAGATTAAGTAAACACTGCAAAATATAACGTAATATGTCGCTGAACACGAACATTAAGGTCATGAAAATATGCTGCTAGCAACTGCAAGCATCGGTCGTAAACTTTTGTTGTCTTTCATTGCGATGGCAATACTGGTCATGTTATCGGCACTTATTGGTGTGTCTGGATTTTCTTTGGTTGCCAAAACCGAAAGAAATGTCGTGGATTCTGCGATTCCCGCCATGATTGAGGCGAGACAAGTCTCTGAGTTGAGTACTCGTATTATTTCGTCTGTACAAATGTTGTCGAACGCAAGAAACGAGCAGGAAAGAAAGGAGTCAGGGCGAGTGCTGTTCGAACAGCTCGAGTCTTTACTCACTCACATCAAGGAGCTCGGGAGTGAGTCGTTCGATTCTCAATTGTTAGAAGCTTTAGAGAATAACGTCCAGAACGTTATCGACAATTTGGCAGAACTCGGTGTTTCGGTTGAAAAAAAGCTGTGGCTTGCAAAAGAGATAGATACTCGTGTTGAAGAAATGCGTCTGCTCAGTGAAGAGCTAGAACAACTAACTCGTACGCAAGTTCAGAATACAAGCACCATTGCTGTTGCTAACGTCACGCATATTTATGACTTATTAGAATCGAATAAAAAATCGCAAGTTTATCAGGCGCTAGATGCACTGGTGGAGGTCGATCTTGATCTGACTGAGCGATTGCATGAACTGCACTTGTTGGCCTTTAAAATGTTGAATCAGATTGAAGAGGCTCGGACATTAACGAATATTGAGCGAATTCAACAGGTTCAAAGTGATTTCGATAGCAACCTCAAAATCATGCAACGCCGTGTACTCGCTGTGGAAGATCCTACGCGCTCTAAGCAAATGAGCCAACTGCTCATAGAGCTTGGCAAGCGTCAGGTCGTATTTTCTATACTGATGCAGCAATACGAGAATAACGAACAGTCACAACAGCTGATGCAAAAGACATTAGAGTTGTTCTCAGAGCTTAATGGCACGGTCAACAAATTGGTTGATGATTCAAACAAAACCACTACCGTCGCTGTAGACCAATTGACCAGCACATTGAAATTCGCTCAGTGGTCTCTAACCGTTATTTCAATTGTTGGTTTGATTGTATTGGTGCTGATTTTATGGCGTGTGGTGTACCTTTCTGTTGTGAAGCGGTTAGCGGAATATTCCGCTGCGTTGCTGTCTGTGGCACAGGGTAACTTAGCGGTTGAGTTGGAAGTGAAAGGCAAAGATGAGTTGGCGCATATGGGGCAGGCCATCATCACGGCTCGTAATACCGCGCAAGCACTAAAAGTGGTAGCAGAGGGTGAAGCTCAAGCCAAGCGAGAGCTTGAGGAGCATAAAGAGCATTTAGAAGAGCTTGTTGAGCAACGCACTTCGCAGTTAAAACAAGCCAACCGCCGTTTGAATGAAGAGGTTTTGAATCACGCTAAAGCTCGCAAGCAAGCAGAGCAAGCGAGCCGAGCAAAATCGGCATTCTTGGCGACGATGAGCCATGAGATAAGAACGCCAATGAACGGAGTGTTGGGGACAGCACGCTTGCTGATTGACTCAGGCCTCAACCCAATTCAAAAGCGTTATGCGGAAATCATTAATCGTAGTGGTAAAACGTTGCTCGCGATCCTTAATGATGTACTGGATTACTCCAAGATTGAAGCGGGGCATTTAGAAATTCGTCACATGGGCTTCGATTTACACCAAATGGTGGAGGACACTTTCCAGTTAATGAACAGTCGAGCACAAGAGAAGAAGCTGCTGTTCTCCTACCATATTGAAAGTGATGTTAGTCGCTACTGGAAAGGGGATGTCACCAGAATCAGTCAGGTGCTGAACAATCTTGTTGGTAACGCGATTAAGTTCACTGACGAAGGAGAAATTGATATCTACGTTAGCCTGAACCCTGAGGACGAGTCGCAAGTCCTGTTTGAAGTATCAGACACTGGAATAGGAATTGCCAAAAAATACCAGAGAACGTTGTTTGATGCCTTCACGCAAGCTGAAGGTGGGATGAGCCAAACTGGAGGTACGGGGCTTGGACTTGCCATCAGTAAGCGAATCATTGAAGCGATGGGCGGTGTTTTAGAAGTCGATTCCGAAGAGGGAAATGGTAGCCGATTCTGGTTCTCTATTCCGTTAGAGGAAAGCGAACCTGTTGAAACAGGAACCGTGGCAACCGCACGTTGCAAAGTGAAAGCAAAGGTCTTGCTGGTAGAAGATAATGAAGTCAACCGAGTGGTCGCGGAAGGTTTTCTAGAAAGCATGGGGCATCAAGTCGTGATGGCGGAAAACGGCTCACAAGCAGAGCAACTGATCAGCACACAGGATTTTGATATCGCTTTAGTCGACATCAACCTCCCTGATTGTGATGGAACTGAGTTGATCCAACGCTTAAAGCGGATTGAGTGTGATAAGCCGGCCAATAAAGCGCTTGCCGTCACGCCAATGATTGCAGTGTCTGCGCACGTTTTTGCGGAAGAAGTTGAGCGCTATCTAGCCGCTGGTTTTGACGGATACTTGCCTAAGCCATTGGCAAAAGAGGCACTCGCGGCATTGATTCAGGATGCGCTAGACGGAAAGCCGTTGTTGTTGCCACAAAATGCCGACTGTACCCCGTTTGATCAAATTTCGCCTCAAGAACAAGAGCTACAATCAAAGGTCGTTCAAGCACCTAAAACAAAGGAACCCGATGTGGTTATCATTAATCCGAGCGTGATTGAGTCCGATATGAAAATCTTGGGCAGAGATAAGATGTTGCACATTATTAATCTGTTTAGATCCACCAGCACTGATGTATTAAGCAAACTGCAAGCGTCTGCTGAGGACAATGATAGTAAAGAAGTAAAGAACCTTGCCCATAAATTAAAGGGCAGCGCGGGAAGTTTAGGACTAACTGCATTAATGAACGCTTGCCAAGCAATTGAAGCCGCGGCTCAACCTTTAGATACCTATAATGCGACTAAAGATGATTTAGTTTCTCAAGTGTCTGCATCAATTCAAGCTCTGGATGAGTTAATGGCGAAGTAATCCATCGAGCATTGAAAATAAAAAAACCTCCGGCTTTCCGGAGGTTTTTTCTATTCGGTCATGTCATCTTCCCACTCGAATCGAGTGTCTAGGGCATAAGGGTCATCATCAAAAGGATGTTCCACTTTGCCACGCAAGTATTCGAGTTGATGCTCAAGCATATTGACCGTTTCGTAGTCTCCCTCAGAACAAGCAACGTAAATCTGTTGTTCAAGAGCGGCAATGTTATCTCGGATACCCATGAGAACCCCCTTAAATCATCATCGATTCTCAAAACGATTATAGTCAAGTAATCCAAATTCGATCGGTTGTTTTGTACGGTACCAATTATGTAAACGATCGCTAAATGACCAGAATTTTTCTGAGCTTCTACGAATCGCAAAATTATCCAATAACTTAACGTAATCGGACTCGTTTTGGATGGCACTAAATTGATCGACAAAATCTTTTACTTGGTTTTCGTTGATCGAGAAAAATGCCGCAGGGTAGCTTCCCACAACGCCGCGTACAATGGTCATATCATCGTTAGCAAAGTCACGGTTACTTTCTTCATCAAACAAGCTAGAGATGTTTGTGTGTGCATTGTTGTGAAGTAAGGTGAACAGTTCATTTTCCCCTGATTGACTTCTCACCATAAGCATAGTGATTTGCGGAACGGTTTTTAGGCCTTCACCACGAACGTGGTCAATACGTTTTAGTTGCTTTTCACTACTCGCAGAAAGAGCCGTGTCTTGAATTTCGTAGCGAGGCAGAAGCACATCTGAAACATGTTCGCTCAACAACTCCACCAACTCCGTTTTTGGATCGTCACTCTTATACTGAACGCTGGTTGGTTGGTTAAACGGCTTCACATTTCGTTGTAAAAAGTCACTCAACTGCGGGCTTTGATCTTTATACCAGCTAGATTGAAGTTCATGGCGCATATCCGCGGGTAACAACGAGATAAAGTTACTTTCGCCTTCTAGACGCAAGAAGTCCATAAACATTCGTGTCATGAGCTGGTGGCCGAAGTTACCGTAAACGTCAAACCCAGCAACAAGCAAATAGTGGATACGCTCTAGTAACGCGTAGTCAAGAATCCACACTGTTTTAGGCTGCTCACCAACTAACCCTTGAACAACAGAAGCACTATCAAAATGGCGGAATATCGTTAATGCCGCATTATGGTTGGTGCCATTACCGTCCCAAATTACATCGGTGGATAGGTTTTCACCTTCTTTAAACCAGTTATTAGTGAACTCAGATTTAGCCTCTAGGTAGCGAGCTTGTTGACGCGCGTACTTGACCCAGTTGGTAACAGGTAGCGTGTTACTTTCTTGCTCTGCCGGTAGTTTTAGATTATCAGCCTGAGATCGGTAAAACTCATTTACTTCTGGGATGTCTGCTTTATCTGGATCAAGGAAAAACACCCAAAAGCGATCATTGATAACATTCAATGCCAGTTGGCCACGACAAACTGGGCCTTTGATGTATGCCATTATTGTATTTTGTGCATTATCTAGCATGAACTTAAAGCGCGACTTCACTGGAAGGTCGATGAATGATGTCATCGGGTTTGCAGCAACTTCTGGTTCATAACTCGGTAGCTGACTAACCATGTAATCAGCATCAATAAACCAAGTTTTCCAGTTCTCTATGCGTTGCTTGTTTAACGCGAATGGCATGTGAGTTTTATCTACTATGGTCCCTTGCTCTGGAATAATTCGATAAAACACACGTTCAACCCCTGGATCATCGTACGGGCGACGCGTTGAAATACGTTTGACGGGCTGTCCTGGTGGTGTAGCAGAGCGGACGAGCGTGAAGAATCGGGGATCTTCATCGAGTTCCGAAAAGTAGAGATGAGATAAAAATAAATGCTCATATATATACCTAGCCATCAGCTGATTTTTCAAATCAGAGTGGTTAAGTAATGCTTCGTACTTATCTATTTGCGCTTGCTCTTTCTCACTAACAGGTCGGTGAACGTTCATTATTGCGCCGTTTTCCAACCAAGTCATGAGTGTGTGGTATTCACTGTTTGATAGGTTTGGCATACCAAAAGGCATTCCCCAGGTCGGGTTATCCTTTTCGTATTGCTCGTATTCTTCAATCGTTGGACAGGTTTGCTCTCGGTCTATCGAAAAGTCAAAGCCTTCTAACTGGACTTGGTCAGGCAATGGGTGGCGCTCCTTTTGTTGTAGCAAACGTGCGATAAGGCCTGCATCAATGTTGGCTGCCATGCTTTGATCACGTTCGTTGAGAACCGGATGAAAACCCGCATCGCGCCACTCTTGGGTTGTTTCTGCATCTTCGAATAAGCGTGTTGGTGCTGCGGCTGTGAGTCTTGTTCCTTCATATACCAGTGCTTTACTCGCACCACGGTCAATGCCCTCAACAGAAGAGAGCTTAAGTTGACATGGTGCATCGTAGCACGCGTGGCAGACGACACAGCGGTTATCCATAATGGGTTTAACTTCGCTTTGGAAGAAGTTTGCTTGAGGGGTTTCCACGTCAACTGTGCGTTCACGCACGAGCTGTGGACCAAACAGTTGGTCATAGTTAAGACCAGCATAGGTTGCACAGCCGGCAAACAAAGTAGCAATGCAAAGTGTAAAAATTAAGCGCAAATTCATTGAGTTATTTTACGTGATTAGAATTTGCATTAATTAAAGCAAAATAAGCGGTCAATTACCAAAAGTTGGGTCAATTAGCGTTAATTTTTCTGTTGATTGTCTGAGCGCTTGAAAATGTAACCCTGGCGGTGGACTGTCTGAATTCTGTCTGTTGGAACGCCTTCGTGAACTAGACGCTTTCTCATTCTGCTCATGTGCATATCGAGTGCTCGATCATGTTCAGTAAATTCACGTTTTAGTACTGTTTCGTAAAGAAAATGCTTACTAAGTACTTGGTCTTGATGGTGAGTGAGAGTTTGCAGCAGCTTAAATTGAATGCTTGTTAACTGAACAGATTTCTTGTTTGGCAAGTAATTGAGTACCACAGAGTGAGTGCGCTTATCTAGTAATAGCTCCTCATCATTATGGTGAACGCCGTTGTGTTGGCATTGGGAAGTTTTTCCATTTGAAACCTTGGAGTCAAGCACACGGGTACCTTAATTATTAATAGTAGTAAAACGTATTATCATTAATATTTATATAAAAGCAATCAGGTACTTTATGAGCACTGTGATATGCGTAGACAATCTTAATACTTGAGATTAACAGTAGTGATGAATGGTGCCATGGCGCTCTGAACTAAAGTGCTATTGGAGTGCGTATTAGCTACAAATAACGGTGTAATGTTAGGCAAAGATAGAAAGAATTCTCATTTAGTAAATTCGCTTATCCGCTATTTGTGAACTATACATTCTGTTGCAGGAAGCACTTTTCTAATACACACAGAGGTTTATATGACAGCGAAATATGGCGTTAAACGCCGATTAGCGATTCTTGCCGCCGCTTTAATCGGTGCGACAAGTAGCAGTATCGCAGCAGAGAAACCAAATATTCTCGTCATTTGGGGTGATGATATTGGCCAGTCCAATCTCAGTGCTTACACGTTTGGCTTGATGGGGTACAAAACACCAAATATAGACAGTATCGCCAAAGAAGGCATGATGTTCACTGACTATTACGGTGAGCAATCTTGTACAGCGGGCCGTTCTACTTTCATTACGGGCCAAACCGTTCTTAGAACAGGTTTGAGTAAAGTGGGGCTTCCAGGTGCTGATCTTGGCTTGAAGGAAGAGGACGCAACCATTGCCGAAATGCTGAAGCCGATGGGCTATATGACAGGGCAATTTGGTAAAAACCACTTAGGTGATAAAGATGAACACCTTCCTACTAATCACGGCTTCGATGAATTTTTTGGCAACCTTTATCACTTGAACGCCGAGGAGGAGCCAGAAAACGTCGATTATCCTAAAGATCCTGAGTTTCGTAAAAAGTTCGGTCCGCGCGGCGTTATCCGTTCGTACGCTGATGGCAAAATTGAGGATACAGGACCTCTAACTCGTAAGCGCATGGAAACCGTGGATGAAGAGACGTTAGATGCGGCACTCGATTTTATGGATCGTGCAGTCAAGGCTGAAAAACCTTTCTTTGTCTGGTGGAACGCAACTCGTATGCACTTCCGTACTCATGTGAAAGAAGAGAACTCTGGAAAAACAGGTATCAGCGAGTATGCAGATGGTATGGTCGAGCATGATAACCATGTAGGTCAGCTACTGAAAAAAGTGGATGATTTGGGTATTAAAGACAACACAATCGTCTTTTACTCCACCGATAATGGCCCACACATGAACTCGTGGCCAGATGCAGGTACAACGCCATTCCGTGGAGAGAAAAATACCAACTGGGAAGGTGCGTACCGAGTTCCTGCGATGGTACGTTGGCCAGGTAAAATTAAAGCTGGCTCTGTTTCGAATGATATCATGCATCACATGGACTGGATGCCAACGTTCGTTGCTGCCGCGGGTGATGACAATATCAAAGAGAAATTGCTCAAAGGTTATAGTGCGAATGGTAAGAAATTCAAAGTTCACCTAGACGGCTATAACTTCCTACCATATTTGACTGGTAAAGAGGATAAGGCCCCACGAGAAGAAATTTTTTACTTCTCAGATGATGGAGACTTAACTGCACTTCGTTATAACAAATGGAAGCTGGTCTTTATGGAGCAACGAGCAAAAGGTACGTTGCGTATTTGGGCTGAACCATTCACCACACTTCGTGTTCCTAAGATCTTCAACTTGCGTATGGATCCTTACGAAGTGGCTGATATCACTTCTAACACTTACTACGACTGGATGCTAGACCGTGCTTACATGCTTGTTCCTGCGCAAGCTTACGTAGGCAGATTCCTTGAAACGTTTAAAGAGTTCCCACCAAGGCAAAAAGCAGCAAGCTTCTCGCTCGATCAAGTGATGGAGAAACTAAAAGAGAACCCAAATAAGTAGGAAAAGCTAAGTGAAGTATCACTGACCCGTCCTGATATGGGTTGACACTTTTTAACTAAAACGCTCGATGTACTTCATCGGGCGTTTTGTATTTTAAA
>NZ_JAWOUB010000033.1:0-20360 GCF_033339195.1 Vibrio sp. 811
GAGTAGTTTTACAGGCAAAGCCGAAACGGATGATAACCACCTACTGAAGTAGGTGGTTTAGGGCTGAAAAATAAAAACAACATAAGTTGGCTAAAAAACAAAAGGCGCACTCAGCGCCTTTTTTATTGTTCTTGTTCGAGAGAGTTCGAAGCAATGTTTATTCAGAGATCAACGTTGGCCGAGAAACACAATCAAAGTCATCGTCATTGAGCATCAACAGTTCATCGACCATTGCTTTGTTTCGTGACTGCTTGCCGACAAAAGCCACATAACTGTCTACCGATGAGAGACGCTCGATAATAAATTTTGGCAACGTCTGATTAAACTCGAGCGTCGAGAAAACCTTACCTTTGCAGGTTTCAAACGATTGACCATTCCAATAACCTTGAATAAGGCTCTGATTGTTACGAGACTGCGCCTTAACCGATGCCACTACGTCATTCGCTTCTGCTTTGTAGCGCTCTAATTGGTCATGCTGAAGTGGTAAGACTTTACGGTTAACACGATATTTTTGGTAAACCGCTTCGCCATCTTTATTGAAACGGATGTGGATTTGAAAAGGCACCAACTCTTGTTTGGTATCAACTTGCTCGCCTTTTCGAATCAACTCTCGCAACTCACCTTCATCCCAGCGATAATCACTCTTGAACCAACCATTGTCCCCCATAGTCACATAATCAGCCGCCGTACTCACACGAGTGAGTTTCTCTGTCATCCAGTATAAGCTGCTAGCATCTCCCGCAACTTTACCACCAGAAAAATGCGTGAATTGTTCTAAATTAGGAGTTTCAACCGATGAACAGCCAAAAAGGGTAAGGCTAGATAGGAGAAGTGAAGTGAGTAGATGTTTTTTCATGAAATTGCACCGAGGCAGGATACCTCGGTGCATTCTAACTTAGTTTACTGATTCTTTCAGCGCTTTACCTGCTACGAATGCTGGTACGTTAGCTGCTGCGATTTGAATCTCGTCACCAGTCTTAGGGTTACGACCAGTACGTGCAGCGCGGTGGTTTACTTTGAATGTACCAAAACCAATTAGTTGAACTTGGTCACCCTCTTTAAGTGCGCCAGTTACACCATCAAGAGTCGCTTCAAGAGCAGCTTTTGCTTGTGCTTTTGATAGGTCTGCTTTCTCTGCGATAAAGTCGATTAATTGGGTCTTGTTCATTAGGTTTCCCTTCTCATAGGTTATCGAATTCGTCTCACTCTAAAACATAAATGCCCCATCTGGCAAAGGTTTGTAAGCGATCTTTCGATTTTCTGACGTACTTTTAGCCATAATATGAGTAATAACTCACAATTTGTTACCACATACCCCCTGAAAACCCTTGCTTTCCAAGGTATTTGGACCAATTTATAAGTCACTTTTGCGGTTATAATAGCTGCAAATAACCACTATCAAACTACATTCAAGGGCAACTATGCTGCTGTTATCCATTTATATCTCTATTGCAATCGGCATTTCGTTTATCTGTTCGGTGCTGGAGGCGGTACTGCTGAGTATCAGTCCGAGCTACATTGCGCAGCTCAATCAACAGGGGCATCCCGCAGCTGGGCAATTGGCTAAGCTGAAATCAGATATCGACCGACCACTGGCATCTATTCTGACTTTAAACACCATCGCTCACACGATCGGCGCGGCCACTGCTGGTGCACAAGCTGCAGTTGTATTTGGTAGCGAAGCATTAGGTATCTTTTCGGCAGTGCTGACATTGGCGATCTTAGTGCTTTCAGAAATCGTACCGAAGACGATTGGCGCGACCTACTGGCGTCAGTTGGCACCCACTGCCGCGGTCGCATTGCGTTGGATGGTATGGGCGCTTACACCCTTTGTTTGGTTCTCAGAGCAAATCACCAAGCGTCTTGCTCGTAACCACGAAGCTCCAAAGATGCGTGATGAGCTGTCTGCAATGGCGATTCTGGCACGTGAAAGCGGTGAATTTGCCGAGGGTGAATCAAAAATCTTAAGCAACTTGCTTGGCATCCAAGATGTACCCGTAACGCAGGTTATGACGCCACGACCAGTAGTATTCCGTGTCGATGCCACAATGACCATCAATGAGTTCCTAGAAAAACACAAAGATACGCCTTTCTCACGCCCATTGGTTTACAGCGAACAGAAAGATAACATCATTGGTTTTGTGCATCGCCTTGAGTTGTTCAAACTACAACAATCAGGTTGTGGACAGAAACAGTTGGGAGCAATCATGCGCCCAATTCAAGTGGTGCTAAACAATACCACTTTACCTAAAGTATTCGACCAGATGATGACTCATCGCTTACAGCTGGCACTTGTTGTTGATGAATACGGTACCGTGCTAGGTTTGGTAACGTTGGAAGATATTTTTGAACACCTCGTAGGCGAGGAGATCATCGACGAAGCAGATAAAAGCACTGACATGCAGGAGCTGGCTTACCAACGCTGGGAAAGCTGGAAAGAAATGCACGGCGTAATCGAAAGCCGCGATGACGATGAAGAAGATAACGAGCTGGAGAAGCAGGATAAAGAGCCAGAAGCTCAAGAGCCACCGAAACCTGACTCGAAAGAATCGTAATCAGCTCTAGGTATAACAGCTTAAACGCACAAAAAAAGGCATCCAGTTAGGATGCCTTTTTCTATTTATTCAACGATTAAAGTGCAATACCGATGTTGCTCACACCTTCCTCACGTAGCTCTTCGCGCAAATCTTTAATCAAGCTGATGTCACGTTCTACCGCTTCACGCAGCGGACGGAAGATAGCCCACTGGACGTCCCACTCTTCACATACGGCTTCGTTTTCTTTCTGGTTGTCGTTGGTGATTGGCTCTGCACCTTGCGCTTGCTCTAGGTCAGCAACGGTTTGTACCGACTGTTGGCTCACTTTAAGCATTGAATCGAAAAGGTAGTCGCGATCCAATAGACCATGCAGTAACGTAGACAAACCCTGACACGCGTCCATCGCTGGGTAAACGCCGTAAAAATCGAACTCATCCGCACTTGGGAACAATTCTTCTAACTTCTCTAATTGGCGTTCGAAGTTAATTTTCGCGTTCTTAACTGTCAAAATTTCCCATACACTATCAAGAATCGCTCGGTAAGCACGCGGGTCAGCAAATTCTGTATTCTCACAAAACATCGCATAGTTTGGATACATGCGTTCACACAGACACGCCATAAAGGTAATTTGTTGCCAAGGTTCTAGTTTTTCTAAACGAACCTGAAGAGGATTCTTAAGCATAGTCACTCAATCATTGAAGAAAAAAACAGCGAAAGTGTACTTGATTCATCACAGGGAAAAAAGTTAATGCCGCATTCAAATCAGATTTTCCTGCTCTCAGAGCATCGCGACACCTACAAAACGTTACTGGCAGAGAAAAATCTGCCCGATCTTTGCCTCACCGACCAACCAGAAGCCGCTCAGATCGTACTAGCGGATCCACCCTTACTATCACAAAGCTTAGACGAGTTTTCACAGCTTGAATGGGTACAATCCACGTTTGCTGGTGTCAACGCCTTAACATCCCCTAGCCTTCGTCAGGACTATACTCTAACTAACGTTCGAGGCATCTTTGGTCCACTGATTGCTGAATATGTTTTGGGTTACAGTATTGCCCATTACCGCCACTTTGCCCGATACCACCAGCAGCAACAAAACAAACAATGGCAGCCTCACCTGTACACGTCATTAAAAAGTAAAACCATGGTAATTCTTGGTACCGGTAGCATTGGGGGCTATCTGGGCAACGCCGCTAAAGCAATGGGGATAAAAACTATCGGTATTAACCGCACAGGTATCCCTACTCCAGGCGGCGAGTTTCATCAGACCTTTCATATCAATGAACTAAGTAAGGCATTTGAGCAAGCCGACATCGTTGTGAATACTCTACCAAGTACACCTGAGACGCGACAGTTACTTAATCGTCAAACGCTCAGCCAACTAAATCAGGCGTTATTGTTTAACGTAGGTCGTGGCGACGTACTGGATGAGGCAGGGTTGCTCTTCGCTCTGAAAAACCGTTGGGTAGAACACGCCTTCTTAGATGTGTTTGATCAAGAACCGTTGTCGGTAGAGCATCCATTTTGGAAACTACCGCAAGTCACCATCACTCCACACATTGCTGCGCTGAGTTTTCCCGAGCAAGTCATCGAGATTTTTGCTGACAACTATCTACGCTGGCGCGATGGGTTTTCATTAAATTATCAAGTGGATTTCGAAAAGGGTTACTAAGAATGTCGTTAGACGAGCTATTGCAGCAAGTGAGGGCCTGCCAGATCTGCGCGGATAACTTACCTTTGGGTGCAAACCCTGTCGTGCAAGCAGCAAAAGGGGCACGCATCCTAATCATCGGTCAGGCCCCTGGCACACGTGTACACAAAACCTCGATACCTTGGAATGACCCAAGTGGTGATCGATTACGCCAATGGCTCGATATCGACAAAGACGTTTTCTACGACCCAAATAAAATTGCCATTGTCCCAATGGGATTCTGTTATCCAGGCAAAGGGAACTCTGGTGATTTACCGCCTCGTAAAGAATGTGCGCCCACTTGGCATAAAAAGATTCTTGAGCAGCTGCCCAATATAGAGCTCACCCTACTAATTGGTCAGTACTCGCAGCAGTACTATCTCACCAACAAACCAAAGACGCTCACGCAAACCGTTCAGCAATGGCAAGATTGGGAACCGGACTTTATCCCGCTCCCTCACCCATCTCCACGCAATACATTGTGGTTAAAGAAGAATCCTTGGTTTGAATCTGACGTCGTACCATACCTTAAAAAACGCGTTCACTCGATGCTTTAGGTTACCCATGATCTAATTGCTTGTTTATCTGTACAAGAAAATTAGAACATAAAACCAGAAATTATAAGTATTTGTTTATATTAAATTTTAATGTCTAATGTACAGCTAGAGTAGTAATTAGATCATGGTAGGCCAAATACTACTAGAGCTGTACAGCCTTGAGTCTCAGATAGAAAAAATGAATTTTAGGCAAAAAAATACCGGCACTGAATGCCGGCATTTGATTTCAAAAGATCTAACTTACTTGTGGTATGGCTTAGATATCTCGTGTACCGCTTCCACAAATACGCCCGCGTTTTCTGGCGGCACATCCAAATGGATACCGTGACCTAGGTTGAACACATGACCAGTACCTGCATCACCAAAACCTTCTAGAATACCCGCGACTTCTTCACGGATACGCTCTGGTGAAGCGTAAAGCATTGATGGGTCCATGTTACCTTGCAGCGCCACTTTATCACCGATACGTGCTTTCGCGTCTGCAATGTTGATTGTCCAGTCTAGACCAACCGCATCACAGCCCGTTGCTGCGATTTGCTCAAGCCACATGCCGCCATTCTTAGTAAACAGTGTGACTGGCACGCGACGACCGTCGTTTTCACGAATCAGACCATCTACAATCTTGTGCATGTATTGCAGTGAGAACAGATTGTAATCACGAGGCGTTAGTACGCCACCCCATGTGTCAAATACCATTACCGATTGCGCACCCGCTTTAATTTGCGCGTTTAAGTACTCGATAACGCTGTCTGCCAGCTTATCTAGAAGTAGGTGCAGAGTTTGTGGTTCCGCGTACATCATCTTCTTGATCTTGGTAAACGCTTTAGAGCTACCACCTTCGATCATGTACGTCGCAAGAGTCCAAGGGCTACCAGAAAAACCAATCAGCGGCACTTCACCCTTCAGGTCTTTACGGATCTGGCGTACTGCGTTCATTACGTATTGCAGTTCACCTTCAGGATCTGGCAAACCAATTTTTTCCACGTCGGCTTTGCATGTAATTGGGTTATCAAAAACAGGTCCTTCACCCGCAGCAAAACGCAAACCAAGCCCCATTGCATCTGGAATCGTTAAGATGTCCGAGAATAAGATCGCGGCATCAAGAGGAAAACGGCGTAATGGTTGAAGTGTCACTTCGGATGCTAATTCTGCATTTCGACACAAAGACATGAAATCACCCGCTTCTGCACGAGTCGCTTTGTATTCTGGTAGGTAACGACCTGCCTGGCGCATCATCCATACTGGCGTGTAATCTACCGGCTCTTTTAAAAGCGCACGCAGATAACGATCATTTTTTAATTCAGTCATTCCGTAATTCCAACTGTTAGGCTTTCTGTGAAAGGGGGTATTCTATCACTGATTTAAGTCCAATAGCTGTGTGCTTTGCAACCTGGATCAAGTTATTAACTTTTAAATCAATGCTTAATTTGCACCCAATCGGTATCAGTGTTAAAAATTTGTTCGCTAGCGAAAACTACAATTATAAACTGAGTACTTAGTACTCAGCATCTCATAACGACATCTTACTTACCCCCTCCCTCTCGGAGGGTTTTTTTTATCTATTTATCAGACAATTAGAGTCTATATCTTTCAGCGTTTGTTCGATAAGTGCTCTTGCAATCGTTCCTTTAGGCGCAACAGGCGGCATCTCGTCGATACCAAACCATTGTGCATCAGACAGCTCAGTGTAGTCTGGGCTTAACTCTCCGGATTCATAATCAGCTAAAAACCCCATCATCATACTGGATGGGAAAGCCCAAGGCTGGCTGCCAAAGTAACGAATATTTTTAACGAGAATTCCCGTTTCTTCATGAATTTCTCGAGCCACGCACTCTTCTAATGTCTCACCGACTTCTAGAAAACCCGCAATAACCGTATACATACCATTTCGATGCCTTGGATGTTGGGCTAATAAGATCTGATTTTCTTTACGTACAGCAACGATAATACACGGAAATATTCTAGGATAATGAAGGGTGCGACATTCACCACACTGCATGGCTAACTGGTTATTATTAAGAAAGTTTCTTCCTCCGCACTGTGGACAAAAGCGCAAACTTTGCGTCATGTGCCCATATTGCACAGCTTTACTTAACAACATAAATAATGGCTCAGGAAAATGCAGGCAGTCACGCAGGGATACTAAAGGTAGATCATGCTCTAAATCGGCCAAGTTAAGCCACATGACGGGCGAACCAGAATACTTACCAATGGGTCTTGCACTCGTTACTGGCAGTGATAACTGCTCTGCAGACCCGAAGGGCACAGCACCATCCACCAGCCAAATTTCACTTCCTGCAACAACACACCAGTATGCATTTATCGCGCGGTTAACATCACCTTTTCTTAACATTACACCATCCCTTTGCTTGAAGTTCGTTCATTTTACTGGCAATCTAATTTCATACTAGAGTTTATCGTTAAGTAAATGTGCACTCTAAATTCTAGTAAGGACAAGAGTTTGTAATAACTTTACTAACTTTGCTTTGCAAAGGATACGTTCGCCGATGGGCGATCAGATCATGAGGGCATGGTCATGCTAAGAAAATTCAAACAAACACAAGACCAGTGGGGTGGCTCAAGTGATGTCATTGATCACTGGTTAGAGACACGACAATCCCTGATTGTTGAATATTGTAAGCTTGCAGCGCTGCAACCTTGTTCGAAAACCAATGTTATTGAACTCCCATCTCCTTCCGAACTGCAGGATTTCTGTCAGCACCTCGTTGATTACATCTCCGAAGGCCACTTTAAAATTTATGACATGGTTATGGACCGTTGGAAAGCAACCGGCTTTGTCGTGACTAATGAGATCAATCAAACCTATGGTCAAATTGTTCTAACGACTGAACCATTATTGAACTTTAACGATAAGTACTCAGAAGTGACTGAAGATGATGAATTAAATGATTTCGATTCTGATATGTGTCTCATTGGGGAAATTCTTGAGACTCGCTTTGAAGTCGAGGACTATCTGATACAGCAAATCGCAGAAAGCCTGTCTATGCCACCTGGAGCTTAGTATTTGCAAACATTCAGAAATAGAGTGAGAGAAAAGACTGACGATCATCGTCGGTCTTTTTTGTTTCTAGCTTTATCGAAAATCCCACCGGAAGAACAAAGCAGTATAAAAAACTAAAAAGGCACCCGAAGGTGCCTTTTTCTTAAGCTTTTAACGATTACTCGTTATATGACTTACTCTTCAGAAGAGAAACCAGCGTTTAGAAGTGCCGCTAGGTTATCCGTTGCTTGCTCAGCAGAAGGACCATCTTGCGCTTCAGAACGTTTAGCTTGACGCTCTTGGTGGTATGCGAAACCAGTACCAGCTGGGATCAGACGACCAACAATTACGTTCTCTTTCAGACCACGTAGGTCATCACGCTTACCAGAAACCGCAGCTTCCGTTAGTACGCGAGTTGTCTCCTGGAACGATGCCGCAGAGATGAACGACTCAGTCGCTAGAGATGCTTTAGTAATACCTAGTAGTTCACGTTCGAAACGTGCAGGCTCTTTGCCTTCAGCTTCTAGGTTACGGTTAGCAATCTTAACTTGTGAGTATTCAATCTGCTCACCAGGTAGGAACTCAGAGTCACCAGAGTGAGTAATAGTACACTTACGTAGCATCTGACGAACGATAGTTTCAATGTGCTTATCGTTAATCTTAACGCCTTGTAGACGGTAAACTTCCTGTACTTCGTTAGCAATGTACTGCGTTACCGCGTGTACGCCACGTAGACGTAGGATGTCATGTGGAGACTCTGGACCATCTGCGATCACATCACCACGTTCAACTTTTTCACCTTCGAATACGTTCAACTGACGATGCTTAGGAATCATCTCTTCGTAAGCTTCACCGCTTTCACGTGTGATCACTAGGCGACGTTTACCTTTCGTCTCTTTACCAAAGCTCACAGTACCTGTGTGCTCAGCAAGGATTGCAGGCTCTTTCGGCTTACGTGCTTCAAATAGGTCAGCAACTCGTGGAAGACCACCGGTGATATCTTTGTTACCGCCAGACTTCTGAGGAATACGTGCTAGTGTTGCACCAACACCTACTGCTGCGCCATCTTCGATGTTCACAATCGCTTTACCAGGTAGGAAGTAGTGAGCTGGCATATCAGTACCAGGGATCATTACATCGTTACCTTGCTCGTCAACAAGTTTGATAGCTGGACGCATATCTTTACCTGCTGAAGGGCGAGCTGCTGGGTCAGTTACTTCGCTTGAAGATAGACCAGTTAGGTCATCAGTTTGACGAGATACTGTTACGCCGTCGATCATATCTACGAACTGGATGCGACCTGCTACCTCGGTAATGATAGGTAGTGTGTGCGCTTCCCAGTTTGCAACTGTTTCGCCAGCTTGAACTGTATCACCATCGCCTTTGCTTAGTAGCGTACCGTAAGGCAGTTTGTGCTTCTCTTTAGTACGACCAAACTCATCAACGATAGTTAACTCTGTCGCACGAGAAGTGATAACGATCTTACCGTCATCAGCCAATACAGATTTAGCGTTGTGTAGCTTGATAGAACCGTTGTTCTTAACTTGAACACTGTTCTCTGCCGCTGCTGTCGATGCCGCACCACCGATGTGGAACGTACGCATCGTTAGCTGTGTACCTGGCTCACCGATAGACTGAGCAGCAATAACACCCACTGCTTCACCTTGGTTCACTAGGTGACCACGTGCTAGGTCACGACCATAACATTGTGCACAACAACCGAAGTCAGAATCACACGTTACTACAGAGCGCACTTTCATGCTGTCTACTGAGTTCTCTTCCATGATTTGACACCACTTCTCATCGATCAGGGTGTTACGTGGAATAAGAACGTCTTCAGTGCCAGGTTTTAGTACGTCTTCAGCAACAACACGACCAAGAGCAAGCTCAGAAAGTGCAACTTTAACATCACCACCCTCGATGTGAGGCATCATGTCGACACCTTCGTGAGTGCCACAGTCATGTTCAGTTACAACAACGTCTTGAGCAACGTCTACTAGACGACGAGTTAGGTAACCCGAGTTCGCTGTTTTCAGTGCCGTATCCGCAAGACCCTTACGAGCACCGTGCGTTGAGATAAAGTACTGAAGTACGTTTAGACCTTCTTTAAAGTTCGCTGTGATCGGTGTTTCGATGATTGAACCATCTGGACGCGCCATCAGACCACGCATACCCGCAAGCTGACGAATCTGTGCTGCAGAACCACGAGCGCCCGAGTCCGCCATCATATAGATGCTGTTGAATGACTCTTGCTGTTCCTCTTCACCGTCACGGTTAACTACCGTTTCAGATGAAAGGTTTTCCATCATTGCTTTCGCAACACGGTCGTTGGTCGATGCCCAGATATCGATAACTTTGTTGTAGCGTTCGCCCGCAGTAACAAGACCTGATTGGTACTGTTCCTGGATTTCACGTACTTCTTCTTCCGCTTCTGCGATTTCAGTGTACTTAGCTGCAGGTACAACCATATCGTCGATACCAACAGATACACCAGAAAGTGCCGCGTATGCGAAACCTGTGTACATGATTTGGTCAGCGAAGATTACTGTGTCTTTCAGACCTAGTTTACGGTACGCCTCGTTAAGTAGGTTAGAGATTTGCTTCTTACCTAGCTTTTGGTTAACGATGCTGTACGGTAGACCAGCTGGCACGATTTGCCATAGCATTGCACGACCAACAGTGGTGTCTACCATCTTGGTTTCTGTAGTGCTGTTGCCATCTTCGTCTACAACAGTTTCTGTAATACGTACTTTAACGCGTGCGTGAAGCTCAGCTTGTTTAGTGCGGTATGCTTTCTCAGCCTCTTCTGGGCCAGAAAGGTACATGCCTTCACCTTTCACGTTGATCTTTTCACGAGTCATGTAGTACAGACCCAATACAACGTCCTGAGAAGGTACGATGATCGGATCACCTGACGCTGGCGACAGAATGTTGTTTGTCGACATCATCAGAGTACGAGCTTCAAGCTGTGCCTCTAGAGTTAGAGGTACGTGAACCGCCATTTGGTCACCATCGAAGTCCGCGTTGTACGCTGCACAAACAAGTGGGTGTAGCTGAATCGCTTTACCTTCGATCAGTACTGGTTCGAACGCCTGAATACCTAGACGGTGAAGTGTCGGTGCACGGTTCAATAGTACTGGGTGTTCACGGATTACTTCGTCTAGGATATCCCAAACGACCGCTTCTTCACGCTCTACCATCTTCTTAGCAGCTTTGATTGTAGTCGCAAGACCACGAGTCTCTAGCTTGCTGTAGATGAATGGTTTGAATAGCTCAAGTGCCATCTTCTTAGGAAGACCACACTGGTGTAGACGCAGGTATGGACCTACTGTGATTACAGAACGGCCAGAGTAGTCTACACGTTTACCTAGAAGGTTCTGACGGAAACGACCTTGTTTACCCTTGATCATATCAGCAAGAGATTTCAGAGGACGCTTGTTAGAACCTGTGATCGCACGACCACGACGACCGTTATCTAGTAGCGCATCAACAGACTCTTGCAGCATACGTTTTTCGTTACGTACGATGATGTCCGGAGCCGCTAGCTCTAGAAGACGCTTCAAACGGTTGTTACGGTTGATCACACGACGGTATAGATCGTTAAGATCAGAAGTCGCAAAGCGACCGCCATCTAGAGGTACTAGAGGACGTAGATCTGGCGGAAGTACTGGAAGTACAGTTAGGATCATCCACTCAGGGTTGTTACCCGATGCGATGAACGCTTCTACCAGCTTAAGACGCTTAGTTACTTTCTTACGCTTAGTTTCAGAGTTTGTTGTCTCTAACTCTTCACGCATTTGTTCTGCTTCAGCGTGCATATCCATAGAACCTAGTAGGTCCTTGATAGCTTCCGCACCCATCTTAGCAGTGAACTCGTCGCCCCACTCTTCTAGACGATCTAGATACTCTTCTTCAGTAAGCATCTGACCTTTTTCTAGATCAGTCATACCAGGCTCTGTTACTACGTACATTTCGAAGTACAGAACGCGTTCGATATCACGTAGAGGGATATCCATTAGTAGACCGATACGAGACGGTAGCGATTTTAGGAACCAGATGTGAGCTACTGGTGAAGCCAGTTCAATGTGGCCCATACGGTCACGACGAACTTTAGTTTGTGTAACTTCTACACCACACTTCTCACAGATAACACCACGGTGCTTCAGGCGCTTGTACTTACCACAAAGACATTCGTAGTCTTTAACTGGACCAAAGATACGCGCACAGAACAGACCATCGCGTTCAGGTTTGAACGTACGATAGTTGATCGTTTCAGGTTTTTTAACTTCACCGAAAGACCATGAACGGATCATGTCTGGTGAAGATAGACCGATTTTGATTGCATCAAATTCTTCGGTCTTATGCTGTGCTTTTAGAAAGTTTAATAAGTCTTTCACAATCAGCTCCTGTAAGGAGTTAAAAGGAGCTCACTCGCTAAAGTGAGCACCTTCTTCCAAATAATCGCTTTGATTCTCTCGACTTTCATCAAGAGAGAAAAGGATTACTCTTCGTCTTCTAGCTCGATGTTGATACCTAGCGAGCGGATCTCTTTCAACAGTACGTTGAACGATTCTGGCATGCCAGGTTCCATGCTGTGGTTACCGTCTACGATGTTCTTGTACATCTTAGTACGGCCGTTAACGTCATCCGACTTAACCGTTAGCATTTCTTGTAGCGTGTAAGCAGCACCGTATGCTTCTAGTGCCCATACTTCCATCTCACCGAAACGCTGACCACCGAACTGAGCTTTACCACCTAGTGGCTGCTGAGTTACTAGGCTGTACGAACCAGTTGAACGAGCGTGCATCTTGTCATCAACAAGGTGGTTCAGTTTCAGCATGTACATGTAACCAACAGTTACAGGACGCTCAAACGCATCACCTGTGCGACCATCAAACAGTGTTAACTGACCTGATGTTGGTAGATCTGCTAGCTCAAGAAGTGCTTTGATTGACTCTTCTGGAGCGCCATCAAATACAGGAGTCGCGATTGGTAGACCGCCACGCAAGTTCTTGATCAGAGTACGTACTTCATCATCAGATAGAGAAGCAATGTCTACTTTCTGGCGAGTGTCGCCTAGATCGTAAACTTTTTGTAGGAACTCGCGGAATTTCGCTAGTTCTTGCTGCTCTTTAACCATCTGGTTGATCTTGTCACCGATACCTTTCGCTGCCAGACCTAAGTGTACTTCTAGGATCTGACCGATGTTCATACGCGAAGGTACACCCAGTGGGTTAAGTACGATGTCTACAGGCTGACCTTTCTCATCGTATGGCATGTCTTCAACAGGGTTGATCTTAGAGATTACACCCTTGTTACCGTGACGACCCGCCATCTTATCACCAGGCTGAATGCGACGTTTAACCGCTAGGTAAACCTTAACGATCTTCAGTACACCAGGTGCTAAATCATCACCTTGAGTGATCTTACGACGCTTAGTTTCGAACTTCTTATCGAAGTCGGCTTTTAGCTCATCCCACTGCTCAGCAAGTTGCTCAAGCTGAGTTTGTAGTGCGTCATCTTCTAGCGTTAGTTCTAGCCACTTCTTACGATCAGTTGTGTCTAGTTTCGCTTCAGAGTAACCGCCTTCAATCAATACAGCTTTAACACGGTTTAGAAGGCCGCCCTCAAGAATCTGGAATTCTTCAGTTAGGTCTTTCTTCGCTTCTTTAAGCTGCATCTGTTCGATTTCAAGCGCACGCTTGTCTTTCTCTACGCCATCGCGAGTAAAGACTTGAACGTCGATGATCGTACCTGATACAGAGTTAGGTACACGTAGTGAAGTATCTTTAACGTCAGATGCTTTTTCACCGAAGATTGCACGTAGTAGCTTCTCTTCAGGCGTTAGCTGAGTTTCACCTTTAGGCGTTACTTTACCAACTAGGATGTCGCCACCCTTAACTTCAGCACCGATGTAAACGATACCTGACTCGTCTAGTTTAGATAGAGCAGACTCACCTACGTTTGGAATATCCGCTGTAATCTCTTCAGAACCAAGCTTAGTATCACGCGCCACACAAGTCAGTTCTTGGATGTGGATAGTCGTGAAACGGTCTTCTTGAACTACGCGCTCAGATACTAAGATCGAGTCTTCGAAGTTGTAACCGTTCCAAGGCATGAACGCGATACGCATGTTTTGACCAAGCGCTAGTTCACCAAGGTCTGTTGAAGGACCATCAGCAAGAACGTCACCGCGTGATACAGGCTCACCTGGCATCACACATGGGCGCTGGTTAATACATGTGTTCTGGTTAGAACGTGTGTATTTAGTCAGGTTGTAGATGTCGATACCAGCTTCACCTGGTACTAGCTCTTCTTCGTTAACTTTAACAACGATACGAGAAGCATCTACTGACTGGATTACACCACCACGTTTAGCAACTGCAGTTACACCTGAGTCAACTGCTACGTTACGTTCAATACCAGTACCAACAAGCGGTTTGTCAGCTTTCAGTGTTGGAACTGCCTGACGTTGCATGTTCGCACCCATCAATGCACGGTTCGCATCATCGTGTTCTAGGAACGGGATAAGCGATGCAGCGATAGATACAACCTGGTTTGTCGCAACGTCCATGTACTGAGCGTGCTCACGAGGGTGTAGACCAGATTCACCTTTCTGACGAGCTGTGATCAGCTCATCTGCAAAAGTACCATCTTCGTTTAGCTTAGCGTTCGCCTGTGCGATAACGAATTGGCCTTCTTCGATTGCAGATAGGTAATCTACTTCGTCTGTTACTACGCCATCTACAACGCGACGGTATGGTGTCTCTAGGAAACCGTACTCGTTACAACGCGCAAACGCAGATAGAGAGTTGATCAGACCGATGTTTGGACCTTCAGGCGTTTCGATAGGACATAGACGACCGTAGTGAGTTACGTGTACGTCACGTACTTCGAAGCCAGCACGTTCACGAGTTAGACCGCCAGGACCCAATGCAGAAATACGACGCTTGTGCGTTACTTCTGATAGCGGGTTGTTTTGGTCCATGAACTGCGAAAGCTGTGAAGAGCCAAAGAATTCTTTAACTGCCGCAGAAATTGGCTTCGCGTTGATCAAGTCTTGAGGCATGATTGCGTCAAGATCGCCTAGGCTTAGACGCTCTTTAACTGCACGCTCAACACGTACTAGACCTACACGGAACTGGTTCTCAGCCATTTCGCCTACAGAACGGATACGACGGTTGCCTAGGTGGTCGATATCGTCCACTTCGCCCTTACCGTTACGGATCGCGATCAGCTTCTTCATCACTTCGATGATATCAGTTTCATCAAGTGTGCCTTGCTCTTGAGCATCTTCACGGCCGATAGAGCTGTTGAACTTCATACGACCAACAGTCGATAGATCGTAACGCTCTTCAGAGAAGAATAGGCTTTCGAATAGAGCTTCTGCAGCTTCTTTTGTTGGCGGCTCACCAGGGCGCATCATGCGGTAGATTTCTACCAATGCAGAAATACGATCAACCGTGCTGTCGATACGTAATGTTTCTGACATGAATGGACCGTGGTCTAGATCGTTCGTAAATAGAACTTCTAGCGCTTTGTGGCCTGCCTGAGATAGGTTCGCTAATGCTTCCAGGCTGATTTCCTGGTTAGCGTTAACAATGATCTCGCCAGTTGCTTCATTGATGTAATCTTTAGATGCAACTTTACCAACGATGTACTCAACTGGTACTTCGATGTGATCAACGCCATCTTTTTCTAGTTGGCGGATATGACGAGCTGTTACGCGACGACCCTGCTCAACGTAAACTTTACCATTTGCTTCGATGTCGAATGACGCAGTTTCACCACGTAGACGATCCGGAACCAACTCCATCAATAGAGTTTGGTCTTTCACTTCGAAGTTCACTTTCTCGAAGAAGATATCTAGGATTTCTTCTGTCGACTTACCTAGTGCTCGAAGGATGATCGATGCTGGTAGCTTACGACGGCGGTCGATACGAACGTACAAGTTATCCTTAGGATCAAACTCGAAATCAAGCCATGAACCACGGTAAGGAATAACACGTGCGTTGTATAAAACTTTACCTGAAGAGTGGGTCTTACCCTTATCGCTGTCGAAGAACACGCCTGGGCTTCGGTGCAGCTGGGATACGATAACCCTCTCGGTACCGTTGATTACGAAGGTACCATTGTCTGTCATGAGCGGAATTTCACCCATGTAGACTTCTTGTTCTTTAATGTCTTTTACAGTACCTGCTGGCGCGTCTTTATCAAAGATAACTAGGCGTAGTTTTACACGTAGTGGCTTTGAGTAAGTTACACCGCGGATTTGACATTCTTTAACGTCAAAAACTGGCTCACCAAGACGGTAGCTAACGTATTGCAGCTCAGAATTGCCGTTGTAGCTCTGAATCGGGAATACAGAACGGAAAGCGGCTTCAAGACCGTATTGACCTTCAGGATCCTGTTCGATAAATTTGTCGAACGAATCGAGCTGGATCGATAGCAGGTATGGAATGTCCAAAACTTGTGGACGAGTACCAAAGTCCTTACGGATGCGCTTTTTCTCGGTATAAGAGTAAACCATGGGGTTCCTCAGCTCGCTGATAAGTGACCCAAACTGTCCGCCCGCTCCTAGTTACTTAAGGGGGGTAAGGGACAGTGACTAATATAGCTGTTTACTGTAGTGACATTTCATTTCGTAAGAATGAAATGTTTTTTGCATGGATATCAGGCGCTTAAACAGCGGGAAAATTCGCCTATACCCTACAGCGCAAAAAGGCCGGTGGTTAAAAAACCACCAGCCAATTAGCCGTTAGGCTAAGAAACTATGCAATAATTACTTAACAGCAACAGTTGCACCAGCTTCTTCTAGCTGAGCTTTAAGAGCTTCAGCTTCTGCTTTCTCAACACCTTCTTTAAGAGGTGCTGGAGCGCCGTCTACTAGAGCTTTAGCTTCTTTAAGACCTAGGCCAGTTGCGCCACGTACTGCTTTGATTACAGCAACTTTGTTACCGCCAGCAGCTTCTAGGATTACGTCGAATTCAGTTTGCTCAGCAGCAGCTTCGCCTGCAGCAGCGCCGCCAGCTACAACAGCAGCAGCAGCAGAAACACCGAATTTCTCTTCCATTGCTTCGATTAGTTCAACAACTTGCATTACAGACATTTCTGCAACTGCGTCTAGGATTTGCTCGTTAGTAATAGACATAACAATTCTCTTTTAAGTCAACAATAAGTTTATTAAGCAACCAGTAAAAAGCAAGGCTTATGCCGCTGCTTCTTGTTTTTGATCGCGGATAGCTGCGATAGTACGCGCCAGCTTGCCAGCCGAAGCTTCTTTCATGCACATCATTAGGCGTGCAATTGCTTCGTCGTAAGTTGGTAGTGTTGCTAGTACTTCAGCGTCAGTTAAAGCGCCTTCAAATGCAGCAGCTTTGATCTCGAAATCTTTGTTCTCTTTAGCGAAGTCTTTGAAAAGACGCGCTGCAGCACCTGGGTGCTCATTAGAGAATGCGATTAGAGTAGGACCAGTGAAAGTATCAGTTAGACACTCGTACTCAGTACCTTCAACCGCACGACGAGCAAGAGTGTTACGAACAACTCTCATGTAAACGCCAGCTTCACGAGCTTGTTTACGTAGAGAAGTCATCGCGCCAACTTGAACGCCACGAGAATCAGCTACAACTGCAGAAAGTGCACCACTGGCAGCTTCGTTGACTTCAGCAACAATTGCTTTTTTGTCTTGAAGGTTTAAAGCCATCTTGGATTTACTCCTGGTTGTCGTTACACCACTCACTATCATCACGACAGTGAGAGCTATTGAGGTGCTTCCCCAGAAGAAAGTTAACTATATTACATAGAGCTTTCTGTCAGTTCGGGCACCATCTACGTAGGATAATTAAGTTTGCTTTTACACAAACACCTACGGTCTTGGACGGAGACTGGGTCTTAATTCATTTCGAACTAGGAGACAGTTCAAAGAACCAAAGTTCAGCCCCAACCACAAATATTAGGCGCAAAATTATACACTAAATTTGCGCCTAAGCAAATAAATTATGCTTGAGTGTTCAGGCTAGCCTGATCAACAGCAACACCAGCACCCATAGTAGTAGAGATGCTTACTTTCTTCAGGAAAGTACCTTTCGCTGAAGATGGCTTAGCTTTCTTCAGAGCAACTAGAAGTGCTTCTAGGTTCTCTTTGATCTGCTCAGCAGAGAAGTTTGCTTTACCGATAGTAGTGTGGATGATGCCGTTTTTGTCGTTACGGTAACGAACCTGACCAGCTTTAGCGTTTTTAACTGCTTCAGCAACGTTAGGAGTTACAGTACCAACTTTAGGGTTTGGCATAAGACCGCGAGGACCTAGGATAGTACCTAGTTGACCTACAACGCGCATTGCATCTGGAGAAGCAACAACTACGTCAAAGTTCATTTCGCCTTTCTTAACTTGCTCAGCAAGATCTTCCATACCTACGATGTCTGCGCCAGCTTCTTTAGCTGCTTCAGCGTTAGCACCTTGAGTGAACACTGCAACGCGGATTTCGCGGCCAGTACCGTGAGGTAGTACAGTTGCACCACGTACGTTCTGGTCAGATTTACGAGCATCAATGCCTAGGTTAACAGCAACGTCTACAGACTCAACGAATTTAGCAGTCGCTAGTTCTTGAAGAAGAGCAACAGCTTCGTTGATTTCGTATTCTTTAGTTACGTCAACTTTTTCGCGGATTACGCGCATGCGCTTAGTTAGTTTTGCCATCTTATTAACCCTCTACCACTAGGCCCATTGAACGAGCAGTACCAGCGATAGAACGCTTCATCGCTTCGATGTCAGCACCAGTCATATCAGCAGCTTTAGTTTCTGCGATTTCTTGGATTTGAGCGTCAGTTACAGTACCAACTTTTTCAGTGTTTGGACGACCTGAACCAGACTTAACGCCAGCAGCTTTCTTAAGAAGAACAGCAGCAGGTGGAGTCTTAGTTACGAACGTAAAAGAACGGTCGCTGTATACTGTGATAACTACTGGAGTTGGTAGACCTTTCTCAATAGATTCTGTTTTTGCGTTGAACGCTTTACAGAATTCCATGATGTTCACACCGTGTTGACCTAGTGCAGGACCTACTGGTGGACTAGGGTTAGCCATACCAGCAGCAACTTGTAGCTTGATGTAAGCTTCAACTTTCTTAGCCATGATAATTCCTAAGTTTGGGTACAAACGCTAATCGCGGATCAGCTCCCCGTTTGTGTAAGAAACTTTTTACTTCACCTGAAGTAAAAAGGCGCGAAATTATAGTCATAATCCGCGCCTTATACAACCCTAAAAAGGTGATTTTTTATACTCTTTAACGAAGAGTCTTAGTCCAGCTTTTCAACCTGACCAAATTCAAGCTCAACTGGTGTCGCACGACCAAAGATCGATACAGACACTTTCAGGCGGCTCTTCTCGTAATCCACTTCTTCAACAGTACCGTTGAAGTCAGCAAATGGACCTTCGTTAACACGTACCACTTCACCCGCTTCGTACATTGTACGCGGACGAGGCGCTTCACTCGCTTTCTCAAGACGATTAAGAATCGCGTCAGCCTCTTTATCCGTGATAGGTGCCGGACGGTCTGAGGTACCACCAATGAAGCCCATGACACGCGGCACACTGCGTACTAGGTGCCATGATTCATCGTTCATAATCATCTGAACAAGGACGTAACCTGGGAAGAACTTACGCTCAGATTTGCGACGCTGACCCGCGCGCATTTCCACTACTTCTTCAGTAGGAACCAGTACTTCACCGAATAGCTCTTCCATGCCGTGCATTTTGATATGCTCGCGCAGAGATTGAGCTACACGACCTTCAAATCCAGAGAAGGCTTGAACCACATACCAGCGTTTTTTTGGAGCTTCACTCATGAATAAAAACCCTCTATACCCCAGTTGCTAGAGCTACTAGACGAACCATAATTCCGTCAATACCCCATAGCACTAGAGCCATTACAATACTTACAGCTAAAACGATCAGTGTTGTTTGCATGGTTTCTTGGCGAGTAGGCCAAACAACTTTACGTACTTCCATACGAGATTCTTTTGCAAAACTGATCGCTGCTTTACCTTTAGTCGTTGTTGCTGCAACGCCTAAGGCAGCTGCAATAAGAACAACAACGCCTGCAGCACGAACCACTACAGACATTTCACCATACAGGTAATTACCCACAACAGCGGCAGCTGCCAATACGAAAGCGGCTACCCACTTAAACGTATCTGCTGCGTTTGAGCTATCAGGAGTTTCAGCATTATTTGCTTTCATAAAACCAACCTGTTACAAGTCTTAATATAGACGACAACAACCCCGCTGTTGCAGGGCAAACTCCATATCGCTGAAAAAATCAGCGTACTCTTCTTAAGATTAAGCCTCTTTGCTTAATCTTGCTCTGCGCCCAACCCACTTCTGAACAAGAAAACAGCAAAAATAATGTTGAGTGCAGAAAAAGGGCATCAAATGATGCCCTTTTTGCTACTGGTTCGTCAAATCTAATTCAAGATTTTCCGAAAGCATCGCTAATTCGCTATGAATTAGTCGAAGATCTTAGCAACAACACCAGCACCTACTGTACGGCCACCTTCACGGATCGCGAAACGTAGAC
>NZ_JAWOUB010000034.1:0-18078 GCF_033339195.1 Vibrio sp. 811
TTCTTTTAGTGGTTGATTTCATAACACTCTCCAATTTTTGGGGTGGAAAGTGTCAACCTTATTTAGGACGGCACAACTGAACAGAAAAAGGCTTGGTGAAAACCAAGCCTTTTTTGTATCTACAAGAGGAGAAGAGTAAGACACGCCACCTAATAAAGCGGCGCAAACGAACTATTTCGCGCTTTCTTCTTCCATTTGTGCGTTATCCACAACGTGGTTTTCACCTAAATCGTTTGGTAGCACAAGGTTAAGAATAATTGCCACGATACCGCATAGGCTCACACCTTGTAGACTGAACTCACCAATACCGAAAGCCATACCACCAATGCCAAACACAAGTGTTACGGCAACAATTACTAGGTTACGAGACTTATGTAAATCAACGTTATTCTTGATCAGTGTGTTGAGGCCTACCGTTGCGATGGAGCCGAACAGCAGAATCATGATGCCGCCCATAACAGGAACTGGAATCGTTTGAAGAACCGCACCTAGCTTACCTACCAATGCAAGTACGATTGCGGTGATTGCTGCCCAAGTCATGATCACAGGGTTAAATGCTTTGGTTAGCATTACCGCTCCTGTTACTTCACTGTAAGTGGTGTTTGGTGGAGCACCCACCATCGAAGCTGCGATAGTTGCCACCCCGTCACCTGCGATTGTGCGGTGAAGGCCTGGTTTTTTCAGGTAGTTTTTACCTGTAACGTTTGAGATAGCAAGCATGTCACCTACGTGCTCAACCGCAGGTGCGATAGCGACAGGAATCATGAACAAAATTGCGTTGATATTGAACTCTGGCGCGGTGAAGTTTGGCATGGCTAGCCAAGCCGCTTGTTCTACGGGAGTGAAATCAACCACACCGTAGAATAGAGAAACAGAGTAACCAGCAAGAATACCACCAACAATAGGAACTAGCTTCAAAAAGCCTTTTGCAAAAACGCTGAGTACAATGGTTGTGAGCAGTGAGACCGCCGAGATAATGATCGCAGCATCACCATTAACTAGCTGTGCAGCTCCATCACCAGTTTTACCTACCGCCATGTTCACTGCCGTTGGGGCAAGGCCAAGGCCGATAACCATGATCACAGGGCCAACGACAACGGGCGGGAGAATTTTATGGATAAATCCAACACCACGCACTTTGATCATCGCCCCTAGAGCCACATAAACTAAGCCCGCTGCCATCAAGCCGCCCATCGTTGCACCGATACCCCAAGTTTGGATACCGAACATAATAGGAGCAATAAACGCAAAAGAAGAGGCAAGGAAGATGGGAACAGAACGTTTAGTCATTAATTGGAAGAGGAGAGTACCGACACCGGCACCAAAGAGGGCTACGTTTGGATCAAGGCCAGTTAGGAGCGGCACAAGCACCAAAGCACCAAAAGCGACAAAGAGCATTTGAGCGCCTTGTAACGCGTTTTTCATAATAATTCCCTATTTTCAAGATACGCAGACAAATCCGGCGAATACTATCATCCTGCAATCGTTTGCAATGTTGCATAGATCAAACTTTCGATTGAATTTTTCCCATAAATAGCACTTTTGAGAGTTGCTTGCTTGCAAATTGTCCTCTTTTACGTGTCTTGCGTGAAGATGAAAAATGGACAGCCTAACTTGTTGAGATAGCTTAATAAGCAATGAGTTTATTATAAAAAATAGCACTGAAGCGCTGGTTGAGGCCCGAGTTAACAAAGCTGGTCATAATACAGACAATTTACTCAGTACTTACCTTGCTCAAGATTTGATAGTTGCTTATTATTCGGGTTCTTGTTCAGAGGATTATAAAAACTATGCGCTATTTAGCTCTCTTACTGATAGGTTGGTTGTCCCTACCAGTATATGCATTAACTCAGGTGGATATCTATCGTGCCGAAGTGGTTATCGACAGTGAGCAGAACGACGGTGAGTCTTTGGCTCGTCAACAAGGTATGCAGGATGTGATTGTTCGAGCGACCGGTTCTCAATCCTCTTTAAGCAATCCAGTGATTAAAAAGGCACTTAGCTCAAGTGCGCGTTACATTTCTCAACTGAGCTATGGACAGGTTGATGGAAAAGCGAGCTTAAAAATGTTGTTTAACAACGACCAAATCAGCTCTCTTTTAACACAAGCACAATTGCCATCTTGGTCGCCAAATCGTGCCAATATTTTAGTTTGGATGGTTGAAGAACAGGGTTACGATCGTAACATTGCGTGGGAACATTCTGAATCTTCAAATGTTGCAGCACTTCGTAGCGCAGCGAAACTAAGAGGCCTACCAATCACTATCCCGGTTGGGGATTTTGATGATGTAACCGGTGTTAATGTCTCTGATCTTTGGGGCGGCTTTATTGAGCCAATTGGTCAAGCCAGCCAGCGCTACCCAGCTGACGCCGTTTTGGTTGTACGAGCTCAAGGTGAACAAATTCGTTGGACACTCTACGACCAGTCGCCAACGAGAATTGTAGAAGCGCAACGTTCTCCGCGCAGCGGGTCTGCATCAGGTGCTAATGCTATTGCAGAAATGGTGGATGGCATCGCAGACTACTATGCAAGTAAGAGTGCAGTTGTGGTTTCAGGAAAGTCTTCAAAAGCGCTAGCAGTGAAAGTCCTTAATGTAACCTCTGCCACGGACTTCTTCCGTTTAGAGAATGCGTTAAAACAACTTAATTCGGTTGCGGGTACAGAGATTAAGCGTGTTCAAGGGGACGAGTTAACGCTCAACATCCACCTTTTGGCATCACAACAAGCTTTTGAGAAAGAAGCTTCTTCTATTTCTCAATTAATAGTTTTTGAAGATCCTTTAGGTGAAGTTGATGCCCCAGCTTCAACTCAAGAAGAAGAGCCATTGGTTCAGAGTAATGAAGCAAAAGATGCCGCGACGCCAAAAGAAGCGCAGCTTGAAGTACCAGTAAATGTTGTGGCAGAAGCAAGTGACGAAACACAGCCAACTCAGCCGATGATTGTGGAGCCTGTCCGAGAACAGTATGACTTGATCTACGAGTGGCGCTCGGCATCGTAATCACCTTGGTAGCGTTCCAGGCGTGAAACGCAAGGATCAAAGACCAATGTGGTAAGCATAAAAAAGAGTCGCAATAGCGACTCTTTTTGTTTTCTAAATTCGTATTCGAACCAATGATCAGTGATTGACTGCAATTGGCGTTATTTATTGAATTTCGCTTTTTCTTCTTTTTCTACTTGAGAGAGGCGTTTCAACTTAAGACCTAGCTCTTTGCCTCTCGCTCTAGCAAACAAAATATTACCAGCGAAACCGAGTGAAGTCAGTATCAGTTCCACTGCCGCAAGCCAGCGTTCACCCCCATCCACATAAAGGATGGTCAGAGCATGCAAGAAATACAGCATAAGAACAAAGTTAGCCCAAGCATGAGTGTAAGGCTTACCAGCTAAAATACCAGGCAACGGAAGTAGTAGCGGAATACACCAAGCAATAGCAAGTGTTGTGCTACTGAGGTGAGGGTGAGGGGATAACGCAAGCTGCCAAATAGCGACCCAGGCTAATAAGGCTAAGTTGCCAAATAAAGCCAGGTAACGATAGGTTTTAGCCTGTGTACCGAGTGGTGTTTGGTCTAAAGAGTCAGACATCGATTAACTATCCTTGATTTTACTAACAGACTTTTAGTTTTAACGCTGCAGTTGCCAGCCTTTTGCCTAATTGTTGTGCCAGGCGAATCTCTTCACTGCTTAGGGTTGCCTCATGGCCTACACTGCTGGCGCCATACGGAGTGCCTCCGGACTGCGTAGTGTGTAACTCTGGCTCGGAATAAGGAATGCCCAAAACCATCATCCCGTGATGCAATAAAGGGGTCATCATGCTTTGTAACGTTGTTTCTTGACCACCATGCATCGAGGACGAAGAGGTAAAGACACAAGCAGGCTTATCGATTAAGTCACCACTGACCCATAAAGGTGTAGTCTGATCCCAGAAGTGCTTTAAAGGCGCAGCCATGTTGCCAAACCAGACGGGACTGCCAAACGCTAGACCGTCGCACGTTTTCAGTTCCTCTAGAGTAACAATTGGATCAGAAGGGGAGTGTGAGTGAGGTGACAATTCTTCAACTGTACGCAAAATTGCTTGGCATTGAGGAGTCGATTCGACTCCTCTTGCTATTTGTCTTGCCAGTTGTTTTGTCGAGCCATGACGGCTGAAATACAAAATAAGGATCTGGCAATCCATTTATAAAATATCCAACACTTGCTCTGGTGGGCGACCAATTTTTGCTTTGCCGTTAGCAACGACTACCGGACGCTCAAACAACTTTGGATTTTTCGCCATTGCTTCGAATAATTGCTCATCGCTGACGGAGTCTTCGCCTAAGCCAAGCTCTTTATATTCACTTTCTTTAGTGCGCATCATTTCACGTACAGATGAAAAGCCAAGCTGGGCGTACAGCGCTTTTAGTTCATCCACGTTAAGTGGTGTGTCTAGGTATTTGACGACTTCCGGTGTAACACCATTTTGCTCAAGCAGTTCAAGTGTTTGACGGCTCTTTGAGCAACGAGGGTTGTGATAAATCACGACTGACATGGTTTTCTCCATTTCGTTATTGTAATGCCATGAATCGATCTCTTTGGATCATGAGTTGGTCGATACGGGCATCGTATCGCGCTTGCTCTAAGCTGCCCAACTTGGCCATTTTACTTGCTTCACTATAATATTGAATCGCTTTATTCCAATTTGCTCGCAATGCCAAAATTTCCGCTCGAGCAGCCAATTCTTCATCGCTACGCCCCAGCGCGTGGTAGCTCTTCGATATTAGGTGCCAGCCATTTGTATCTTCAGGATAGTCATGAGTGTATCTTTGAAGAACTCGCGTGGCTTGATCGTTTTTATTGTCCTCAAGTAGCGCATTGGCGTAGTTAATGGTCAATACTTTATTTTGAGGGTTACGAGATAACGCTTTGCGGAGCATCTCGGTTGCTTTTTCTGGCTGCTTCTTCTCGATGTATAAATCCGTCATAGCGTCCAAGTAAAACGGGTTACTTGGGTCTTGTTCCAGTAACTTTTTCAAAATTGGTTCCGCTTGAGATAAGCGTTTATTGTCTAAATGCACGAGTGCTCGACCATAATCAAAAGCAGGTGTAATGTCCGCAGAGGCTTTCTTTTGGGTTCTCTCAAACCAGCTCAGGGCGGCTTGTCCATCAATGCCAGCGTAACGAGCCACAATGCGCGCGCGAGCTAGATGATAGTCTATTGAAGGCACAACACGCATTGGAGGATAGGTTCTTGCTCGCGCACGGCTATCGGTAATTCGATCTTCAGGCAGAGGGTGAGTCAGGAGCATTGGTGGCGGTTTACTCGCATAACGATACTCATCAGCAAGACGGCCAAAAAACCTTGGCATTGCTTGAACATCAAAACCGGCTTTTGCTAGTGTCGAAATACCAAAGCGATCCGCTTCTTTTTCGTTTGCACGAGTGTAGTTGATTTGACTTTGCATGTTGCCCGCGGTTGCTGCTGTAATTGCAGCCATCCCCGCTTCGGGTGAGGCAATTGAAAGCAGTAGTGCCCCCGCAAGTGCGGCTAATGTGGCCGGAGAGCGGCGTGCTTGTTCTTCCATACTCCGAGCAAGATGACGTTGTGTGACGTGCGCTATCTCGTGAGCGACAACAGAGGCCAGCTCACTTTCTGAGCGAGCATGAAGAAACAACCCAGAATGCAGCGCTACATAGCCACCAAAAAACGCGAACGCGTTGATATTACGGTCGCGAATCATAAAGAAATGGAACGGCGTTTTTACATCATTCGCATTGGCCACTAATTTGTGCCCAAGAGAGTCAATATATTCATTGATGACAGGGTCATTAACGATAGGTTTACTGGCTCTGAGCATACGCATATAGGCGTCGCCATAAATCAACTCTTGGTCTATTGAAAGCGTGCCACCAGCAGCTGTGCCAATGTCTGGCAAGTCAATGCTATTGGCATAAGTTGTCGGCGAACTGATGGCAGCAGCAAGACATAAGCAAACTAGCGAGCGAGTGCGTTTTAACATACGTTTAAAAGGTTCTCCAAAATACATAAGCATGTGGTTACAGGTCGAGAGCCTATTAACAGCGCCACATACGTTTTGGTTATCCGTGAGGATATAAGCTAGCAGTAAGACCGGAAATAAATGAATTGGTTTCGTAAATTATTTTATATCCGAGCTATTTCAGCATGTGGTTAAATCATGTCAGAAGTGCTAGCACCAGCTCAAAAAGCCGTTACAATACAACCCTATCATAAGTGCAGAGCAATACAATGGAATCCATGTTACTTGATTTGCGTGAGCAACGTTGTCCTATGGCACTGTTACTTGCAAAGCGTCATGCTGCTGAGGTCTTTCAAGGAGAAGCAAAGCAGTATCATCAACTTGTCATTCAAGTGGTGGACAACAGCTCTAAACGAGACATTGTGAACTATCTTAGTGCCCAAGGGTACTCAGTTGATTGCCAATCTACATCAGAGCACTACACATTGACTGTCTTCAATAAGGAATCCGCATAAGATGTTTGAAATGGTTAGTCGTTGGTATAAACGACGTTTCTCTGACCCTCACGCAGTAAGTCTCGTCGCGATCTTGCTGTTTGGCTTTATCACCATTTACTTCTTTGGACACTTGATTGCGCCATTACTTGTCGCGATCGTTTTGGCTTATCTACTTGAATGGCCAGTTGTCAAAATGTGTCGTATGGGCGTGCCGCGCACTTTGTCGGTTATTATCGTGATCTTGGTCTTTGTCGGGTTAATGTTAATTGCGTTGTTTGGCTTGGTTCCGACGATTTGGACTCAGGTCGGTAATCTAATTAACGATATTCCGAACATGTACAACGGGCTACAAAAGTTTATTGTCACATTGCCAGAGCGCCACCCTGAACTAGCCAATTTAGAAATAGTAGAAACCGTGGTGACGAACGCCAAAAACCAAGCATTGGGGCTGGGTGAAAGTGTCGTCAAAGGGTCGCTTGCTTCATTAGTTAGCATTGCAACGCTAGCGGTATATTTGATCTTAGTGCCACTTCTGATCTTCTTTTTGCTTAAAGACAAAGAAGAAATGCTGCGAATCGCAAGCGGTATTCTGCCGAAAAACCGTAAATTGGCGAATAAAGTTTGGCATGAAATGAACGAGCAGATATCAAATTACATTCGCGGTAAAGTGTTAGAGATTTTAATCGTGGGCGGTGTGAGCTACGTGACTTTTGCCCTTTTAGATCTTCGTTACTCGGCGTTGCTTGCCGTAGCCGTTGGTCTGTCGGTTTTGATTCCTTATATCGGTGCGGCGGCTGTTACTGTACCTGTTGCTATCGTTGGTTTGTTCCAATGGGGTTTAACGCCTCCGTTTTATTGGTTGTTGCTTGCTTACGGTATTATCCAGGCGCTGGATGGTAATGTGTTGGTTCCTGTTCTGTTTTCCGAGGCAGTAAACTTACACCCAGTTGCTATCATTGTGGCTGTATTAGTCTTTGGTGGGCTGTGGGGTTTTTGGGGGGTGTTCTTCGCCATTCCTTTAGCGACATTAGTCAAAGCCGTATGGCATGCATTACCAAGCACGGAAGAAAACGAACCTGTCGAACAAGAGTAGTTGTTACCAAAGGTACGATGGTTAAAAGAAAGCCCAGCAGTTTGCTGGGCTTTTTGTTTGTAGAAAAACAATAGCGTTTAAGCGTTTTCGTTTAAGTAGTTTAATACGACTTCGTGGTGATCTTTGGTTTTGAACTTGTTGAACACATGTTCGATCACGCCTTCTTCATTGATCAGAAAGCTAATGCGGTGAAGACCGTCGTAGACTTTGCCCATGAATTTCTTTTCGCCCCAAACGCCGAACTGGTCAGCAACGGCATGGTCTTCATCAGAAAGCAGAGTGAAGTTTAAATCATCGCGCTCGATGAACTTGCCTAGACGCTTTACAGGGTCGATGCTTACGCCGAGTACCACCACGTTATGTGCATCGAGTTCAGCTTTGATGTCACGAAGGCCTTTTGCTTGTGTAGTACAACCCGGCGTCATCGCCTTAGGGTAAAAGTAGAAAAGTACTTTCTTGCCTTTAAAGTCTTCAAGAGAAACGGTATTTCCGTCTTGGTCGAGCAAAGAGAAGGCTGGCGCTGGCGAGCCTGCTGTCAGCGTATTCATTTTGATTTCCTTTACTTTATAGTGTGTTTTTAATGAAATTCAGAGAACCTTGTACGTTGAGCGACTTACAAAGTTCATCGAAGTCTTCTTGTAATTGCATCAAATTAAAATCCGCGCTTACAGATGCAGTAATCGCAATGTGAAACTGGTCAGAATCGAGTTGAATTTTCGACTTGCTGATGGTTTGCGCGCTAAGAGAGTCTAAACCAATCTGCTGATCAGCGAAGAACTTAGTAAATTTTTCAGTTAACCCAGGGCGGTCTTCAGACTCAATAAACACTTCCATGGTGTAGCTGTTATCGAGCAGTTCGTGCGCCGCTGTGCGTTTCATGATCGTAATAAGGTCATGTTCTTGGCCAAGCAGGGGCAATTGTGTTTCAACTCGAGTCACGCTGCTGGCGTTCCCAGTCAGGAGCATGATCAGCGTAAATTCGCTGCCAAAGATAGCGATACGGCTATCGACTATGTTACAACCAGCTTGAGTAACGAGCTGTACTACTTGGTTACAAATGCCTGGACGGTCCGTTCCAACTGCTGTAAGTACCAGATGTTGCTTCATAAATGAGCTTCTTGTCCTTTCTTCAATAGAGAGATGTTAGCACAGATATTGCGAAGAAATATCGAGCCAGTTCTTTTTTAGTCCATAAAAAAGCAGTCGGAGCTTGAGGGGAGTGGTGGGAAATAAACAGTAAATGCAGGCTATAGGATAAACAAAACGTTTGCATGATGTGCTTGCCTATTGTCTGGCCGTTTTATTCACTTAGATCTGACTTGGCTAACAAGACCAAAGAGTATATTTTCCTTGCTTGTGCTCTTCAGTATTTTCCAAATCACTGATAGATTCTAAAGTCACTCGAAAGCCCAACACGATTATCAATATTGCCGTTAATCAAACCAAATAGAGCAATTAAGTTGCTAGACCTCTAACAACTGGTAATTATTCATTCATTTGTACTTTGTAAGCGAGTTTACGCTCTTGTGTTTTTCAATCGCATTACAGTACCATGCAGAAAGAGTTAAATGAGGGAGATAAACATGTTTTCAGGAAGTATCGTAGCGCTGATTACGCCATTCAAAGCAGATGGCGAAGTAGACTTTGACGGTCTGCAAAAGCTAGTAGAGTACCACGTTGAAGCGGGTACAGACGGTATTGTGGCAGTAGGCACAACAGGTGAGTCAGCGACACTGACCATTGAAGAGCATGTAAAGGTCGTTAATAAAACTGTTGAGTTTGCCGACGGTCGCATCCCTGTGATTGCTGGCACGGGTGCAAATGCAACCCATGAGGCAGTAACATTTAGCAAATTACTGGCTGATTCTGGTATTGCTGGCTTCCTGAGTGTGACACCGTATTACAACAAACCAACTCAAGAGGGTTTGTTTTTACATTACAAGGCAATTGCCGAAGCGAGTGATGTGCCTCTAATTTTGTACAACGTACCAGGCCGTACTGCTGTTGATATGCAGCCAGAAACAGTGGCACGCTTGTCAAAGCTTGATAATATCGTGGCTCTAAAAGATGCAACGGGCGATTTGGAACGAATTGCAATTCATCGTGAACTTTGTGGCGAAGATTTTATCTTACTAAGTGGCGATGATGCGACAGGGCTGGATTTTGTGAAACTTGGCGGCAATGGTGTTATCTCGGTAACGAACAATATTGCAGCTAAAGACATGGCAGACATGTTCCATTTGGCAAGTGAAGGTAAGTACGAAGAAGCAGAAGCGATTAACCAACGCTTGATGACTCTACATAAAAACCTTTTCATCGAAGCAAGCCCTATCCCAGTAAAATGGGCAGCGCAAAAGCTTGGTTTGATTGAAGAAGGTGGTTTGCGTCTTCCTTTAACTACGCTTTCTGAAAAATCGCAGCCGATCGTCGAGCAGGCGCTAACAGACGCCCATATTTATTAAGATTGAGCTATTAAGATTGAGTTACTAGGATTGAAGTTCATACTGGGGGCCAAAGCGCCCTCGGTGTTTTAGGAGTATAGATGAAGCTTTCAAGCCAGTTAGTGTTAAGTTCATTAGCTGTATTCGTATTGACTGCCTGTTCAGGTGGTGCCAATCAACGTCGTCAAGCAAAAGATGACTTCGAGTATTTGAACTCCCCAAATTTGGGTGAGTGGAATGTCCCACAGGGTGCACAGCCTCAGTTTTACCCTAACTACGAGATCCCTCAGGGTAACTACGCTGGTGGTGTAGGTAAAGATGTCGACATTCGTCCACCTCAACAAGTCCTAGAGCTTATTCCCGGTGCACGTTTGGACCGCAGTAGTGATGGTGAAGTGACACTTTGGCTACTTCGTAAAGATGAACTAGATAAAGTTTGGCAAACGGTGCAAAACATGGTCGCGGCTAACGAGATTCCAGTTGAAAGCCAAACAGACTCTCGCATCGAGACAGGATGGGTGACTTGGGATTCGCCAGATGAAGAGCTAGAAATTGGCAGCCGATATGAAATCGTACGCGCTGAAGCAAATGGTCGACACGGCTTTAAGGTGAGCCTTATTGACTGGCGTGAAGGCAATCAAGTGAAAGAAGTAACGGCGACCAACCGTGAGCGCTACAATGTATTCATGACGAACTTGGTCACCGCTCGCTACGACCAAGAAGTGCGTGAAGAAGCACAGCGTAAAGCGCAAGAGTTGGTTAAACAGATCCCAATCACAATGGGTAAAGACCGCAGCGGACTTCCTGTGATTATCGCGCGTGCGCAATACAACATGCTTTGGCAACGTCTGCCTAATATTCTACCTAAGATGGGCTTTAAGATTGAAGAGCGTAGCCAGTCTCAGGGCACAATCACTGCGAAATATGCGTCTCCGGATGATGAATTCTGGAACGATATCGGCGTTAAACCAGTGGAGTTAGCCGCTGGTAAGTACACATTCTTACTTGGTGATTTAGGCAACCGTACGTCTATCAATATCACCGACTCCTCTGGCAAGCCAGTAGAAGAAGAGTTTTTGAAATCACTAGCGCCTGTATTGGCTGCAACAGTGAAGCAGTAAACAAAGCGAGCTTAACGCGGCGTGTTTACTTAATGATAGAAAAGGGACCTAGTGGTCCCTTTTTTGATGTTTAGATTAAATGTGTCGAGATGAAGCTGGTGAGGAACTAACGAGGCTCGTTTTTGTTTTTATCTTCTTCAGCGTAGCGCTGTTTATCCAATGTGTTCAGCTTATCTAAATCGTTCTTACGGCTTTTATCCATCTGACCAAACTTCATTTTTGCGGTATATTTGAGTGCGGCAATATTACCAATGACCACGCTCAACACTACAATAATAATGACCCAAGGATTGGTTAGTATTTCTATCATAGAGCCTCCGGCGGCGTGATATTGTGAATAAATTTGGCAACGACGTTATCCAAATTATTCAGTATGACGTCAATCCCTGCAATGTTGTCGGTCTGATTTTGTTTAATCAACTGGCTTCTGAGTACATCAAGCGTCAACTGCTCGAGGCATTGCTGCCCGACAGCGCGGTGACTAATGTGCCAAGGCTCAATCGAAACGCCACCTAAATCATGCTGATAAGGGAAGAAGAAACCGAACCGACCAAGGTTGGCTTTTAACCATTGGTAGAACGCCTGCTGGTGGCCTTCAAGATACTCCCAAGGTTCCAACTTGAGTTTGGTGTCAGCAGGCAATAAATTGCGCGCATAGACATCAAAATCACAACCCCAATGATGACGACTTCCTCCGGGCAATGCCGACCAGCGCAAAATGGCCATCAATTTCTCTTCGTCATTTAACTCTGCTTTATTCAAAGGGCGGGAGTTTATGTCGAGAATTGGCAACTCACCAGAAAACTTCCCGTTCCAGATGGCTTTTTGGCGATTAAAGTCACGAAAACCACTGGCGATTTCCATTTTGAAACCTGCTTCGGTTGCGGCATTAATCATCTTCAATAAGTCATTGACTACTTTAGGGTGAAGCATAAATGCCTTTTGCCCCACTAGTGTGGATTGAAGATGGGAATCAGTGATTCCGGTGAGTTGCTCTGGTGTCATTGTGTTCTCGCTGATTACTTCGCCAATAGGTGTTTCAACGTGTTTTCGTACATGTCCGTCAACTTTTCAAGATCGTCGACTTTCACACACTCGTTCACTTTATGAATCGTAGCGTTAACAGGGCCTAACTCTACGACTTGACCTCCCATTCGAGCAATAAAACGACCATCAGACGTACCGCCAGTTGTAAGTAGCGCTGGCTTCGTATCATTGACTTCGGCCACAGCAGCTACAACCGCGTCTAGCAGTGCGCCCGTATCGGTCAGGAATGGGTCTCCGTTGAATGTCCATTTTAGGTCGTAGTCCAGCTCATGCTTGTCCAATGTTTCGGTAACACGCTGAACAATTGCGTCATTGTTAAGCTCAGTACTAAAACGTAGGTTGAACTGAACATGGAACTCGCCAGGAATAACGTTAGACGCACCAGTGCCAGCCGATACATTCGGGATCTGGAAACTAGTCGGTGGGAAGTAATCATTCCCTTTGTCCCATTCTGTCGTCGCGAGTTCATGAATCGCGAGTAGAGACTCGTGCACTGGATTGCTGGCTAGGTGAGGGTAGGCCACGTGACCTTGTGTTCCTTTTACCGTTAAATCACCAGTGATGGATCCACGGCGTCCATTTTTCACTACATCGCCAACCACGTCGGTGCTGGATGGTTCACCAACAATACACATATCGATGTTCTCACCACGTTCCATCAACGTTTCTACAACGCGAACGGTACCATTGATAAATGGCCCTTCTTCATCTGACGTAATCAAAAAGCCAATTGAGCCTTTGTGGTCTGGGTTTTCTTCAATGAAGCGTTCGACAGCAACGACCATAGCAGCTAGCGACCCTTTCATGTCAGCTGCGCCGCGGCCATGCAAGTAACCATCAATAATGGTCGGTTCAAACGGATGTGTATTCCAGTGTTCCAATTTGCCAGCTGGTACCACATCGGTGTGGCCAGCAAACGCAAATAGCGGCGCTTCTGAACCACGTCGAGCCCAGAAGTTCGTGGTGTCTTCAAATACCATCACTTCAATTTCAAACCCGAGTGCTTTTAAGCGCTCGATCATCAAATCCTGACAACCTGCGTCTTCCGGCGTTACGGACTGTCTACTGATCAGATCTTTAGCAAGTGCCAATACTGGACTGTCTGTCATCCTTGAGTATTCCTTTATTTAAGAGTTGAAAATGCTAGCGTATTGATCAGCTTTAAAACCGATATGAAGTTGATCATTCACTTTTAAAATTGGGCGTTTAATCATCGCAGGGTTTTCTACCAAAAGAGCGATGGCGTTTTCCTCGTTAAGTGTGTCTTTCTGCTCTTGCGCTAATTGGCGGTAGGTTGTGCCACGTTTATTGAGCACCTGTTCCCAACCTAAAGCGCGACAAAATTCACTTACCATTTCTGCATCAATGCCTTGCTTACGGTAGTCATGGAAGTCGTAAGCAATATCCTCGGCTTCTAACCATTTCTTGGCTTTTTTGATCGTATCGCAGTTGGGAATACCAAACATGGTAATTGACATAGTGTTTCCTTTTTCTTTGTTCTATTTTTCACTGGCGCGGTTAAGACGCACTTAAGTGATTTGGGCTGTTAAAGCATCCTATCAAGAAGCAATCAAACTGACAAAATGCGGTGGAAAATATTTTCAGATAGATTGAGATAACTAATGTCACATAACTTATTTACGATGAATGCGCTATAAATCGAATAAAAATTCGTCTAAATCAAATGGAAAAGTCGAGTTATTGATCAAACGCAACACCTCGCTGAGCAAAAACGAAATAATGAATCAGCACAATTTTAGGAGGTGTCAATGGAATTGAGTCCTGTTTTTGCAAGGCGGCTATATTTGGCCTTGTTGGTGGAAAACCTAGAAAGGCCGAATGTGCCAAAGTTGATCGAAAAAACGGGGTGGCCTCGTCGTACTATTCAAGATGTACTCAAGGCGTTACCTGGGATCGGCATTGAACTCATATTCGTTCAAGATGGCCGACGTCATAATGACGGCTATTATCAACTTTCAGATTGGGGGCCTTTTGATAGCCAATGGGTTCTAGAGCGGGAGAGAGATATCGCTAGCAGTCTTGGATTTCGTGCATAAGCCAGCAATTGCTGGCTTTTTTCATATTCAGGCCTCATCCATTGCAGCGGTAGGCGGAACCCAGCACGCTAAATGAAGTGATAAAATCTTGTGGGGAGACCATGAAAACGGTGTCCGCATCGATAGCCGCTGCATTGTTTTTTAAATCGTTCATCGCGCCTTGCATCATCGCGTCATTAGTCATGAAAATGTAGTTATACCAATGGCCTTCACTTCCGGTGACTTCGCCTTTGTATTCGCATCGCTCAGGGTCGAATTGCGCGTCAATGCGAATATGAACATCTTGACTTTGAGCATGAGTAAGGTGAGAAGGCATCGTGCAACCCGTTAGAAGCACGACAAAAAGTCCAAGTAACAGGCGTTTCATTAGCTATTTCCCCAATACTATGTAAGCAGCAAAGCCAATCCAGCTCAGAACAAGTAGTGTCCAAGGCAGTTTGCTTGATGAATGGTTTGGCGCATCGTCGGTGATATTGTCTTGTTCGATAATCTCTTCATGCTGACGTTGTTTTTCACGTTGCTGTTTTTTCTTCGCTTTATCGGCTTGGCGGTTGCGCTCTTTTTGTTGTTTCTTATATTGCGCGATGCCTTTTTCGATACCTTGAGCGATAAGCTTGGTTTGCTCTTTGGTTTGCCCCGGTTTCTGCGTGGATTTGGCAATTCTCATCGCTTCGGCTTGAGTTTCTTGAGAAGGCACAGGGGTGGCAGGAGTTCTTTTTTTCATGTTTCTCATCAACGTCGCTGTAAATCTTTGTTTAGTTTACCTGTGTAAGGTGCTGAAATGAACTTCAGTTCTCATCTTTGTTGGCTTGCAACTCTGAAACGATAGGTTAAAGTGACGTTTTTATCACATAAAGAAGAAGATGTTGTGCGCTATTCGTTTGACCAATATGACGCCCATGGATTTTTAAAGGCGCCGATCATTTTATGGGTGGGATGGATGTTTCTTGTGCGTTCATGGGTGGTGTTTGCCATGGCTGGTGTAAGTCGTGATAGTGGCAGTAAGCTACTCGCTATTGTTTACCCAGATTCAAGTACGTTGTATTTAGGTTTGGCGATGGGCATTCCAAGTTTGCTTCTTATGTGGTTAATGGGGCTTCGTCATCCCGACAGAGGATGGGTAAACAGAATTACTCGCTATGGTCGCGAGATCACTTTGATCTTGTGCGGTATTCAACTTGCTCAGACCATGTATCATGTGTACCTAGAACATGGAGTGTTTAATTGGGCAAACGCCCTTACCATTACCTTATTAGCTTGGTTTATGATCTATCTTCTAAATGGAAGATGGGTAAAAGACTGTTTTCAAGTGCCACAATTGGCGCGCGATGAACAGCAGCATTCAAAGAATTAAAAACAATAACTTCCCACTCTGGGGCAAAGTAATAGAGGAAACCTCAATGTCACAAGCTCAAACGGCGATCGTGCCAGAAGCCGGGCCATTTGCACTGTACACTCAACTCAAAGTGAACCAAAACCGTGAAAACGTATTAGAAAAACTGAAAGCACTACCAAAGTTGGTGGAAGAGTTAAACATTACCCAGCCGGGTGCAGCGCTGACGCTTTCTATCGCATTCACAAAATCGTTTTGGGAACACCTTAATGTAGACGCGCCAGAAGAGCTTATTGATTTTACTCAACTTGGCGAAGGTGACATCGTTGCTCCAGCAACAGACGTAGATGTACTGATTCACTGTCACTCGACTCGTCACGACTTGCATTTTTACGTGTTGCGTAAGTTCCTAGAAGAGACGGCACAAGATGTCACCATTGTGGACGAAACATATGGGTACCGTTACCTTGATGCTCGTGATATGACAGACTTCATTGATGGTACAGAAAACCCGAAAGGGGAGGCTCGCGCTGATGTGGCTCTAGTAAAAGAGGGCCCATTTGCTGGAGGCAGTTATGTTATGGCTCAGCGCTTTGAACATAACCTTGCCGCTTGGAATCGCTTGAATGTCAAAGCGCAAGAAAAAGTGATTGGTCGTACCAAGCCAGACTCTATCGAGCTAGAAGACGTTCCTGCTGCATCACACGTTGGTCGCGTTGATATCAAAGAAGAAGGTAAAGGTTTGAAGATTGTTCGCCACAGCTTACCATACGGGACGGTGACAGGGCCTCATGGCCTGCTGTTTATTTCTTACTGCAATACACTTCATAACATTAAAGTGATGCTAGAAAGTATGTACGGCGTGACAGATGGTAAAACAGACCAAATGCTTCGTTTCACAACAGCGGTAACTGGTGCGTACTTCTTCGCTCCTTCGCAAGAAATGCTCGCGGAGCTAGCCATCAAGTAAGTTCTCAGACTTCATTTCTTAAGCCCTCCAATGGAGGGCTTTTGTTTTCTATTTCTATTCCAATCTCTTTTCAAAAAACACTAAACTTTTCTGTTACTTGGTCGATAAGTACTCAAAGCCTTAATTTATTTGGAGTCTGTGTCTCGTGGCGATCACCGTTAATACCAATGTGGCAGCACTCGTCGCACAGCGTCATTTGACCAGTGCAACGGATATGCTGAATCAATCCATGGAGCGTTTGTCTTCAGGGAAGCGTATTAATAGCGCAAAGGATGACGCTGCGGGTCTGCAAATATCCAACCGCTTGCAATCACAAATGCGTGGTTTGGATGTCGCGGTACGTAACGCGAATGACGGCATTTCCATCATGCAAACTGCGGAAGGCGCGATGAATGAGGTGACCAATATCATGCAACGTATGCGTGATTTGTCGCTACAGTCAGCCAATGGTTCAAACAGCAAAGCGGAGCGCACTGCACTGCAAGAAGAAGTTTCTGCTTTAAATGATGAGTTAAGTCGTATTGCAGAAACGACCTCCTTTGGCGGACGTAAATTGCTGAATGGCACATTCGGTACATCGTCTTTTCAAATCGGTGCAACGGCTGGTGAAGCGGTACAAATTGGCCTGCGGACCATGCAGCCGGAATCTTTAGGTAGCTTTTCAATGAGCTCATATCAAAGAGTCAGTTCAGATTGGACGGTTCAAAACGGAAATAATGAAATTGTTATCAGCTACCGTGATAACAATTTTGAAGAGCAGGAGATCCGTATTGAAGCTAAAGCTGGCGACGATATAGAAGAACTCGCGACTTACATTAATGGGCAAACCGATAAAGTGAAAGCGTCTGTTAATGAAGAGGGGCAACTGCAGTTACTCATGTCCCACAAGGACGCCATAAAATACCCTGGACCAACCTTCAGTGGTGGCCTGGCTGATGAGTTAGAACTTGGCAAGTATGTCACCGTAAATAGAGCGGTAGATAGTATTGATATTAGCACGGTCGGTGGCGCTCAGATGGCGGTCGGCATTTTAGATGATGCTTTGAAAACGGTAGATGGCAGTCGTGCGGAGTTAGGCGCGTATCAAAACCGCTTTAATCACGCGATCAATAATCTCGATAACATCCACGAAAACTTAGCCGCTTCCAACAGTCGTATCCAAGACACTGACTATGCCAAAGAAACTACGCAAATGGTGAAGCAACAGATTTTACAACAGGTCAGTACTTCTATTCTGGCGCAAGCAAAACAAGCGCCAAACCTAGCATTGACCTTGCTTGGCTGATGAACGGCCTTGCCCGAATTTAACGCAAAACCTGCCTGTATCGACAATTCGAAAAGAAGCTTTAGCGAAAAATGAAAGTTTTTTTGCTTTTTTATCCGCTTTGTCACGATTACCCCTCCAAGCGAATTATTTTCAAAAAAATCTAAAATTTTCTCTAAAGAAAACAGGGTATGCGCCGTTAATAAAAGTAACTTTGAGAGAACTACTTGGTTTTCCGAGACGTCGGAAACCGCTACACCGGAAAATCAATTGGAGAAATCACCA
>NZ_JAWOUB010000035.1:0-16846 GCF_033339195.1 Vibrio sp. 811
AATTTTAAGCATTTGTAAATAGTTAAAGCAAGTTTATGGAAAACGCTGAAAGTTACCCTATCCCTTTGATAGCCCACAATTTCCTCCAAGAACATAACGCCGCATTAAGGGGTGAACAACGCATTCCACCCAAACTAAACCATTGTGCCGTAAACACTAAAGCCAACGATAGAATGAGAAATGCCAAGCGTTGGGAATCACTCTTAAATGCTTTGTTATGCTTAATTAATCGTCGGGGAATGTCATAGCAATTTTACCCCATTTTTCTTCTTGCTCATCCATGAATAAATCTTCCTGACAAGGATCGTATTTAGGATGGTCACTATCCCAAAAAGGGTATTTCAATAAAGCCTCTAGTCGCCATAATTTCGCCACATTCAAGAGCATCTCGACTTCCCATGGTTCGACAAATATCGTCCCATTATCATGTTTACCTACCAATTTTTCTAACTCGGAAAAATTTTCTTTTTTTGCGTATGCCAGAATCTCATCAAAAACTTTCGGTGGCAAAAAATATTCTTTCATAGTTTATACCTTTTGATTAGTATTTATCATTATCTCAGCCAACTCTTCTAACCGCATTTGCAACTCTCTTGCTGGCATTGGTTTTGAAACGTTAAGTAAAGGATGGTCTTTATCTAAATAGTTAAAACACAATCCTTCTGGCAGCTTTTTACCAACACTTAACTTCCAAGCCCGTCCACTAACGAGCTGCTTTCGTAATTTTTCTAAGGAGTCAGCAAAACTGATTCCAAACTTTCTATTAGGGATAATCAATGCGTTGTCTGGAACAAACGGATCTAATGCATAATGAAGATCCTTTCCTAACCTTAGCTTTTGTAATCCTGGATGAGAGCCCCTACCGCAGCGCCATACATCATTTTGTAAACCTTCCAAAGTTCTTTGGGAGAAACTACAGTATATAGATCTTTAATGTTCAATCGAGTCATAACTTTCCTTGTTTTTTGAGTAAAAATTGTATTCCTATTCATGTTGGAGCATAACGCCTCATTAAGGTGTGAGCAACGCTACTACCAAACCTTAACCATATCACCGTAAACACAAACCCCAACCTTTACACCAAAAATGCCAAGCGTTGGGAATCACTCTTAAATGCTTTGTTATTGCGCTAGTTATTACCGCAAGCCAAAGCACCCTTGATGCTGCTAACATTTTTCAATGTATTATCGAGCAATAAAGGAACTGATATAATGCGAGACTTGATCAAAGCAAAGTCAAAGCTTGAACTACCAGAAGGCATGCTTTCAAGCGTAATAGATGCTATGGCAGATTTGCACCCACAGCTACCTATATTTTTTTCTAGTGTCAGCTTCATATCTACTAGAGTTAGATTGTTACGGTCATAAGTATCGCTAGTATCAATAGAAACACAATTTGAAAGTGTATTCTCGAAGTCAACGAAACTACTTGCAGTCTGCTGCGCGAACGACAAAAAGGGGAGGCAACAAAATAATAAAATACAGATTCTAGCCAACATAAGTTCCACCATTAGTTTTTACATTCGGTTGGTATTTGATACTTAACATAAGCTTCCGAGCATCTGTTTTTTTGATAAACGCTCTAAGTTCATTGAAGAAGCGTCCTTCCACTTCGATACAGCCATGGCTGTATCCTTTAGTTGAATCATGAAGGTAAAAGCCACTTCTCGAAGGTCTGCATCTTTTTTTGGTAACCTCGTCGTATGGTTCAAAGCGCACCCGATTATAGCCCCAGTTAGCCCAGTAAGGATCACACTCGCCTGCGCTTTCTCCACGCGGTATTTCTTGAACCTGCCATGATGGTTTAAGCACACAAAAGCCAGAACCATCATCTTCAGCCAAAGCTCCCAATATAAGAGGAATATAGTATTTTCCCTCTGGGACAGGACCTTTATCTGGAACACACTGGTCTTCAGGGTATTGATAACCCTTCATTCCAGAAGTCGCTTTAAAGGTACCGCGCCCGTGCCACTTCAGCTCTGTTCCTGTATAAACCAAACTCTCCATGTGTAACTCCTTTTCACTTTGAAAAGGCAAATATTCACTCAAATGAATAACGAATTAAACTGTATGTTTTTAGTTTAATTTATCGCATCTTATGCCAGAGACAGGCGGTAATTGAAATTGCGATCAATGCAACACTATCGCCTAGCGCTATAACGCCCTGTTAAGGTGTGAGCAACGCAATACAAAAGCCGCAGCATACCACCTTAATCACTTAACCCAACGCATGGTAAAAATGCCACGCGTTGCGAATCACTCTTGAACAGTTTGTTATGTTGAAACTCAGCACGTGTTTTACATTAAACTTTTACCGCATTTTCAACTGCATCAAGACTTCCAGGTGTCAAAGACAGCTTCAATATTATGACCATCTGGATCATGAACGAAGCAGGCATAATAGTTCTCGGTATAGTGAGGTCGCGGTCCTGGAGCTCCGTTGTCTCGCGCTCCTGCTGAAATAGCTGAGTTATAAAACTCTCGAACCTTTTGCTGACTCGCCACACGGAAGGCAATATGAAAGCTTGTTAAAGCACCCTCAGTCTTAGCACTACAGATCTCGAATAAGAAGCCCTTACCGAGGTCGAAAGCCCAAAATTTACCTTTTTCACCAAATGCAATTTTGTACCCTAGTGGACTAAAAGCTTCTTCATAAAACTTCCGGCTTCTTTCTAAATCACTAACGGGAATTGTAACGTGAACAATCATGTATATACCTAAGATATTGTGTGGAAGAAGAGATTAGCTGAATACCTGTGGGCTTTGAAGCCCTATTCAACATAACGCCCTGCTAAGGGGTGAGGCACGCAATGTCGAAGCCTACGCATACCACCTTAATCACTAAACCCAACGCATAGTAAAAATACCACGCGTGCCGAATCACTCTTGAACAATTTGTTATGTTGAGATGTTAAGCAACGCGTTCATGACTATCTAGCATCTTCACAGGCAACTGGTTTTCAACCAGAAAATGGTAAAATCTTAGATCTTCAATTAAGTCAGGAGAAGCTAGTTCAAAGTCTTGATATGTCTGATTTTTGAAACGAAACCTTACCGTATGTTCAAACCTTTTGGTTTGCGCATACAAAATTTCATTAATATCAGCAGTATTTATACTTGTCCCTAAAAGAGATAAACTATTACCATCAAGCACAACTTCTAGCGACTGTTTCGGTTTAGCTGCTAAATACTCAGCAGCTAAAGATACAGCACAAAAGAATACGATGTATCCTAATTGTGTTAAAAATGGAGCCTTAGATATCTCGACTAAGTAGTAAGCAAACATGCCACAAATTAATACTTTAGTGATAAAGCTATACATTAATTTAAAACTGACCAATTTACTTTGTTTCAATAAAGTTTTCATAACTTCCTTCTCAACATAACGCCCAGTTAAGGGGTGAGCAACGCAATACAAAAGCCGCCGCATACCACCTTAATCACTTAAACCAACGCATAGTGAAAATGCCACGCGTTGCGAATCACTCTTAAACAGTTTGTTAGCTATCTATCAAATTGATACAGTTTTGAATGATGATTGCACTATCAGCTTTACTTTGAGTGTACATCATGCATTGTGCCATAGAGCTATAGCCGCTACTCTTACGTACTTCATGATTCAATTTATCCAGTGCAAGACGAAGAGTTGAAAGATTAAACACTCCGTTATTAACCAAATATTTTACTGTCTCAGGATAAAAACTGGCCATTTCTAAAAATTCAGCTTGCTCATTCACATCATTAAATATATTTCCCCGTTTTAAACACTTTTCGGATAATTTCATGGACAGGATACTACGCTCTTGTTCATTGAAAACTTTTCTTTGCATCAAAATAAAAGTCATCGCCAATGCTGCGTCAACATCGTAATGATCTCTTTGACCACCAACCATTTTTAAGCATTCTTCAAAGCTTTGAATCAAGTCAGGTAAGATTCCATTCATATTATTCCTCCAATTAATATTAGGCAAATTTGTCATTATAGCTAACGCCTTGCTAAGGTGTGAGTAACGCAATACAAAAGCTACCGCACAACGCCTTAATCATCATAAGCCACCGCAAAGTAAAAATGCCACGCGTTACGAATCACTCTTAAGCAATTTGTTAGTACATGCGCTACTTCTATTTATGCGCTCCAAGATATTGAAAAGTGGCATGATATGAAAGGCTTTGAACACTGAAGTGAGACGGGCAGCTACAAAACTTTACCGCCATTGATAGACGAGAGTTGGCTAGAAGAAAAACGCACTGAACTCCCCTACTTTTACTGACTTCAAATTAGAAAAGGATTCTTTCCTCGCACTTCAACAGCCACACAAAAAGTAATCAAGGTTCTCTCAAAAGCCACCACGAAAATGAAGAAGCACCAAAGAAATAGGCTAATAGTTAGAAGCCGTAAACGGAGAAGTCAAAGCAAACACTCCGCATATAGTGCCACCGGAAAGAACGTGAGAGGCACAACCTGAAAGGTGCAAAGACGAGCACCAAAACAGATAAACACCAAAACTTATGACCTTTGATGTAAAACCCGTACTAACGCCTTGTTAAGGTGTGAGGCACGCAATACCGAAGCCTCCGCATAGCACCTTAACCACTAAAACTAACGTATGGTAAAAATGCCACGCGTGCCGAATCACTCTTGAACAATTTGTTATGCCTAAATTGTTTGCAGCTCTTGCCTCATCTGCTCCATCAACTCTTTAGCAACGGCTTGGGTTTCTTTACCTAAACTGGCTAGCTCTTCCTGCAATTTTGCAGATAGCTCATTATTTTGAGATAAGACTATTTCAAGAAATTTACTCATAAATTCATTGGACTTGTCTGAGGACGCTTTTGTCAAAGCTTCCAAACAAGCAAATGTTTCAACCATTTGGTCAGTCGCTGTGAGCTTTAATTTGTTAGACTCTGCTTGTAATTTCATTAAGTCTTCAGTGCTATCACGCATGACCTCTGAGACTTGCGTTCCGAACCAACACAAAACTTCACGCTCTTTGTCTTTATCTCCTACTTGTGCTGCCGCGAGATAATCGTTGAAATACTTGTCAAAGATTGGCTGCATCTTTGCTGGAAGATCAACTTGATGCTTTTTCCCGAACTCATCTAAATTGGAGACATACGCTTCGTATTGAGAAACCTTAAGCTCGAATATTTTTTTCTTCTCTCTGCTTCTAACGATAATCCATGCTTTAAGTTTTCTAGGGCTTTGTCATGACTTTGCTTGTTGAAATATAGAAAGATCCCCCAGAGTGCATTGACTAAACCGAAGACCCAAGCGAAATAATCAGGATTTTCCTGAATAATACTGTAAATAGACTCCATACTTCCTCATTTAGGCATAACGCCGCATTAAGGTGTGAGCAACGCTAATCAGCTAACCCAAACCAAGACACCGTAAACACGAAACCCAACGCGGAGACGAAAATGCCAAGCGTTGGGAATCACTCTTAAATGCTTTGTTATGCCGAAACCAGGAGATTCAAACCTTTCAACATCTTTTGTTGCATCACAGTAATCGTAAATTTGAGAGCTCACTCGCTTGGCTATAAACCAATGACCAACGCAGCACCTCCATATGCCATAATAGGCGTATAAGAATGGAAATATAGGAAAATTATTAATGAAAGTTAGGATTACTATTAGTGGTTTAGGTGCTGGTATCCCCAAACTACCGATAGGAGTCAATTTAATATCCGGCTGCTATATCGAAACAAAGCCTAATGATGGTAAAGCTCCAGCACGTTTATATGGTATTGCTGACTATTTATCTGTAGGTGGAGAATCAAGCACTTTAGTGTTTGGGCACGCTCAAACAGAGTGGATGACTGTAGAAAATGAGTCAGCTCAGAAACTTTTACAGTACGAAAACTTTATTGGAAGCCAAGTTGATGTAGAAGTGAAAGGAACATCCTTTGGTTCTAGTAAAGGTGACGTGACCTTAAAGGTAATCGATAAAATTGGGAACGCTAAATCTGCAATAGACAAATTCAATATAAAAATAGATGCTTATCAACTAGCCTCAACAAAAATCAGAGGTCAAATTAGAGCAATGAAAACTCAAAGCTCTAAGTAGAGGCTTATGATGAAGCGATATTTAAACACCATAAAAAATAAAACATTGAACTTCACTAACAAGCTGTTGCTATTTACAACTATCTTTCTTTTCGGAGGTTATTGTTTCCTAATTCTTTCTCGTGAACATTTTTCGGCCCTTAGCCGCGAATTGTTCGGAGAAACTACCTATATTATGAATTCACTATTCTTAGATATTGCGCTAAGAAGACCTTTGATATTACTACCAATAATTGCATCCATTTTCGTTATAATAAGCTATAGAAAACAACAAAACTCTTACCAAAAAATACGCCTCAATCTAATTAGTGTTTTGTTTTCGTCACTTTTAGTAGGTGCAATATTATACTCTATATATGTTCCGTAAGCTCTTTCGGCATAACGCCGCATTAAGGTGTGAGCGACGCTTGGCTATACTTGAGCGAAGCGAAACTGCCAAGTGTTGAGAATCACTCTTAAATGCTTTGTTATACATTCTTTCCAATGAACTTAAAGTCTATTCCCCACTCGGTTACCGCACGGCCTAAGCCACCAACAAAATCAATTTGAGCGCCTATCGGGTTAGCTAAATCAGCCTTCTTAGAGCCCAAGAGTAGATCTACAGTTTGCTGTGTATTCAAAGCACACCAGTTCAATAGATACTCATTGTAAAAATCGTTGACGGCTTTAAGAGCAGACACTGCATGTTCTGAGCGCCATTTCTTAGGTGCTCGAGGAAACTTTAGCTGTTCCGTGCATCCATAATCCGCTTCCGAAACAGTTGACGAGATTATTTCATATTTGGATTTTTTTACCTTCTGATGAACATAGCTATCCCTGATGGTTTTTAACTCTTTAACCCTTTGGACAACTAGCGCCCCTCTATCAAATTTTTGACTAGGATTTACTTTGTTTAAGAAAAACTCAAATTTAGACAAAAAGGGCATTTTATCAATATCGTCAAAAAACTGTTTCGGTAAATCTAGTGTTTCAATTAAGCAATTGGACTATACTCTAGTAGTAGACAAGTATTAAGGACTGATGCCCTTACGTGCGGCCTGATTACATCATCTTTATAATTGTCTTGATCTATATCTAAGGAGAAATACAGCATATACACTGCATCATACAGCTGATCTTCAAAGTTTCTCAAATAATGAGTTTCATTATCCGCCACTACTTACTCCCAAAATGTATAACGCGCAGTTAAGGTGTGAGAGACGCACATGCACCCTAACCTAAAATAAACTCTGATAAATCCGTGCCTATTTGGGCACCATAACCCCAATGCGTTTCGAATCGCCTTGAACGTCTTGTTATTCCGCAACTAAAGTCGGCTATGTTTACGCCTAATCTTTTGATATGACGAGAAATTTTCGGTATGCAGGCAAAAATCGAAGCCGAAGTATTTGGCAGCTCACTACCTTAAATCGCTTTAGCGTCACTCTTTAATTGCTGCGCCATATTAAGGTGCGCTTAAAGCGCTTTAAAGCTAGCATGGAAATGACCAATATTCGCCCTTTCGCCGCTTTTCCACCCTATTACCCCGCCACTTTCACTCTTAGGCTACAACCACGTACATTCAGCCTGAGAGATCCGTTGCGGAAATAACGCCCAATTAAGGCGTGAGCAACGCTAACACTGAACTTAAGCCATTACGCCGTAAACAAAAAAGCCGATTTGAACTAAAAATGCCATGCGTTGCGAATCGCTCTTGAATTGTTTGTTATGTTTTACCACAAACGACTCACTTTCTTGACAAAGAACTGCTGTGTTCAAGAAATTGTTCAACTCACATCACACGAGTCAATCAACCATTACGACAAGTACGATAAACGCAAAGCGCGTAATAATTGAGACCTCTCACCAAAACCAAAGCGACTTTAAGCAAGATAAATTTTCAGCATAAAGCCATAATTTCAATTGGAGCGACCCTGAAATTCGAATCCTAAAATTGGCGAGAGCCCAAAGTATTTAGACCGCCGATATTGAGTTGCTGAAACCATAAAGCCAAACTACTAAAGCAACCAAAGAAGTAAGCCAAAAACTATTTATTGCTTATAAATCAATGTGAAACATAACGCCGCATTAAGGTGTGAGCAACGCTACTACGAACCTAAACCATTGCGCCAAAAAACACGAAACCCAACCTTGAACTGAAAATGCCAAGCGTTGGGAATCACTCTTAAATGCTTTGTTATGTATAGCGGCTAGAGAGACCAATTGTAGCTTTTGAAAAACACATGATCTATAGGAAGAACCGGGCACAACAATGCCCCTTCAAGCGGCTTACTGACCGCGATTACTTTTGAAACCTCATCAATCATTACACCAACAGATTCAAGAGAACAGTTCTGTTCGACACTTACCCCCCATTTTTCAGCTTGATTAGAAGATATAGGTTGACCTAGAAGAATGGCTACTTTGTTACCTTTTACACTGAGTGTCTGTAAATCACCTTGAGCATTAACTGCCCAATTACATGGAGAAGTTAGTTTTGTTTCAAAAATGGTAGACTCTTCAAACAAAGTACAAGATGATCCATTGTTAACTGACAGATTAAATGCTAACGAAGAAAAACTAACAAACGATAAAAGTAGCGCAGTTATTTGTTTCACTGTTTTATCTCCCAAAACCAAACTTCATCACCAAGATTAATCCAATCAGGGGCGCCTCCCTTCATATGCTCGCCATCCCAAACGTCAATGTGATCGGTACTACCCCACCCATTCCTGATAAAGATAATCCCTCTCCGACCAATTAATGATTTTTCTCTTTGATCTTTAATAAGCTCTTTATTTCCAAATATATTAGGGTTAACAGAGATCCAATTTGCTAACTCTTGGGCTGCTAAAATGTGTCTCGGACTATGTTTAAAGCCAGGGTAGCAGCGCCTATTAGGATATTTTTGGTCAAAAGTTGAAGTGTCGATACCTGTTTCCTCCAGAGCAACCCCCATACGAATAGCACACTGATTAGGAAAATGAGCCCTATCACAAGGAGATTTTGGTTATGGATGGTTTTTCCATAACTTGGCAAATTGAATTACTGACACTGTACGTACCTCACTGAAACAAAAAAGTACTCTAACACACTCAAAATAATCAAACCTATTTCATATTAAATAGTGCGATCATTCTTTCGAAACTCGGATACATAACGCCCAATTAAGGTGTGAGGCACGCGACCACGACACTCAATTTGACCACCGTAAACACTGAACACAACTCAAACCAAAAATGCCAAGCGTGCTGAATCACTCTTAAATTGTTTGTTATAGCGCATTTTCCGACGCGCGCATTACTGACAATACTTTCGATAGTACGTTCGGAATACCCGTGCCTTTTAAGTAGCTAACACTAGTATTACGACTTGTGGTTTCATCGAACAATTCGTGAAACGAGCTTTGTTTTTCAATAACAACAGCAGGTAGTTCATACCCATCTTCATTGAATTGATCTGCTGTAATATCAATAATATAACCATTGCACACCAACCACGCATGGGATTGGTTGAAATTTTCACCTAGCCCATTACCACAGACATACTCACTGTCTAAGTTGTGGTACTGCAATAAATACAGACCTAGCAAATCTGTAGCATCTCCACAGCAACCATTTGGAAAGCCAGAAGAGTGATAAAAACTAGTCATACTATGAAAGTCTGATTTCTCAAAACTCGCCAAAATATCCCTAATTTGATGAATCTTTTTCTTAACTTCTTTATTCAAACCAAACTCCAACATTGCCTTGCGCTATAACGCCGCGTTAAGGGGTGAACAACGCCACCACCTTACCTAAACCATTGTGCCATAATCACAAAAGCTAAACTTTGAACCAAAACTGCCAAGCGTTGAGAATCCCTCTTGAACGCTTTGTTATGTGCGTGCTAAACGGTAGCGCCTTACAGTGCCCTCGTTTTCACTTGTGTAGTTACCAAGATACTCACCGCCGCAGTTTTCGATAACCTTTTGGGATGCAGGATTGTCAATTGAACAAGTAACAATAACTGAGTCAGTGACAACATGGTCTCGCACCCAAGCGAGGAGAAATGAGGCTACACCTTTACCACGAGCTGACGGTCTAGTTTCGTAGCCAACATGCCCAATGACATTTTCTACGTTGGCATTCGTACCTTTACGAATTCGAATAGCACCTAAGATTTCAGAGCCAGATACGCAATAATAAGTTGTGCTGGGTAAATAACCGTTTGGTAATTCAGAAGTTGCCTTAGAACGTTCAGCCAAACCTGATAAATAAGCTTCAGGATCTTGATCAACGCCGAAATACTTAGAGATACCCGACTCCAAACATTCTTTCGCGTAACTCGCTAATATTGGAGCTAAATCTGGACTCGCTTCTACTACTTCCATGTCAATTTTCCTCAAAAGCACATAACGCCCTGTTAAGGGGTGAAGCACGCCATGACTAAGCCTCTGCATAGCACTTCAACACCAAAAACCACCGCATATCAAAAATGCCACGCGTGCTGAACCCCACTTGAACTGTTTGTTAGTACGCTGCCCTTAAAGCATTTGGCACATGCCAAGATGTTGAAATATAGCACGAAACTTATGGCTTAAAACACTGAAGCTAAACGGGACGCTGCCAAACTTAAACTAACTTCAAGACGTAAGTTGGCTAGAAGAAAAACATACCTAACTGCCCTATTTCACCGTTTTCAAATTAACAAAGGATACGGGCTTCGGACTTTAACAGCTGCTTCACAGAGACCTAGCTTTGACGACAATATCTCAACGCTAAAGAAACCACACCAAAGAAATAGCCCAAAAGTTAGAAACCGTAAACGGTGAAATCAAAGCAAACACAAAGCATAAAGTGCCACCGGAGCGAACGTGAACGGCACATTTGATCAGGTGTAAAGTTAGGAAAAGAAACCAATAAACACCAAGACTTTTAACCTTTGATGCCAATCCAGTACTAACGCCTTGTTAAGGGGTGAGCAACGCAATGCCGATGCCGCCGCATACTGCCTTAAACACTAAAACCAACGCATAGTAAAAATGCCACGCGTTGCGAATCCCTCTTGAACAATTTGTTATGTGGTTTTCCCACGTAGCCCTATTAAGTTTCCAAATGGGTCCTCAACTTGGCACATTGAAAGCCCATCTTCAATCTCCATTGGCCCTCGATAAAGACACGCACCGAGTTCTTCAAAATGAGCCAGAGCAACACGTAAATTATCTACTGACCAGTAAACAACCGTACCACTTTTACCAGCCCCAACCTTTTTGTCTGCTTGGACTATTTCTAGTGAGAAACCATTTAGATCAAGCGCTGTGAAGTCAAAGTCAGGATGGTAAATCGGAACGGCTTCGGGGAAAGCTTTCTTGTACCATTCAAGCCCTTTCGCTACATCTGGGACATGAACAAGAACCGCTGATGGATTCATAATTTTTCTCCAACCACATAACGCCCTGTTAAGGTGTGAGCAACGCAATACCGAAGCTTCCGCACACCACCTTAATCACTAAAATCAACGCATAACGAAAATGCCACGCGTTGCGAATCACTCTTAAACAGTTTGTTATGTGCGTACTGTTTGTAGCAATTGCTCTGATAGTTCAGAAAATTGTTCAATGAACCAAGTTGAACCATCATTCATATTGCACTCAAGTTCATTTATAAGTGTTAACTCTCGGGAATTTAGGTCTTGCTTAGCTACGTTTTCAATTGGGTAATGCTCTATATCCCAACCCCGTTTTTGCGCATTAGCTAACACAAGGTGAACGTAACGGTATTTCAAGTTACCTTGTGATTGAAGAGAACCATCTCTCTTTAACACTGGTCGTCGAGACTTTCCTTCGAGAATTTTTGCCACATTAGACTTGTACTCATTCAGCCTCGCTTTCTTCGAGGCTTTGCCAATATAGCGAAACTCCTTTTGTTCAGCAGAGATCTTAATGAAATACAGATATGGTTGAGTGAGATCGATTTGCTTAGGGTTTGTCCAATCAAACATTAAATCAGTCCTTGATAGTTGATTATCACTGATACCAAGATTAACAGACATGGTTATCTAAAGTTTAAGACTTTTTCCAAAGCACATAACGCCCTGCTAAGGGGTGAGCAACGCAATACCGAGGCCGCAGCAAACCACCTTAATCACTAAATTCAACGCATAGTGAAAATGCCACGCGTTGCGAATCACTCTTAAACAGCTTGTTATACAAATTCACTTATGACTATTGATTAAATGTGAACTCAAGCTATTAAGATCTTGATAAATTGAGTCAATTGTAACTCCAAGTAAAGTTAATTCTGAGCGTAGCGTAGCGACTGCACTTTTGCAGAATTTAATTTTTCTAATCCGATCGCTGTTATTACGCTCAAATTGTACATTTACAGGCTCACTCTTCGTACCATGCACAGTGAAGCAACCTTGTTGTGCCAATATTCTTCTGTTTGTATAAGGGGGCTCAATAGCAATCGGAAATGGCTGTGTATTAGTAGCACTATCTTGACGTAAAACTTTAGGTAGATAAGGATCAACATTAGTTTCTTCTTTCAGATCTTTATATGGCACAAATACTTCTCTTCTGTCCATATTGATTTCGTTTAGTGTCAACGGATCCATAACCCACACAACACGGTCGACATCATTCTCTGCTTCCAATGCAAAGTATGCAGCAATCAAAGGACTTTTACTCCAATCTAATAATCTTGTCGGAAGACCATAATGTTGCATCATAGAATACAACTGCCATTGGCAATTTACATCTTCCTTAAAGAGTGATTTTCCATTGATAAGAAAGCCGGAAATTAATGACTCTTCATTACTTGCAGATATATTCCGCCATTTTACTCCTGGCAATAACTCCATATCTTCTCTAGCAATTCCTCGATACCAAATATCTCCATGCCGACTTCCCCACTCAGCTGATATTGATAGTACTAAACTTAAGTAATCAGGTATTGTTGTAACCACTGATTCTGTTGTCATGAAATCTCCATTATTTGTATAACGCCCTGTTAAGGGGTGAGCAACGCAATACCAAAGCCGCCGCATACCACCTTAAACACTAAAACCAACGCATAGTAAAAATGCCACGCGTTGCGAATCCCTCTTGAACAGTTTGTTATGCCTGTGCTGATAAGTGCGACAATATTACCTTGTAGCAAGATTCAAAGTCACTTTCTAAGCCAGGGTCAGAGTAGCCTTTTAAGTGAATACGAAAATCAGCAATACCATCGTTCGTTGTTTCAAAAGTCTCTAGAAACTCGTTTTCCTGTGCGATTATTACTGATGGATTGCCATAGCCTCTTTATTAAATTGGTCTGCTGTTACGTCTATTTTGAAGCCATCTAAATCGAGCCAAACATGAGAATGTAACTCTTCGCTTTTTCCACCGTATTCCCCACGAATTAATGCCGCACCAGACGGTTAAATACGCGGCTAAAATCTGAGAGGAGTCATCACAACAAGCAGAAGGAAACTTACTCACAGACAGGGACGTTCCTACAAAATCGGACGGATTTAAACACTCCATTACACGACGAAAATTTAGGACCAATTCTTGCAGATTTTTCATTTTCCCTCCAAAAGGCATAACGCCGCATTAAGGTGTGAGCAACGCTACCACGAAACCTAATCATACCACCGTAAACACAAAACCCAACGATGGAGTAAAAATGCCACGCGTTGGGAATCACTCTTAAATGCTTTGTTAGCCTTTAGTTTTAATCTTCTACCCAAATATCATTAGGGAGATCTTTTTTATTGGTTTGAGGCAATTCTCTATCAGAATTCTCTGGCCACTCTGGGGATAACGCCATTTTGATATCATCGGCATCTACATAGGCTATAATTTCAACCTGCTGATCTGTCTCCCACACCTCTCCACTCCACAGCATGAAGTCATATCTACCTATAGATTGCCCCAACTTCAGTGCTACAAAGTAAATGCCGGGAGTTGGTGGTGTGCCTTTTTTCCAGTTTAAAGTGGTTTTCATATTTGTTCCTATAAATTTTTATTGCTAAAGCTATCAGCAATATACAATAGGTTATTTTTGTAGGCGTGATGAGCATTATCTAGCAAACCAATAAGTAAATAGCAATTGTCATCAAAATAGTTACTAGAATAGATAAGAGCTGTATTGCTAGTTTTATCAAATGCAAACTTCTTCAAGTTCCAACGCTTGGACGTTTTATCTTTTATATGTATATGTCGCAACCCGGATAATCGAAGCTTTTCGGGAAAATCAAACGTCGTATCTCTCCAAAAATCATGTGGTTGCACACCTTTTTCCTTGTACTCACGAAACTTGTTTTTTAAAGCATCATAAACATCAGGGGAGAGCGAATCTTTAAACGGCTTATAAGCAAATATTCTAACTTTATCACTCATTCACTATTCCTCTTCCACAATGAGTATAGTTTTTGCTATCTCAGCTCGTGACAATATTTTTCTCTTTGAGTTGGCCGCAGCAGAAATAATCCGCACCTTGTCATGCAACGGATCTCCTGAATAAGTTACACATTGAGATTTTGATTTTAATAATACAATAGGTCGATTTTTTATTTTCATTTGTTGATCTCCTTTTCTCGAGAGATCGAAGATATTCAGTCCAAACTTATTTACCTATTTATCAATCGTCGATATGCGACAAAACCAATGACTACTGTGTAACACAATGAAATACGTAGCTGAGTTCGGTAAAAAGGCTAACGCCGCGTTAAGGGGCGACAACGCTATGCCCCCCAAACTTAAGCATTGTGCCATAAACACATAAGCCAAACTTTAAACTAAAACCGCCAAGCGTTGGGAGTCCCTCTTGAACGCTTTGTTATGTTGCGAAGCTCGCTATTACGCGCGTCAGAAACGCTGGTAAGCCAGAAACAAAAAGCTTGATGCAAAATATCGTGTTTGACGAAAAACGTTCGTCGTCAATTTCATCAGCCACCGAACCATCGACCATTGAACCTGTCACCCTTTCCGCGTTATCGCCACCAAAACCACCTTCAGGAGGATACATAAAAAATAATGCTGCTATTCCCCAAAGAATCACCACGGCAAAGAAAGCGTAGTCAGACCAAAAATTAAGACCAAAGAACCCAGTAGATTCCTCAAATGCGACCACAACGGCGGTTGCAATGAGATTGCTGACAACAAAAAACTTCAATAAATTAAGCACTTTATTCCTCGCAACCCTCTAGCAACATAACGCCGCATTAAGGTGTGAGCAACGCTACCACCGAACCTAAACCATTACACCGTAAACACAAAACCCAACCTTGAACTGGAAATGCCAAGCGTTGGGAATCACTCTTAAATGCTTTGTTAGCTTTTGTACACTGCGATGTCAGCATTTTCTAGTTGATATCTTTGTAACAACACCATTGCCTCTTCAGAAACTAAGAGTAGCCCATCATTTGTTACGCTAAAATCGTCTTTACCGATGGTTCCGGATACTTGGAGCCACGAAAAACGAGGTAAAGTACACTCTGGATACAGTTCTTCAAATACGTCAGAAGTAGATATTTCAGCCACTTCCAGATTATATCCTGACAACTGCGATGAACTTAAGGCCGTGGCTAAACGTTCAGTGACTAAAAAGCATGGAAATGAAGTCAATAAATCATCACCTAACCACCCATCAAACTGAAAATGTAGCTTTTCTATTATCGGTGGGTGCAAATCGAAATTTGCCAAAGTATTTTCACCCAAACTCCCAGGAACTTCTGGTTCGATCAAATATTGACTCACTTTACTCTCCCAAAGAAAGCTAACGCCTTGTTAAGGGGTGAAGCACGCAACACCGATGCTACCGCATACCACCTTAATCACTTAAACCAACGCATAGTAAAAATGCCACGCGTGCTGAATCCCTCTTGAACAATTTGTTATACGCGTCCTATCGGTTGTACTTAACCTTATTCAAAACTTCTTTTAGTTCATGCGTTTTATCAAGGTTTACATCATGAATATTGGCTAAAGCACAAACATAGTACAAGACGTCATATAACTCTTCTGCGATTGAACCTTTGAGTTCATCTAACGTTGGTTGCCCACGTTTACCTTTGCGAATTGATTCCGATAATTCGCCAACTTCTTCGATTAGTTTCAAAAAATAGTGTTCAGATTGCTCTGGCGCATAATCGAATTCTTTTATATGACTTTGTAACTCAGATAACTTCATAACATCCTTTTTGTATCATTTTCCATAAAGCGTATAACGCCCTGCTAAGGGGTGAGCAACGCAATACAAAAGCCGCCGCATACCACCTTAATCACTAAATTCAACGCATAGTGAAAATGCCACGCGTTGCGAATCCCTCTTGAACAGTTTGTTAGGCGACATTTCTACGTTTAACTTCTTTCTCATACGAAGATTCGTTGTATAGCCAAATAGCCCAAAATGCGAAAAACATCCCGATCGTGTAAATTGAGTAATTAAGAGCATTATCCGATAAGAAAATCGTAATGCTTGGCGCATCAGAAGATGGATAAAGGAAAATAACATTAAAAATCATGTACAAAATGGCTGTGACGAAAGTGGTTCTGAAAAGCCAATTTAAACATCCTTTCTTTCGCGATTTTTGCCAATTATCAAATGCTTTACCATTCATTAATCCACTCCTTTTCTGTTAACTGAAGCTAGATTCACGCCAGTGATACTATCACTACTCTATCGTTTGTCTCATGTCGCCTAACGCCGCGTTAAGTGGTGAACAACGCCAACCACCAAACCTAAACCATTATACCTTAAACACTAAATTCAACTTGAACTGAAGTCGCCAAGCGTTGTGAATCCGCCTTAAACGCCTTGTTAGGCGAA
>NZ_JAWOUB010000036.1:0-12914 GCF_033339195.1 Vibrio sp. 811
CTATGCGTTGGTTTAAGTGATTAAGGTGGTATGCGGCGGCTTTTGCATTGCGTTGCTCACCCCTTAACAGGGCGTTATGTAACATGGATAGAGTTGAGTATGCTGAATAGGATTTTAGTTTATAAAAGAACTCACACAGGTGATCCTAACTTAGATGGTGATTTTGGCGTGAATGACTGCATGGGTAAAGTACGAGAATACGAATATGATGCAGTGATTGGTGTCGGTGGAACTGGTAGCGAGCCTACTCAATATGGTATTCAGCGTAAGGTTAATTGGGTAGGGATAAAATCAGGTCAATCACCAAGCTCGGTAGCTATGCGTGGAGACATCATACACTTTGATAAATTCGTTTTGCTAGAACACCAAGGGCCTGATTTTGAACAGCTGGCTCCTTTGCTAGCTAGACGCTTGTATTATGAAAATGCTCGGTTTCTTCTAAGTAGCCTGAGCCCACAGGAGTTAGCTGAGGCTAACAAAGTTATAGAATATTGTCTAAATCTCGAATCAATCAAAAGTATCAATAATTCTGAGTTTAGGTGTAAGCCATGTTGTTTCCCGTCCAAGTTAGTGAAAAATGTTACATAACAAACTGTTCAAGAGGGATTCGCAACGCGTGGCATTTTTACTGTGCGTTGGTTTAAGTGATTAAGGTGGTATGCAGCGGCTTCGGTATTGCGTTGCTCACCCCTTAACAGGGCGTTAACTGGCTCGCGGTAAATTAATTTGGAGTTGTGATGTATCTGAATACAAGAATAAAAAGTCACCATCATGTACTTACCGACAGTGCATTTGAACTGTTTTCTCAGGATCGTTATTCATTTCAAATCTCTCAAGTTACAGAAGACGCGTTCACCTTAAGTATCAAGAGTCTTGAAGGAGAGGAGAAAGAAGCTTTTGTCGCTCGTTCTCATTCAATAATTTCCTTTTATCTTGTAGCTTTAAATGTAGCGACGATGGGGCATTTTTCTTGGGATTTCCAAATGGTTTCTCCCGTACCATACTTTTATTCACAAAAGCCAGATGAGCTACAGAACTACTTGATGTTACATAAAGGAACTGACTATTTGTACGACGAGGAGAAAATGGATATATCCTCTGAATTGGTGTGGCGCTCATTGAAAATAATGTTGGCACTAGCAAGCGAAAAAGATGATGTATTTATAAGCGAGTACATAAAAGGTATATACTCTCTACATAATAATTTTTTCAATATTAAATTTACAGTTGAGTCATTCGCTAGTTTTTACAGAGCGTTTGAGTACTTTTGCACTGTTAAGGTCTTGAAGCAAAAAAGATTAAACAATGAAAAAAAGCAGCTCAAAGCTATACTGGCAGATTTTGGTTTCAATGACCTTATATTAGAAGACTTTGACCGAATTTATAAGGTTCGATGTACTGAAGTTATGCATGCTCAGCGTCAACTAGCCGAGCAAGTCGATGTCGACTTAATCATACGTTTAAAAATTTTTCTGGACGCTTTATTGCACAAGCATTACGAGCCAATATGGGATAAGTCCGCCAGTTAACAAACTGTTTAAGAGTGATTCGCAACGCGTGGCATTTTCACTATGCGTTGCTTTTAGTGTTTAAGGTGATATGCGGGAGCTTCGGTGTTGCGTTGCTCACACCTTAACAGGGCGTTAGGCACTTAGGAGTTTTCATGGATAGTTTTACTCAGTTAGTTGGTGCATTTGGAGTTGGTGGGTTACTGGTAAAACTCATCGATATCTTTGTGCTTCAACCGTTCATAGTAAAAAAAGAGATAAAAAGCTAGTTGCCTATTCAGCAGCTGTAAAAGATTTAGCTAATATGGGTTTTAAAAATGAAGACAACAGTCCGTTTGAGGATTTAGGGTCTCTATCACAAACACTATTACTTGTTGAAGACACTGAACTGCAAAAGCTGATTGACAGTCACATGTTTGATCGTGCCGAATTACATGATTGTGAAACGGGTTCTCCAAAGGCAGATGAGCTTTTTGGCAAAGTAGACTCGGACGCGAGGAAAATTATTAGTGCGTTAAGGGATGACTTGCGAAATGGTGCCTAACAAGGCGTTTAAGGCGGATTCCCAACGCTTGGCATTTTTGCTTCTACTTCAAATTTAGTGTTTACGGTACAATGCTTTAAGTGCAGTGGTAGCGTTGCTCACCACTTAACGCGGCGTTATGGCGCAGGGCGAAAATGGACGCAATCGTAGAATTAATAAAACGTGACCCAATACGGACTGAGGCACTAAATCATGTGTCTCTGCTGAACCTACCTCAGTGTTATATAGCAGCGGGTTTCGTGCGAAATTTAGTTTGGGACTCGTTACATGGGTTTGAATCTACGACTGCTTTGAATGACGTTGATGTGATTTACTTTGATCTTAATGAATCGAATCCTAATGCCTATCTGGGTTATGAAGAGTACTTGAAAGGTTGTATGCCTGAGCTTAATTGGCAAGTTCGAAATCAAGCTCAAATGCATGAACGTAATGGTGATGAACCTTATCAAAGTTCAGTGGATGCTATGAGCTACTGGCCTGAAAAAGAAACTGCCGTTGGCGTTCGTCAAACAGGTGTGAATCAATATGAAGTTGTATCAGCATTTGGGTTCGAATCTTTATTTGGCTACTGCATCACGCATAATCCGAAAAGGTCACGAGCAATATTTGAAAATCGTGTAAATTAGAAAGGGTGGTTAGTTAGGTGGCCATCTTTGAGAGTTGCGCCATAACAAAGCATTTAAGAGTGATTCGCAACGCTTGGCAGTTTCGCTTCGCTCAAGTATAGCCAAGCGCCGCTCACACCTTAATGCGGCGTTAGGTTACTAGGAGTACACATGGCTTCAGCGTCAAACAAAGATATTGAAGACTTTGAGTTTGTAATTGAAGAAATTGTTCGTTTAAAAAAATTACTCGCTGAATCATATGATGATTTTTCGAATGACTTTGATAATCCATTCGATCGAATGAGTGCTACTGTTGGTCCTCCCAAAGATTTGTTGGATAAATCTAAGTTTCAACTGTTCATCTCAAACAAAGCTAATGAAAAGCTTTTTGATATATCGGAACGTGTCATCAAGTCTCAAGGTTTAGGTTACTATGTTAAAAGTAATGAGTTTAACATTCTCTTGCGTGAATCCATCTATCGGCATGTATATGAGAGGAAGCCATTTGACCGAAATGGTTATACAAAGATACTAAATCGTGCATTGAAAAAATGTAGAAAGAAAGGCGGTGACGTTACTTATATTTTTCCAATAATAGCTAACAATATTGATAGGGTAATAGACTTAGGTGCTGCCAAGGTTATACCAAAAGAAGAGTTGTTTAATATTTACCCTGGAAGTAGGCAGCAAACCGATGAATTTATAAAGGTAAGTGAGGATTCAAAGTTTCTATATAACGCTTATATTTCTATTAATATCCCCCAAACATATAATGACCTGATTGAGTTTAAATCTAAAAATGTATTAAACCTAGTCGTTGGCATAATTCATCTCCATTTTATATCAATGGGATTGTATGATTATAAAATATCAACTGAGTTTCATGGAAGTGACTTAAACTATAAATTCAAAGGCTTATTTGATTCAGGTGGTCTTAAAGCCTGTTCAGAATTTCAGTTTAGCAAGTCGTTGGAGGGTTTTTGGGGCTCATTCGAAGATAATCTTGATTCTCCTTTGGGAGATAGGGTCAAAGAACTAATTATGGCGGCATGTATGCCAACCATGGATGACCGTTTAGTAGATCGTTTAATTGATTCAATTCTATGGTTTTGTGATGCAAGTTATGACACTAATGAGCACTCCCAGTTAGTTAAGCTTGTAACTTCCATGGAAAGATTGGTAACAATGTCTTCGGAAAAAGGGAGTGCAACTCTTAGCAGCAAGTTTTCAGATAGGGTTTCAAACTTAAATTTAGTTTTCCACCCTAACGAAAATAACTCCAAATCGAACGCATCAAAACTATATTCCATTCGTTCAGATCTAGTTCATGGCACTAAATCTTTATATAAATCTTTAGATAGTGGTTTAAGCTTCAGCGCTATTACAATGACAGCTCAAGTTATTTTTTCAGCAATGATGACTTATCAGTTTGTAGGTCTGTCTTCTACTAAATATGAGGATAATTTAATTGATTTTCTTGATGTCCAACTCAAATTGGACGTAACCTAACAAACTGTTTAAGAGTGATTCGCAACGCGTGGCATTTTTACTATGCGTTGCGTTTTGTGTTTAAGGTGGTATGCGGGAGCTTCGGTATTGCGTTGCTCACACCTTAACAGGGCGTTATATGCTTCAAGGAAAATGATGAAAAAAATCGCACTTTCAATAGCTTGCTTAATGGCCTCCAATCAGGCTAATGCTGACGTTAGGTTAGACTTTCCCTTCCAGAAAAAGTTTGAAGTGTATGAGATTAGCGGCAATAGTGTTGAGGAAATTGAACACTCTTTTAACTCTAGACCTGACTTTCTAGTAAATGAGGGCTTTGACGGGTACACCGCGTGGAAATATGACTTCCATACGCATGATGATTCTTGCGAAATTCATGAATTTGATCTTGAAGTTACCTATGCACTTCCGAAGTTTGAAATGTCTAGGACTTCAGCTGAATCAGCTGAGGAGTTTCGCCCATATCTTGAGAAGCTCTATCGACATGAGCAGACTCATTGCGCGCTTGTAGTTAAGTCGATACACGAAATGTATCTAGCCTTCAAACTTGGACAGCGTGGAGGGTGTAGTAGCGCAAATGATAGAGTCATTGAGCTTGAAGGTGATTTGGTGGAAATTAATGCCCTGTTTGACGTTTATACATCGCACGGAGAAATTGAATTAGCAGAGTCTCCTTTTGGAGAGGAGCCTTACTTGAAAGTATGCGAAATACCTTTCGCGCCAATGTCACCACGCATATAACAAGAAATTTAAGAGTGATTCACAACGCTTGGCGCTATCACTTTAAGTGAATTTAGTGTTTATGGCACAATTCTTTAGGTAGAGTGGTTAGCGTTGTTCACACCTTAATTTGGCGTTATGTGCTTTGGTGGAAATGAATATGGAAATCACAATCAGACGTATCGAAACAGAAAGTGTTGAGGATAAAGTTATATACGAGACTTTGTTCAGAGAGTACCTACCGGGCTTCTCGGTTGAACTAGATCCCTCTGTTATTGCTCAGCTGTTTGCGCTGCCTTATTTCCACGGATTTATCAGTTTTGTCGACAATAAGCCTGCCGGTTTTGCGGTTTGCTTTGAATCGTTCTCAACTTATCGTGCGCAAAGAGTGATGAATGTCCATGATTTTATGGTGTCGGACAACTTTCGTGGTAAAGGTGTGGGTAAAGCGCAACTGAATGGTATCGAACAGTATTGTCGTGATAATGATTACCTCAAAATCACACTAGAGGTCGGTGATGATAATGTTGCAGCTAAAAAGCTCTACAGCTCATTGGACTACGAAGATTACAGAGTAGTTTTGACAGGGCAGCAACATTGGCAAAAGTACCTCAATTAGCACGCACATAACAAACTGTTCAAGAGGGATTCGCAACGCGTGGCATTTTCACTGTGCGTTGGTTTTAGTGTTTAAGGTGGTATGCGGCGGCTTTGGTATTGCGTTGCTCACCCCTTAACAGGGCGTTATATGCAATGGATTGGAATGTTTATGAAAGGATTTAATAACATCTTAACTGGTTTTTCCTGGGGAATTGGCTTCTCAGTTGCGCTCATTCTGAGTGGGTTGGTTTATACAAAGTTCGTTGAACCGTCGCTCGGAAATATTCTTGAAGACAAAGAAATCGATGATAAAGCAATTGAGTATTTGGCAGATTTCAAAACTGCCTATGGTTTAACATTGGAAAATGTCTTCAAAGATGGGGACGATGTGCGTTTGGCTGTCGTACAGGAAAACCTTACGGAAGAAGCGTTATATTCTCGTGAGGTTTTAGCATCTGCGTTCGATGTGAACGGTAATTTTATTGGTAATTGTATCGGTGAAAATGAAATCTTCATTATGCAGCCAAAAGAAACCTCTTATCTTGAAATCAAATGTGGGTTTGTGCCATCGCAAGTCGAGCAAATCGAATCATTTAAGTTAAGGGTTAAGCCGATTTAGTAAGCACCAGAAAATTGCATATAACAAACTGTTCAAGAGGGATTCACAACGCGTGGCATTTTCACTATGCGTTGGTTTATGTGTTTAGGGTGGTATGCGGCGGCTTCGGTATTGCGTTGCTCACCCCTTAACAGGGCGTTATGTATCAGGGAGTTAAAATCAAGTTTTATATGAAGTTATTCAGATTATTTTGTGTCATGTTTTGTTTCTCATTTCCGGTTCAAGCGGATGAACAAGACGATTACTTAGAAAAGCTTGATCAACAATATCAAGCACTTCTAGAGTATCTTAGTGAAGAAGATAAAGGGTATTGGGAAAGTAAGCACTTTGAAATTACGATCAAAGCAGCCAAAATCCATAGTGATTACGATGAAATGGTCGCATATTTTAAAAGTACTGGTGAATATGATGATCTTTTTGAACGTACCCTCCTGTCATCGAGTGTTAAAAAATCTCGCCACTCAAGGCTAGATAGTAAAACAACGATCGTTGAAGAATTAGGCCGTTTAGTGTTTAAGAAATATTATGATGACCATATATTATCTATGTTAAATATGGTTGAGTTAGAATTGTCTAGTTTGCAAAATGCTCAAGGTGCAATTCAATTACAGACTAAATTAGTTGACTATTTTTCGTTGCGAAGAGAAATAAATGAACTCTATGAGTCTCCCATCGTGCTAGGGAGTATAGCCTATGAACTGCCTTCATATGTTATAGCTACGGACTCCGACGGCTTAATTAGACAGCAAGCCCATGACTGGATAGGAAGTATTGCAAAGCTAAATGAGATTCTACCTGAACTAACAAAGATTAATGATAGCTTTGTTTCATTTAATAAGCTTAGAGTTAAAGACCCAATCGCGTATATATCTTTTGGTTCTCAAATTGCAGTCCTTTTGGTTGCTGTTGCAGGTTACATGATCAGTTATACTAGAAAGCCGTCAGTAAAAGTGGTGTTTTGGTTAGTTTTTACCTCGATGTTAATCTCATTTGCACTGATTATGGTAAGTTCTAGCACTTTGCTTAATATTATTGTGCAAGCGATACTTCCAGCATGCTTTGTGCTTTATTGGGTTAATGAGTCTAAAAAGTCCCCAGAAACAGATACATAACAAAGCATTTAAGAGTGATTCCCAACGCTTGGCATTTTTCATTCCATCGTTGGGTTTTGTGTTTACGGTGGTATGGTTGAGTTTCGTGGTCGCGTTGCTCACACCTTAATGCGGCGTTAGTTCCCCAGAGGAAGCAATCAATCCGTAGGGAATTTTTGTTTCTGGTGTAGTACACGCATAACTCGGATGATATCGCCCTCAACCCAGTAAGATACAATCATCGAAATCTCAGGAATAATGAGCAATCGTCCGCGGATGCCATCTCGTTGTACACCCATTAAAGGTTGTTCAAGCAAGTTTTCTACTTTTGCTTCAATGAGGTTGTCAGTTTTTTCTGCCGCATCAGGGTTGAAGTCATAGAGAAACTCGAAGATCTTTTCACGATCATTAAGTGACTCTTCTTCCCATAAAATCATTGCTTACCTCGATTACGGATTCTGGCTTTGCGCTCTTCCATTCGAGACTTAGCCGTTTGGTGCTCAACGAAAACAGATTTTCCTGAGTCAAACTTCTCAAATGCTAGGTTTACTTGTTCAGTTAGCCATGCATCGTGAGATAATGTTTTTCTTTGTTGTTCAGCGAGTTGCTCAGTAAGTTCACGGCAAGCATCACTTAGAGTTCGACCTTGGCTCTCAGCCATTTGTTGAGCTAAGCGTTTTGTTTCTTCATCAACACGAAATTGAATTCTAGTGTCCATGATGTATTCCTTTGTTGGTGTGTGTACAAATGTTAGCACTAGGCTTTGAGATGGGCAACTAACAAACAATTTAAGAGTGATTCGGCACGCGTGGCATTTTACTATGCGTTGGTTTTAGTGATTAAGGTGGTATGCGGGAGCATCGTATTGCGTGCCTCACACCTTAATTGGGCGTTATGGCGCAGGGCGAAAATGGACGAAATCGTAGAATTAATAAAACGTGACCCAATACGGACTGAGGCACTAAATCATGTGTCTCTGCTGAACCTACCTCAGTGTTATATAGCAGCGGGTTTCGTGCGAAATTTAGTTTGGGACTCGTTACATGGGTTTGAATCTACGACTGCTTTGAATGACGTTGATGTGATTTACTTTGATCTTAATGAATCGAATCCTAATGCCTATCTGGGTTATGAAGAGTACTTGAAAGGTTGTATGCCTGAGCTTAATTGGCAAGTTCGAAATCAAGCTCAAATGCATGAACGTAATGGTGATGAACCTTATCAAAGTTCAGTGGATGCTATGAGCTACTGGCCTGAAAAAGAAACTGCCGTTGGCGTTCGTCAAACAGGTGTGAATCAATATGAAGTTGTATCAGCATTTGGGTTCGAATCTTTATTTGGCTACTGCATCACGCATAATCCGAAAAGGTCACGAGCAATATTTGAAAATCGTGTAAATTAGAAAGGGTGGTTAGTTAGGTGGCCATCTTTGAGAGTTGCGCCATAACAAAGCATTTAAGAGTGATTCGCAACGCTTGGCAGTTTCGCTTCGCTCAAGTATAGCCAAGCGCCGCTCACACCTTAATGCGGCGTTAGTTTGCAAGAGGAAAAACGCAGCTATATCGCAAGATCTAGTGGTAAAAGATCAAAGTTGAAATTGGCGTATCGGCGTTCAATTTCAGTGTTAACTAGCGTGGTGAAAATTCAAAATTGGCATCGTTTCAACGGTTGATTTGTTCTTTGTTGCGGCGACTTTTCGGGTTACCTGAGTCGAACTTTTTTGCTGAAACTCTGCTCGTTGAGTTTGTTGGTACAAAAGCCGATCTACTCGCTGAAATGGCGTTTTCTCTGGTGTGGTAAGCTCATGTGGTTTCAGTAGCTTTGTTGAAAGTCCGCATTGTGAGATTGGTTTTCCAAAAGCGCTTTTTGGTGTTGTGAATTCGTTTTCTGCGGCGTTGTTTGTTCCATGTGGTTTCATTGACTAGCCGCTTTTAGGCCACGCCTGACTCAAGTGCATCAAAACACATAAATTTTATTGTTTGCAAAGTTTAAAATAACGTAAAATCAAGGCTTTGGGTTTGCAAACAAACTGCTCAAGAGGGATTCGCAACGCGTGGCATTTTTACTATGCGTTGGTTTAAGTGATTAAGGCGGTATGCGGCGGCTTTGGTATTGCGTTGCTCACCCCTTAGCAGGGCGTTAGTACGGGGTTGGCATCAAAAGTTAAAATTTTCAGAGTTTACCGGTTTCTCTGCTTTGCTTTACACCTGAAACATTGTGCCTTTCACTATCTTTCCGGTGGCACTATATGCGGAGTGTTCGCTGTGAATTTACCGTTTACGGTTTCTAACTTTTTGGCTATTTCTTTGGTGTGATTTCTTTGATGCTGGAACATTTTTGTCAAACACTGAGTTTCTTTGGCGCTGCCGTTCAGTTTCGAAGTCCGTATCCTTTGCTAATTTGAAAACGGTGAAAATAGGTCAGTTAAGCAAGTTTTTCTTCTCGCCAGCTTGGGTTTTGAAATTGAGTTCAAGTTTGGTAGTTGTCTGTTTGGCTTCAGCGTTTTAAGCCATAATTTTCGTGCTATATTTCAATATCTTGGTGTGTGCCAAAGGCTTTAAGGGCAGCGTACTAACAAACAATTCAAGAGGGATTCGTAACGCGTGGCATTTTTACTATGCGTTAATTTTAGTGGTTAAGGTGGTTTTCGGTAGCATTGGTGTTGCGTTACTCACCCCTTAACAGGGCGTTATAACACAGAATCAACTTCTTGCTCAAAAGGCTTAGTTGAACTATTATTTGTACGTTATTTTGTACTAATGGGAGTTCAATATGAGTCGTATTCATTTCGATCAAGATATTCAGCCTTTGTCTGAGTTTCGTGCCGGTGTAGCTTCATACATCAAACAAATCAATGAGACTCGTCGTCCATTGGTTATTACGCAACGTGGCAAAGGTGTTGCTGTTGTTCTCGATGTTGCTGAATATGAAGCAATGCAAGAGAAAATCGAATTACTGGAAGAAATGCGCACAGCAGAAGCTCAGTTAGCTTCTGGTCTCGGTGTTTCCAATGATGATGCGCGTGCTCAAGTACTTGGGCGCATTAAGAAATGAAAGTAGTCTGGTCTCCATTAGCACTTCAGAAACTAGGTGATACCGCGGAGTTTATTTCTTTAGATAATCCACTTGCGGCAGAGAGGTGGGTAAATGAAGTTTTTGATAAAACTGAACTACTTGGAAGTATGCCTGAAATGGGGCGGTTTGTTCCTGAAATGCCCCACACGAACTATCGCGAAATCATCTTTGGAAACTATCGTATTATCTACAGTTTAAGTCACGAAATCCGCGTACTAACAGTTCGTAATTGTCGTCAAATTTTATCGGAAGATGACGTGTAATACTGTGTTATAACAAACTGTTTAAGAGTGATTCGCAACGCTTGGTATTTTTACTATGCGTTGTGTTTAGCGTTTAAGGTGGTATGCGGAAGCATCGGTATTGCGCTGCTCACACCTTAACAGGGCGTTAGCGCGCTAAGTCGACATGATATTTATAAACATTATTAAGAGGATAAGATGAAATTTAATATGTCTGTTAATGATAACTTTGCTTCATTCTTTGATGAGGGGAGTGAAATTTATATTTTCGTTGATAGTTTTGATAATGAAAACTTTGATGTGAGGCTAGGAAATATAAGTGAATCAGAGTTAATTGGCTCAATTTCTGCGAAAAGTGACTCTGAATTGAACTCGAAGCTTGAAGAGCTTTATCGTAGCTTTATGGAGGGGTAAACATGATTTCACAAGCTCAAATAGCTGAGCTCGAAAGTTCAGTAAATGAGATTTTACGTCGCCATAAAATGTCATTTAAGTTATCTAAGCACTTTGTTAAAGATAGAATGAATGACACACGTAATAATCCATTGATAATGATTGCTGAGCTTAACTCTATATTTAACAGGTTAACAGCATTACATGTAGGGGCGCTTAAGAAGTTGAGTCACAATGATACTTTTAATATTAGGTGTACGGTTTCGCATATAAATATGCCTTGCGCTGTTAATAAAATTCACGTTGATGGTGATGAGCATCAAGAAAATATAGTTATTACGGTAATGAGGAAAAAGGACTGGAAGTCAAAGGACCCCAAAGAATTTCTTGTTTAATTTAATAGCTCGCTAACAAAGCGTTTAAGAGGGATTTGGCACGCGTGGCATTTTTAGTTTGCGTTGGGTCTAGTGATTCCGGCGCTGTGCGGTAGCTTTTGTATTGCGTGCCTGCACCCCTTAACGCGGCGTTAGTACGGGTTTGACATCAAAGGTCATAAGTTTTGGTGTTTATCTGTTTTGGCGCTCGTCTTTACACCTTTCAGTTTGTGCCTTTCACGTTCTTTCCGGTGGCACTATATGCGGAGTGTTCGCTTTGATTTTACCGTTTACGGCTTCTAACTCTTAGCCTATTTCTTTGGCGCTTTTTCATTTTCGTGGTGACTTTTGAGAGAACCTTGATTACTTTTTGTGTGCCTGTTGAAGTGCGAGGAAAGAATCCTTTTCTAATTTGAAATCCGTAAAAGTAGGGGAGTTCAGTGCGTTTTTCTTCTAGCCAACTCTCGTCTATCAATGGCGGTAAAGTTTTGTAGCTGCCCGTCTCACTTCAGTGTTCAAAGCCTTTCATATCATGCCACTTTTCAATATCTTGGAGCGCATAAATAGAAGTAGCGCATGTACTAACAAATTGCTTAAGAGTGATTCGTAACGCGTGGCATTTTTACTTTGCGGTGGCTTATGTGATTAAGGCGTTGTGCGGTAGCTTTTGTATTGCGTTACTCACACCTTAGCAAGGCGTTAGGCGCCTATGAAATGGACTACGGAGTATTAGTTAATGAAACTCGAAGAACAAATTGAGAAGTTATCAGACATAGGGTTGTCGCTGAATAAAGGTGTGACCATTAACGATTTGCTCCTTTCATATTCGAGAGAAGAATATGAATCGAATCCTTTTGATTTAATTCTTTTTGTGTATGGAATAGAGATTGAAGAAGAACCATGGGGACGGTTTGTTTGTGATCAAGCGTGGAATTTCGATGTAGAGGCGATTGAAGACGACGGTTCCTATACTGAAATCGTAAAGCAGTTCCATCGAATTATAGGCAGAGCTAAGAGTTTAGAAGGGCTGCGAGATAGTGTAAACCTAGAAGAACATTATGCAGAGCTTCAATATTCAGTTGATGGTGTTAATAGGCTAATGAAGCCTGAAATAGATGATGATTGGGCAGATGCTAAAACTATCGATATTATACTAAGCGATTTACGTCAACCGGGGTTCGACTTCTATCCAAAGGATAATGGGCAAGCCAGTATCTGGTTCTATCTGTCTGAAAGTCAGGCTATAGAGCTAAACAAACTCGCCAATAATGTGTTCAATTTAGAACGTAAGCCATGGTGGAAAGTATGGTAGTTCTCAGTGAGTTCAAGACGCCTAACAAAGCATTTAAGAGTGACTCACAACGCTTGGCGATCTCAGTTTAAATTTGGTTTTAGTGTTTAAGGTGCAGTGGTTTAGGTTAGGTGTTTAGCGTTGCTCGCACCTTAACAGGGCGTTAGGCGACGCGCAGAAAAGTTCTTTGTTCTCATCTTCTTAGTTCTCTTTGAGCATTCGTTTTTCTAAGTCGGCAATTGAGCGTTGTCGGCTCAAATTCTTGAATATCTCCAACCGTAAAACATGCCAAAGTTCGTGGGTTGCCTCATTCATTTTTGGTGCTGGTTGGTAGCGAGTTTTACTG
>NZ_JAWOUB010000037.1:0-11364 GCF_033339195.1 Vibrio sp. 811
GCGGGGTGGAGCAGCTTGGTAGCTCGTCGGGCTCATAACCCGAAGGTCGTCGGTTCAAATCCGGCCCCCGCAACCAAATACAAGACGATAGATTGAGTACTTATTTAGTATACAATTGTTAAGTCGTCTACGGATGCGCCGCTTGATTCAACGCCTGCTTCTCGCAACCAATCACATCGCTCTTTTCATAATGCTGCGAAGCATGAATCCCCAAAAGCTAAACTTTTATCCGCATCATATGATGTCGGACGATTTCGTTTGTGTTTAAAACACGATATGAATCGGCTGACGTACAAGTATGATGAGGCTTCGCGTGTTTTATCTACTTTAATTAACAGAGTTATCCACATACGTCGTTCTGTGGATAAGTTGGTTGATAAAGTGTTTTTAGCTTGACTTTTTATGATGGGGAAGAAAGATCTTTTCTCTAAAGTGAAGTTGAAACAACAAAGAAATATCAATTAAATCTTTGTTATATAAAGAAAAAATAAGTTTTTTGTCGGATCGAGTACGTTAAAATACGATCATTAACTGGTATTTTTTTGATCCTAGTCATTTCTCCGAGCTGTGTTTAACTTTTTTCTGCTAGCTTGTTTTTCTTGAATCTCAAATTTTTTTCCACATTACAAAATTGAGAACAAGGTCATGAATTGAACATGCAAAAGTACTTTCAATCTCTTGCATATAGACTACGCTCTATGCGTCTCTCGGCAGTCCCTTCTCGACTATCCTTATTAAGCGTTGCTTTTTCGTCTCTATAGATGAATTACTCTCAGTGGGGAGTTGATTCAGTTGCTCTGTCAAAGCCCATTTAATGTGCTCATCAAGTAATTTATTTTCACCTTGCCGACTTTCCAGCGCATCTATGATTCGCTGACTATATTCTGCATTACCAAGTGCGACAGCGATGTTACGTAGCCACTGTATATGACCAATACGACGGATAGCGGAGCCTTCCATATTTTTTAGAAAAGTCGCTTCATCCCAGTTAAACATGTCGACGAGGTCAGGGTTTTTGAAACTGTCACGACGGTGGAAATCATCTTGCTCCGTTATGTCGGCGTAGCGGTTCCATGGGCAAACCAATTGACAGTCGTCACAACCATAAATGCGGTTACCCATTGGCTTTCGAAACTCTTCAGGAATCACGCCATCGAACTCGATGGTGAGATAAGAGATACAACGCCTGGCATCGACAACTTTGTCTTCAACGATGGCTTGTGTTGGACATGATGTAATGCATGCTTTGCATTTACCGCACTGATCAACGCTTGGCTCATCTACGGGTAGTGGTAAGTCGATAAGTAGTTCACCTAAAAAGAACCACGATCCACAGTCTTGATCTAAAATCAGGGAATGTTTCCCGGTCCAACCTAAGCCCGCTTTTTGGGCGAGAGGTCGCTCTAATATTGGTGCGGAATCAACGAAAGGTCGGTAACCATATTGACCAACCTCTTGTTCAATAAGTTTGCCGAGCTTATTTAGCTGCTTTCTGACGAGCTTGTGATAATCGCGCCCTAGTGCGTAGCGGCTAATATAGGCATGACTTTTATTCGCGAGGTTCGAAGCGAATTGAGCCTCTGGTGGCAGATAGTCCATCCGGACGCTGATAACACGAACGGTTCCCGGGAGTAGCTCATGGGGTCTAGCACGCATCATACCGTGACGAGCCATCCAATCCATTGAGCCGTGATAGCCTGCATCAAGCCATTTTTGTAGTGCTGCTTCATGTTCACTCAGATCAACGTCGCAGATCCCAACTTTTTGGAAGCCGAGTTCTTTTCCCCAAACTTTGATTTGTTGTGCGAGTTGTTCGTAGTTCATGTTAACCACCGGAATAAAGGGGGGCGGATCTTAACGGATCTCTGGCTTTGGTGCTACCCAGTTAGGTACGTTTTTGATGTTGTGAATACTGCTTATTGAAGTCATTTGCATATATTCTAAATCTAGGTCGATACTAAGATGATTAAGATACCGTTTATTGGATACTTTTTTCGCACATATGACATTTGAAAGCTTGTCTCTCAAAACCAACACGGTTTACTATTCCTGTTCTTTTGATTTTTATATAGTCAACGATCATTAGTTAGAGAAGCATCAATGAGCACGAAACAATTCAATTTAAAAGATGAGCATGAAACGGTTGCACTAGGCACCGCTTTGGCTCAGCTTTGTTCCCAGCAAACCACAATTTATCTGCATGGTGATTTGGGTGCAGGTAAAACAACCTTTAGTCGTGGTTTTGTCCGTGCTCTTGGTCATCAAGGTAACGTGAAAAGTCCAACTTATACTCTAGTCGAACCGTACCAGTTGGATCAGTGGCAAGTATATCACTTCGACCTTTATCGTCTTGCGGATCCTGAAGAGCTTGAGTTTATGGGTATTCGAGACTATTTCACAGACGATGCGATTTGCTTGGTTGAATGGCCTGAAAAAGGGCATGGCTTACTGCCACAACCGGATCTTGATGTAAACATTCGCTACCAAGGTGAGCAACGTGTAGCCGAACTAACAGCTAATAATGATTATGGTGTGCAGTTACTCAGTCGATTGGAGCTATGTTGAGTTTTTCAAATTTTAGAGTAGTGGCGACGTTTGTCGCCACTTTTCTCCTTCTCATCCCCAATTTAGCATTTGCTAACGTCGTTAAGAGTTTTCGAGTTTGGCCTTCACCTGATGAAACGCGTGTTGTCATCGATTTAGGCTCGGAAGCTGACTATTCCTATTTCTCTTTATCAGGGCCGGATCGCCTTGTCGTGGATTTAAAAAGCACGACGATGCAGGCCAGACTGCCTGTTACTGTTACGGATAGCCCTGTTTTAAAACTGGTACGAAAAAGCTCGCCTCCAGAGAAGGGCACTTATCGTTTGGTGTTTGAACTAAAAAAGAGCGTTCAAGCGGAATTATTTAAATTAAGCCCAACACCAGGTGGGCAGTATGGTCACCGCTTGGTGATTGATTTACCGCACGGTAAGAAGGCATCGACCTCTAAACCGAGTAAGCCAGCGGCGGCCAGCAAAGACATGAGTTCAGTTCAACGAGCTCAAGAAGTGTTAATTGTTATCGACCCTGGTCACGGTGGGGAAGACCCTGGCTCTATTGGCCCTTCACGTCGTAAGTACGAGAAAGATGCGGTATTGAGTATCTCAAGAAAAATTGCTGCTCAGCTCGATGCGACTCCTGGTATTAAAACGCGCATGACTCGTACGGGAGATTATTTTGTAAACTTAAACCGTCGTGTCGCGATTGCTCGTGAAAATGATGCGCACTTGCTGATTTCCATTCACGCAGATGCGTTTACTTCACCGAAGCCTCGCGGTGGATCGGTCTTCGTACTAAATACTCGTCGTGCAAATACCGAAATTGCTCGTTGGGTCGAGAACCATGAGAAACAGTCTGAGTTATTGGGCGGCTCGGGTAATGCGTTCTTCACGAAGACAAAAGATCGTAACGTGAACCAAACTTTGTTGGACTTGCAGTTTAGTCATTCACAAAAAGAAGGCTATAAGCTGGCAACAGAAATCCTAGGTGAGATGGGACGTGTTGCGCACCTGCATAACACCAAACCGATCAACACCAGCCTTGCGGTTTTACGCTCTCCACAGATTCCGTCTGTGCTAGTGGAAACGGGCTTTATTTCTAACCCAACAGAAGAGCGTTTACTGTTTCAACGAGCGCACCAAGATAAGTTAGCTCAGGCTATCACTAAGGCGGTCGTCAAGTACTTAAAAGATAACCCACCAGAGGGTACGGTGTTCTCGCCTTCAGCGAAGCCAATGGTACATATTGTAAAGCGTGGCGAGTCATTATCGGTGATCGCGAACAAATATGGGCTTAGCTCTAAAGCGCTGATGTCGGCAAACAACTTGAAGTCGACAGGCTTGGCAATTGGTCAGAAGCTCAACATTCCTTCTGCTGGTACGATTAAAGTGCCAAGTAAACCGATTACTGTTGAGACAGAAACCATTACGCACAAGGTTAAGTCTGGTGAGTTCTTAGGTAAGATTGCGAATCACTATAAAGTGAAGGTTTCAGATATCCGCCGAGAGAATAACTTGAAGTCAGATACCTTGTGGGTAGGGCAAAAGTTGAAGATAACGGTCGCGGTAAAAGATAAACCGATTCGTAAGCACAAGGTTTCTCGGGGTGAGTTCCTTGGCAAAATAGCGTCCAAATACGGCGTTAGCGTATCGAGCATTCGTAAAGCGAATAACTTACGCTCTGATCAGCTAGCGGTTGGGCAAGTCCTGATCATTCCAAACAAGTAGGTGAGCTTCTAACTCATTATGACGATTAAAATTTTGCCAGCCAGACTTGCAAACCAAATCGCCGCAGGGGAAGTGGTCGAAAGACCTGCTTCTGTGATTAAAGAGCTGGTTGAAAATAGTCTTGATTCTGGCGCAACTCGAATCGATATCGATATCGAGAAAGGAGGCGCAAAGCTGATTCGTGTTCGTGATAACGGAAAAGGTATCGCGAAAGATGAACTCGGCTTAGCGCTCAGTCGTCATGCGACATCTAAGATACATACCTTAGATGATCTCGAAGCCATTATGAGTCTAGGTTTTCGCGGTGAAGCGTTAGCCAGTATTAGCTCAGTCTCGCGTTTGACGCTCACGTCGCGTCCTGCGGCACAAGAAGAAGCTTGGAGTGCTTACTCCGAAGGGCGTGATATGCAGGTGAAGCTTAAGCCAGCAGCGCACCCGATTGGCACGACTGTTGAAGTGTTGGACTTATTTTTTAATACTCCAGCGCGTCGCAAGTTTCTTCGTACGGAGAAAACCGAATTTGCTCATATTGATGAGTTATTGAAACGCATTGCGTTAAGCCGCTTTGATGTCACCATCAATGTGCGCCACAACGGCAAGATCATTCGTCAATATCGTGCGGCGAAAAATCAGCTTCAAACCGAAAAACGTATTGCAGCTGTCTGCGGTAACGCGTTTGTTCGACACATGCTCAGAATCGAGCTTGAGCATCAAGGGTTAAATCTACATGGGTGGATTACCACGCCAGAGGGAGCAAGGCAGCAAAGCGATTTACAATATTGCTATGTGAATGGCCGAATGATGCGTGACAAATTAATCAATCACGCGATTCGTCAAAGCTATGAAATGAGCTTAAAGCCAGATCAGTTTGCTGCGTATGTGCTCTTTATTGAGCTAGATCCGCACCAAGTAGATGTGAATGTTCACCCTGCTAAGCATGAAGTGCGTTTCCACCAAGCTCGTTTGGTGCATGATTTCATCTATCAAGCTCTGACGGATGCACTTTCACAAAGCGCTGTGATTGATAAACCACAGGTGAATGAATCGGCATTTCATCGCGTGGAACAGACTGAATCCGAAGAGATTGAGCATTCGCCAGAGCCTGAAAAAGTACAAGAGCCAGCATCTTCACCAGTACCAGAGCGGGTTTATCAAGCGATAGAGAGTACACCGGCTTATCCTGGACGCAGTGATTATGAAGTGAAGCCTCGTAATAGCGGTCCTAGTGAAACCTCCGTGCGAGAGGCGCGCGTAGTGGAGTCATTCAAACGTAATGATTGGGTGGAATCCAAACCTGCACCAAAGCCAAGTCACAGTAAAGAGCGCCACGTAGAACCAGCGCCAACTAAACAAGAAGTACGCGCTTATCACGAGCTGCTGAAAACGCCAGAGTTTGAGGCTCAGGCAGTCACTCCAATAGCGCCCCAAACGATAACTTCGCACACATCAATGCCATCGATTACTGCATTAGGCAAAGCGCTGATGGTGGTCGATGAACAATTTGTTTTGATGAGCAGTGACAGTGGGGCGGCGTTAGTCTCGTTACCTAGAGCAGAATTTTATCGTGTAAAAGGCCAGCTCACTCCAAGCGATGGTGCACTCAAGGCACAACCTCTGCTTGTTCCTCTATCTATTAAGTTAGAGCCCGAATTAGTGAGACTGGCCCAAGATTATCAACAAGATTTGGCATTGCTTGGTATTCAATTGAAAGCGAGAAACGAGCACGCCTTAATGGTGATGGGCGTCCCAGCTCCGCTGCGTCAACAAAACTTACAAAATTTAGTACCAGATCTGTTATCTTACGCGCAATCTTGTGTGAACGAAGGTATAGCAGCGGCTCAGATGCTGTCTGAGTTGATAGATTGGCTCGCATTACAGGTCACGACAGTGAAGAGTCACTATACTTTTTCTGAAGCCATTCAAATTATTGCGGAACTTGAACAGCTAAGACATGGTCAATTGCCATTAGAAGATACAAAATTCGTATCCGCTGTTGATTTCTCTGCCACGATAGCCAAATTAAAACCATGACAGATAAACTACCTTTGGCGCTATTTTTAATGGGGCCAACTGCATCAGGCAAAACTGAGCTGGCGATTCGTCTTCGTCAAAAATTTCCGATTGAGATCATCAGTGTTGATTCTGCTTTGATCTACAAAGGGATGGATATCGGTACGGCGAAACCGGATGAAAAAGAGTTAAGTTTGGCGCCTCATCGCTTGATAGATATTTTGGATCCAAGTGAATCTTACTCTGTCGCCGACTTTCGTCGAGATGCATTGAAAGCGATGGATGATATTGTTGCAGAAGGAAAAATTCCACTTCTTGTGGGTGGAACAATGCTGTATTACAAGGCGTTACTTGAAGGTTTATCACCACTTCCTGCTGCAAATCCTGAAATTCGTCAGCAAATTGAACAAGAGGCATTGACTAAAGGTTGGTCAGTGTTGCACGATGAACTCAAAGAGGTTGATCCTGTGTCAGCCGCGAGAATCCATCCCAATGATCCCCAACGTTTATCTCGGGCATTGGAAGTTTTTCGCATTTCAGGTAAAACTTTGACTGAATTGACTCAAACGAAAGGTGAAAGCCTACCATACCGAGTCAAGCAGTTTGCAATAGCTCCCAAGGATAGGGCAGAACTTCACCGTCGGATTGAACTCCGTTTCGAGAAGATGATGGAAGCGGGCTTTGAAGAAGAAATGAAAGCGTTATATTCGCGAAAAGATCTTCACCCCGATCTTCCTTCCATACGATGCGTCGGTTACCGACAGATGTGGGAGTATTTAGATGGGGAGTGTACACGTGACGAAGCGGTATTTCGTGGCGTATGCGCGACTCGTCAATTGGCCAAGCGTCAAATCACCTGGTTACGCAGCTGGGATGATTTAACTTGGTTGGATAGCGAGAACATTGAACAGGCATTAGAAACGATGTCGGAAGCAATAGCATCTGATTGACATAGCTGTGTATAATGTGATCGTTTTTGCGTGAACGCACTCTCAAAGGATCTGTTGTTGGCGGTTTTTATACTATGCTGCTAATTACTTAGAGTGCATTTTTGATTCGTTTAGCTCAGATGCAAAAGCCGTATCTTTTGCATTGCACCACTAGCTAAATAATTACAACTACAAATTAAATAAGGAAAATAAAAATGGCTAAGGGGCAATCTCTACAAGACCCATTTCTAAACGCGCTACGTCGTGAGCGTATCCCGGTATCTATCTACCTTGTGAATGGTATTAAACTACAAGGTCAGATCGAATCATTCGATCAATTTGTGATCCTGCTGAAGAATACTGTTAACCAAATGGTGTACAAGCACGCGATCTCAACAGTTGTGCCGGCTCGTCCAGTGAGCCATCACAGCGGTGAACGTCCACAAGGTGAGCGTCCACAAGAGAAATCTGAAGATTAATTCTTCATCGAGTATTTTTAAAATAAGGAGTTGATTGCTTGTTTGACCGTTATGAATCCGGTGAGCGAGCCGTACTTGTTCATATCAACTTCACGCAAGAAGGTGAATGGGAAGATCTGGCTGAGTTCGAAATGCTGGTTTCTTCTGCTGGGGTAGAGGCGCTACAAGTGGTAACTGGTAGTCGTCAATCCCCACACCCTAAATACTATGTCGGAGAGGGTAAGGCCCAAGAGATTGCTACAGCGGTACAATCAACGGGTGCCGAAATTGTGATTTTTAATCACGCCCTCTCTCCTGCCCAAGAACGTAACCTCGAAGCACTGTGCCAATGTCGAGTTCTCGACCGCACTGGTCTTATTCTCGATATCTTTGCTCAACGAGCTCGAACACACGAAGGTAAGCTACAGGTAGAGCTGGCTCAACTTCGTCATATCTCTACTCGTTTGATTCGTGGTTGGACACACCTTGAAAGGCAGAAAGGTGGTATCGGTTTACGTGGCCCGGGTGAAACCCAGCTGGAAACCGACCGTCGCTTATTGCGTGACAGAATCAAAGCCATCCTGCGACGCTTAGACAAAGTAGCGAAGCAGCGTGAACAAGGGCGCCGCGCCCGAAATCGAGCTGAAATCCCAACGGTTTCACTTGTGGGTTACACCAACGCGGGTAAGTCGACACTCTTCAACCGTATTACAGAAGCTGGCGTGTACGCGGCTGATCAATTATTTGCTACTTTGGACCCGACTTTACGTAAGATAGAGTTAGCAGATGTTGGTCCTGCCATCTTGGCAGACACGGTTGGTTTTATTCGACATTTGCCACACGACTTGGTTGCGGCCTTCAAGGCAACCTTGCAGGAAACGCAAGAAGCTGACATTTTGTTACATGTTGTTGATGCCAGTGATGAGCGTTTTCGTGAGAATATTCAAGCTGTTCATGAAGTACTAGAAGAGATCGACGCGCATGAAGTGCCGACTCTGGTTGTCATGAACAAAATCGACAATCTAGATTCGCAGAAACCACGTATAGAACGAGACGAGGAAGGCGTACCTCGCGCAGTTTGGGTTTCAGCAATGGATGGGTTGGGCATTGATGTCCTGTTTGAGGCTCTGACGGAACGTCTGGCGTCACAAATGGTCGAGCATCAGTTGCGAATTCCTCCACAGTATCAAGGACGATTCCGTAGTACCTTCTTCCAAATGAAGTGTATTCAACGTGAGGAATATGACCAGGATGGTAACTTGTTGATCGATATTCGAATGCAGCAAGTAGATTGGTCTAGACTTGAAAAAAGAGAAGGGGCAGTTTTGACTGGCTTTATAGTCACTTAAAGGACTGCTACAGTATAACGTCATATCAAATGATGGAGCTTTCTAATGGCGTGGAATGAGCCTGGAAATAACAACGGCAACAATGGCCGCGATAATGACCCTTGGGGTAATAATAATCGTGGTGGCCAGCGTCCTGGTGGCCGAGATCAAGGTCCGCCAGATTTAGATGAAGTGTTCAACAAACTGAGTCAAAAGCTGGGCGGCAAGTTTGGTAAAAAAGGCGGCGGTGGTTCTCCAATCGGCGGCGGTGGTGGTAGTGCAATTGGCTTTGGCGTGATTGCTCTGATTGCTGTTGCAGTTTGGTTCTTCGCTGGTTTTTACACCATCGGTGAAGCAGAGCGTGGTGTTGTACTGCGTTTAGGTAAATACGATCGTATCGTAGACCCAGGTCTTAACTGGCGTCCTCGCTTTATTGATGAGTACGAAGCGGTAAACGTACAAGCGATTCGTTCACTACGTGCATCTGGTCTAATGCTGACCAAAGATGAAAACGTTGTAACAGTTGCGATGGATGTTCAGTACCGAGTGACTGACCCATACAAATACTTGTACCGTGTAACCAATGCAGACGACAGCTTGCGTCAAGCAACGGATTCTGCACTACGTGCAGTAATTGGTGACTCATTGATGGATAGCATTCTAACCAGTGGTCGTCAGCAAATTCGTCAAACTACGCAAGAAACACTGAACCAAATCATTGATAGCTATGATATGGGTCTGGTACTTGTTGATGTGAACTTCCAGTCTGCTCGTCCACCAGAGCAAGTGAAAGATGCGTTTGATGATGCAATCGCAGCACGTGAGGATGAAGAGCGTTTCATTCGTGAAGCTGAAGCATACAAGAACGAAATCTTGCCTAAGGCAACGGGTCGTGCAGAGCGTTTGAAGAAAGAAGCACAAGGTTACAATGAGCGTGTCACTAACGAGGCTCTTGGTCAGGTAGCACAGTTCGAAAAACTACTACCAGAATACCAAGCAGCGCCTGGTGTAACGCGTGATCGTCTGTACATCGACGCAATGGAAGAGGTGTACTCAAGCACTTCGAAAGTGTTGATTGACTCGGAATCAAGCGGCAATCTTCTTTACCTTCCAATCGATAAGTTGGCGGGACAAGAGGGCAAAGCAGATACCAAACGTAAATCGAAGTCATCTTCAACCTATGATCAAATTCAACTTGAGTCTGATCGTACACAAGAAGACACTTCGAACACGCAGTCTCGTTCAACAGGTTCACGTCAAGGGAGATACTAAGAATGCGTAAGTTAATGATCCCTGTACTGGTAATCGCACTGGCATTAATGTTGATGTCTTTGTTTGTGATTCCTGAAGGTGAGCGCGGTATCGTGGTTCGATTTGGTCGTGTCTTGAAAGACAACAACGACATCACTCGAATTTACGAGCCTGGTCTGCATTTCAAGATGCCTTTGTTTGACCGTGTGAAACAACTTGATGCACGTATCCAAACAATGGATGGCCGTGCAGACCGTTTCGTAACGTCTGAGAAAAAAGACGTTATCATTGATACCTACGTGAAGTGGCGTATTGAAGATTTTGGTCGCTACTACCTCGCGACTGGCGGTGGTAACTCGCTAACGGCAGAGGCACTACTTGAGCGTAAAGTGACGGACGTGCTTCGTTCTGAAATCGGTGCTCGTGAAATCAAACAGATCGTATCTGGTCCACGTAACGATGATGTGCTACCAGAAGACGCAAGTGCCGATGTTGTCGCAACTGAAGCGGCTCGTGAGGCGCTTGAGATTGATGGTGAACGCGACCTAATCATGTCTGAAGTATTGAAAGACACGCGTGAAAGCGCAATGAAAGACTTGGGTGTTCGTGTCGTTGATTTCCGAATGAAGAAAATCAACCTGCCTGATGAAATCAGTGAGTCTATCTACCGTCGTATGCGTGCGGAGCGTGAGTCCGTTGCTCGTAAGCACCGTTCTCAAGGTCGTGAAAAGGCGGAAGTTATTCGTGCTCAAGCAGAACTAGAAGTAGCAACTATTCTAGCTGAAGCTGATAAAACTGCGCGTGTGACACGAGGTGAAGCGGATGCTGAGGCTGCGAAGATTTATGCTGAAGCGTACAACAAAGACCCTGAGTTCTTTAGCTTCCTACGCTCGCTACGTGCGTATGAGAAGTCCTTCAGCTCTAAGAGCGATATTCTGGTGCTTGATCCGAAGAGTGAGTTCTTCCAATACATGAACCAGTCGAAGGGCAGCATGGAGAAATAATCTCCGCGTCTCATTGAAATAAAAGGCTCCTTAGGGAGCCTTTTTTGTTTTTCAGCCCTAAACCACCTACTTCAGTAGGTGGTTATCATCCGTTTCGGCTTTGCCTGTAAAACTAC
>NZ_JAWOUB010000038.1:0-10566 GCF_033339195.1 Vibrio sp. 811
AGTAGTTTTACAGGCAAAGCCGAAACGGATGATAACCACCTACTGAAGTAGGTGGTTTAGGGCTGAAAAATAAAAAATATAATTAGTCACTAATTTAGAATGCTTTAATTTTCACTTGTATCACTGTTCAAGCCCAAGAATCTATTACTCGCTTCGTTTTCTCTTATACAGGCCCCTCATACTTCAAAGTTTTCATGATTTATTCAATAACTTTTCATTACTCACTAGCCAAAAACATACACAAAAGATATAACACCTGCGCGAGACAATAAGATCTCATTAGCTGTAAACCCAGGAACGACAAATGAAAAAATTCAACGCAGTGTGCTAGCTCTCTCCCTACTTGGCTTGATAGCGGGGTGTCAGTTGACCGCCAGTGAGCCACTTCAACCTACGGCGAATCAAGACATCATCGAATCAGCCAAAAATGAACTGGATGGTATTGAAGAGCTAGAAGTCAGTGACGAGGGTGTTATTACCTTTACTCAGTGTCTAAGAACGCCAGGAACCTACTGGATTCCAGCGAGAATTAAAGAACTCAGCTACGATATATCATGCGTACAGCTTAGTTACTTCATTGATAGAGGCATGATTGTGAAGTCTGCCTTTCTAGGGGCTCGAGGACGTGTTGAATATTACGACATGGAACGCTGTATGAAAGACACACCATTTCAGTAATACAGGCATAAAAAAAGCTCCACCAAAGTGGAGCTTTTTCGTATTCGTTCTTAGCAACTATGGGCGAGCTACAAAACCTACTGCTTCGTATGCTTTCTTAAGCGTTTCAGCCGCTCGTGCCGAGGCTTTCTCAGCGCCTTGCTGCATTACCTCGTCCATGTAAGCACGATCAGCGCGAATACGGTGATATTCTGCTTGAATTGGCTCAAGCATTGCTACAACTGCCTCACCAACATCTTTCTTAAATGGGCCATACATTTCTACGCCTTGGTACTTCGCTTCAATCTCTTCGAAGCTCATGCCTGTCGCCGCGGAGTACAGACCCATTAGGTTAGCAATGCCCGCCTTGTTCTCGATATCATGACGGATACTTGGTGGCGTTTCGGTATCGGTTTGCGCTTTGTTGATCTTCTTAAGGATCGACTTAGGCTCTTCCAGCAGCGTGATAACGTTCTTACGGTTGTCATCAGATTTAGACATCTTCTTCGTTGCGTCTTGAAGGCTCATTACACGCGCATTTACTGTCGGAATGTAAGGCTCTGGAACTTGGAAGATTGGCTGCTCTGGCGAGTAAATATTGTTGAAACGCGTTGCGATATCGCGCGCTAATTCTAGATGTTGCTTCTGGTCACTGCCTACAGGTACTTGGTGTGCACCGTAAAGCAAAATGTCAGCCGCCATCAACACCGGGTAGTCAAATAGACCAACGTTTACGTCATTCGCGTAACGTGCCGATTTGTCTTTAAACTGAGTCATACGGCTCAGCTCACCCATTTGAGTGTAGCAGTTAAGAAGCCAACCTAATTGAGCATGCTCTGGTACATGTGACTGAACAAATAGCGTGCTCTTCTTCGGGTCAACACCAACTGCCAGACAAATTGCCAGTGCGTCTAGAGTTGCTTCATGCAGCGCTTTAGGGTCCTGACGAACCGTAATCGCGTGAAGGTCTACCACACAATATTGGCAATCATAATCGTCTTGCATCTGCTGCCATTGACGTAGAGCACCCAAGTAGTTACCGATACTTAGTTCACCTGAAGGTTGAACACCACTCAATACAATGGGTTTGCTCATTAGAATGATTCCTTTGACTTCTTAATCTAATTAAATGAAAAAAACCGTGCAGTAATAGGTGCACGGTTTACTCAGTGTACTCATTAACGAGTATTTTGGAAGCTCTTTTGTAGCCGTTATGCAGAAACCGCTACAACGTCCAATAATTCTGCCAAACTGTCAGCGACGAAATCTGGATTTGATGCTGAAATAGGTTCACCGTGGTTGTAACCATATGTCAGACCAAATGAGGCACAGCCTGCATTCTTTGCTGCGAGAATGTCGTTTTTCGAGTCGCCAACCATCAGCATTTCACTTGGTTGGATTTGGTGCTTTTCCATCAACCAGTTCAATGCTACTGGGTTTGGTTTTTTCTCTGAGAATGCATCACCGCCAAGGACATCAACGAAGTATTTTGCGATGTCGTGCTTTTCCAAAACGTCAGGCACAAACTTTGAAGGTTTGTTAGTCACCAACGCCATAACAAAGCCCGCTTTGTGCAGCTCTGCTAGTGTCTCTTTTACCGTTGGGTAAAGATGACTTAACTTGTGACCGCTTTGCTCGTAGTAATCATCAAACAATACACGCGCTTTAGCACGAAGCTCTTCACTCAGCTCCGGGTTGATGGTCAGGCTTTGGCTTAATGAGCGACCAATAAGCACGTCTGCACCGTTACCCACGTAATCACGAACTTGTTCTTCTGAAACCGATGGAAAGCCAAGCGCCTGTACTGCTTGGTCTGCCGCGACAGCTAGATCTGGCACGCTATCAAGCAAAGTACCATCTAGATCGAAGGCGATGAATTTAATGTCTTGTTGAGTCATAACTTCCCTGAGGATTTTTATTTATAAATCGGTGAAAACGACAAAGGATGGCACCCCATCCTTTGTTTTTATCATTATGTCTGATTCTACAGTAACTGTTTGTTTCGTCGTTACTTTGCAGCAATACGCTGACGAACTGCCTCAAACAAACAGATGCCGGATGCTACAGATACGTTCAAGCTTGAAACGCTACCAGCCATTGGGATCTTAATCAAATCGTCGCAGGTTTCACGAGTCAGACGACGCATACCATCACCTTCTGCCCCCATTACGATAGCAAGGGGCCCAGTCAGTTTTGCTTGGTAGATGTCGTGCGTTGCTTCGCCCGCCGTACCAACAAACCAGATACCTTGCTCTTGCAGTGTACGCATAGTACGAGCCAAGTTAGTCACTCGGATCAATGGCACGACTTCAGCTGCACCACAAGCCACTTTGCTTACGGTTGCGTTCATCGGTGCAGAACGATCTTTCGGTACGATGATCGCCGCAGCACCTGCCGCATCTGCGTTACGTAAACACGCACCAAGATTGTGTGGATCGGTCACGCCGTCTAACACTAATAGCAGTGGTGATTCGTGCTGCGCCAGGATGTCATCTATATCGTTCTCATTCAGCAGCTTCGCTGGTTTCACACGAGCGATGATGCCTTGGTGATTTGCACCGCGCGCTTTGTCATCCAAGGTTTTACGTGTCATCTGCTGAATAGAAACACCACAAACCTGAAGATCATTTAGGATTGGCATTAGGCGATCATCTTGACGACCTTTTAAAACGTACGCCTCGATAAAACGCTCTGGTTCGCGCTCCAATACCGCCTTCACTGCGTGAATGCCGTAGATAAATTCGTTACTCATTGTTTAACCTGTTGTTCTGGTCGTATTGCCTGCGCCAACCGAGTTTGAACTAAGTTGGCGCTTCAACCTACTGCGCTTCTTTTTTAGTGCGCTTGGTTTTCTTCGGCTTACTGTGCGGCTTCTTTTTACGTGCTTTTTTCACTTTAGGCTTCTCGTTGCCTTCGGCGTCACCACGTTTTGGGCCATTACGCTTACTCGTTGCACCCGTTTCTTCTGGGCGTTTAGTTGGCTCTATCGCAGGAACTGCACGAGCCGCGCCACCTTCTTTCGATGAAGAGCGAGTCGCAGCGCGTTTTTTATCTTTCGCTTTGCGTTTTGCTTCCGCTGCGCGTTTCTTCGCAGTCTTACCTTCGCCGCGTAGCTTACGACTTGTTTCGACCAATTCAAAGTCAATTTGCTTATCATCGAGGTTAACAGCCAGTACTTTTACTTTTACTGCATCACCTAAGCGGTAGATGTTACCGAAACTTTCACCAATAAGTCGTTGACCAATCGGGTCAAATTGATAGTAGTCGTTCGCAAGGGTAGAAATATGTACCAAACCATCGATGTGCAAATCCGTTAAACGTACAAAGAAGCCAAAGCTAGTGACATTAGCAATAACACCGTCTAGTTCGTCACCGACGTGGTCTTGCATATATTCACACTTCAGCCAATCCGCAACATCACGTGTTGCATCATCAGCACGGCGCTCTGTCATCGAACATTGTTCGCCGTAAAAATCCATGTCGTCAAACGAGTAATGATAGCCACCTGTTGGTGTCCAGCGATCTTGATTACGACCTTCTTCTTTAGCAATCAGATACTTGATTGCACGGTGAAGTAACAAGTCAGGGTAACGACGAATTGGCGACGTAAAGTGCGCATAGCGTTTCAATGCCAACCCAAAGTGCCCCGCGTTATCTGCGTTGTATACCGCTTGCTTCATTGAGCGTAGCAGCATGGTCTGAATCAACTCTTGATCTTGACGCCCGGAGATTTGACGTGCGAGATCAGCATAGTCCGTTGGTGAAGGCTCTAAACCACCTTTTAGCTCAAGACCAAGTTCACTTAAGAAGTCACGGAAACCTTGCAGGCGTAATTCACCTGGAGATTCGTGGATACGATAAAGCGCGGGCTCTTTCGCTTTTTCTACCAGCGATGCCGAAGCAATGTTGGCTAAAATCATACATTCTTCGATGATCTTATGCGCGTCATTACGAATTACTGGCTCAATACTTTCGATTTTACGTTCCGCATTGAAAATAAATTTGGTTTCAACGGTTTCAAATTCGATTGCACCGCGTTGATCTCGTGCTTCTTTCAGCACTTTGTACATCTTGTGCAACTCTTCTAGATGAGAAACAAGCGGCTGGTAGCGCTCACGTAGTTCTTCATCCCCTTCTAGAATCGCGCTCACTTTGCTATATGTGAGACGAGCGTGCGAGTTCATCACCGCCTCGTAATGCTTGTAACCAGACAGCTTACCTGTATCGGAAATGGTCATTTCGCACACCATACACAAGCGATCTACTTGCGGGTTAAGCGAACATAGGCCGTTCGATAGTACTTCTGGCAACATCGGCACAACTTGCGACGGGAAATATACTGAGTTACCACGATTGATCGCTTCTTTGTCCAACGCAGAGTCAGGACGAACGTAGTAACTGACGTCAGCAATCGCTACCCATAAACGCCAACCACCTTCTTTGTTCTTTTCACAGTAAACGGCATCATCAAAGTCTCGTGCGTCTTCGCCGTCAATGGTCACTAGTGGCAAATCACGTAGATCCACACGACCAACTTTGGCTTCTTCTGGTACTTCTTCGCCCAAGTTTTCGATTTGTTTATCGACGGCTTCTGGCCATTCGTGAGGGATTTGGTGTGTACGAATCGCAATTTGTGTTTCCATACCTGGTGCCATATTTTCACCAAGGACTTCAACCACTTTACCCATCATGCCGCGTGAGCGTGAGCCACGATCAGTAATTTCAATTACGACTACGTTACCCATGCGTGCACCCGCTTTGTGCTCATTTGGGATCAGGATATCTTGGCTGATACGCGAGTCATCTGGGACAACATAGGAGTATCCATATTCAAGGAAGAAACGACCGACGATTTGATCATTACGCTCCTCTAGCACACGCACCAAACGTCCTTCACGGCGGCCGCGCTTGCTGTTGTCTGTCGGTTGCACTAAGACAAAATCACCGTGGATGATGTTCTTCATCTGATGGTGCGGTAACAGAATATCATCATCCTTGCCGACGCTGCCTTCTGGACGTACCCAACCATGGCCATCACGATGACCAATCACGTAACCTTTCACCATTTCAAGTTTTTCAGGCAATGCATAGCACTGACGGCGGGTAAACACCAGTTGGCCATCTCGCTCCATCGCACGTAGCCGACGACGCAACCCTTCGTATTGCTCTTCGCCCTCAAGCTTTAGTGCCTCAAACAAGTCGTTACGATTCATTGGAACGCCCGCTTGCTCTAGAAACTCGATGATAAACTCTCGGCTTGGAATTGGATTTTCGTAATTTTTGGATTCACGATCTGCAAAAGGATCGTTTGGAATATTGTCTGACATAGGCACGCCTATCTAGCAAGGAAGGTATATGGCTAGTATATCTGAGTCTCTCGATAAGCTACAGAATTGCTTTGAAAAAAGAATGATCGAGATCGACTCTAGGCATGCAAATGAGTTAAGGACGAGCCAGCAAGATCAAAAGTTCAGAATTGTCACTGAGCAAGGATTCAATCGTGCAATCATCCAACTCCGCCAGAAAGGCACTTTTTGCTTTCGCCAATTTATCTTTGAGGCGGCAAGCAGGGGTAATATGGCAAAAATCCACACCACAGTTGACTAAATCTAACGGCTCTAAATCGCGCACAACACCACCGACTGTGATTTCAGATGCTGGCTTCATCAGCCGGATACCACCGTTTTTTCCGCGCACGGTATGGACATAACCCAACTGTCCTAACCGATTGATAACTTTAACCATATGGTTGCGCGACACACCAAATAAATCCGTCACTTCGGTAATGCTGGTTAACTCATCTTCCGGCAACGAAGCCAAGAAAATTAAGGTTCTCAACGCATAATCAGTGAAACTAGTTAACTGCATATTCTCTCCCAAAGTGCGACTCAATAACCCGCTGGTGATACTAAAACCCCAAACTTGAGCTATCGATAAAAGTGTAAATCTTTTCTTGATCGAAAGATACATTTGAGATACAACTTTAAACATGCATTATAAATACAACTTAAAGTAGGAAGCCCTTATGCTCAGCAATCAAACTATCGAGATCGTCAAAGCGACCGCACCACTCATCGCCGAAACAGGACCAAAACTGACCGCGCACTTTTACGAGCGTATGTTTACTCATAACCCTGAGTTGAAAGATATTTTTAACATGAGTAACCAGCGTAACGGCGATCAGCGTGAAGCATTATTCAACGCTATCTGTGCCTATGCTGCCAATATTGAAAATTTGCCAGCTCTGCTTGGCGCAGTAGAGAAAATTGCGCATAAGCACACGAGCTTTTTGATCACAGAAGATCAGTACCAAATCGTTGGTAAGCATTTACTTGCAACAATCGATGAGCTTTTTAATCCAGGTCAAGAGGTGTTGGATGCTTGGGCTGAGGCTTACGGCGTACTTGCGAATGTATTTATTCAGCGCGAAGAACAAATTTACCAACAAAATGAAGCTTTGGAAGGCGGCTGGCGCGGTCTACGCGAATTTGAATTAGTCGATAAAAAGATTGAGAGCAAACACATTTGCAGCTTTGTGTTCAAGCCAACCGATGGCCAAAAAGTGGCGCCGTATAAACCGGGACAATACCTTGGCATCTACATCAACAGTGACCAGTTAGAAAACCAAGAAATTCGCCAATATAGCCTGTCTTCTGCGGTCCAAGAGAACACCTACCGTATCTCAGTAAAACGTGAAGAAGGCGGAAAAGTGTCGAACTACCTGCACGATAGCCTGAACATTGGCGAAAAAGTGCAGCTTGCAGCCCCTGCCGGTGATTTCTTTATGGATGCCGAACCACAAACACCCGTTGTTCTAATTTCTGCTGGTGTGGGACTTACTCCAACGCTGTCAATGCTAGAAAGTCTCTCAGCACATCAAGCACCTGTAACTTGGGTTCATGCAACCGAAAATGGCCAACAGCATGCTTTCAAGCAACACGTAAACCAACTCGTTGCAGAAAAAGAAAATATGAACGCGCTCGTTTGGTATAACCAACCAACGGCAGAAGACAAGCTAGGTGAAGACTTCCACTTCACGGGCTTTGTCAATCTGTATGAAATTGAAGCTGCATTAAAGCAAGATAACGTGCAGGTATACTTCTGTGGTCCTGTAGGATTTATGCAGCACGTAGCGAAACAGCTATTAGAACTTGGCGTACCAGAAGAGCAATTCCATTACGAATGCTTCGGTCCACACAAAGTGGTTTAAGCGCTACCAACTATCGGGAAAACAACAAAGCCCACGTGACGTGGGCTTTGTTGTATGAAGTTGTTTGCAATATTGAAGCGTTACCAAAAGGTGTCTCGCCGTTTAGCTCGAGCAATAACGTTTTGTGGCATGCGCTGTTCAAGGCCGTTTCTCAATACAGTTATGCGCTTATGCTGCCGCTTATCTGCTGTGACAGAGTTATATAACCAACGATACGCATCTTCGTAATCGAGTGGACTGCCATAATCACGTAAAAGCAACTCGGCCAGATGAATACGCGCGTTTAGGTTTCCCATTGACGCAGCTTCTCGCAAATATGGAATTGCACGTTCTTTATCTTGCTGTACTAAAGTGCCACGCGAATAGTATCGGCCAATCTGCTCTAGTGCAGCTGGTAACCCCTGATGCGCTGCATTTTCGATGTAGTAAAGACCCAGTTCGACATCTTGCTCGACACACACCCCCCAAGCCAACATATCTCCGTATAGAAACTCATAAGCGGGTAAGTTAATTCGAGTCGCACGAGCTACGATATCCTCCACCAGCTGGCAGTTATCAGCGCGCACACGTTGTAAGTGCTTATTTTGCTCAATAAGCTTTATCAGCTCTGCTTCGGTATAGATCGGAACTGGTGCCCCCACATCAGCAACATTAGCTTTCACTGTGGTAGCAACCAAGGTCAACAACAGTGAAGCAGCCACTGTTCGTAACTTCATAAACGTACCCTTAAGGTATCTAATAAACCAAAGATCGGTGAAGGATCTCCTCTGCTTGATAACCTTATCGGCAAAAAACAGCTAAGCTTTAGACAATTTTTGCCTCTGATTTAGGCTCAGCGGCAAAAGCTTGCCATATGAGAGTCACGCTGTTTTTGTTCAGATACAAAAAAGCCGACCAGAAGGTCGGCTTTTGCAATCTTTAACGGCTATCAATTAAGCTTCGAATGGGTGAACTTTGATGATAGTTTCGTTACGGTCAGGACCCGTAGAGATGATGTCTACTGGAACGCCAGTTAGCTCTTCAATACGCTTGATGTAGTTAAGAGCGGCTTGTGGTAGAGCATCTAGTGACTTAGCACCAAATGTGTTCTCAGACCAACCAGGCATTGTTTCGTAGATTGGCGTTGCTTTTTCGAATGCTTCAGCAGCCATCGGAGAAACTTCTAGCACAGAGCCATCTTCCATCTTGTAACCAGTACAGATTTTTAACTCTTCTAGACCATCTAGTACGTCTAGTTTAGTTAGACAGAAACCAGATACAGAGTTGATTTGGATTGCACGACGCATAGCAACAGCATCGAACCAACCTGTACGACGTAGACGACCAGTTGTCGCACCGAACTCGTGGCCAACTTCACCTAAGTGCTTACCAATTGGATCTTGCTTATCTAAACCGTCGTATAGTTCAGTCGGGAATGGACCAGCACCAACGCGAGTACAGTACGCTTTTGCGATACCCAAGATGTAACCGATGTGACGAGGACCAAAACCAGAACCTGCAGCAACACCACCAGCAGTCGTGTTAGAAGACGTTACGTACGGGTAAGTACCGTGGTCGATATCAAGTAGTGTACCTTGTGCACCTTCGAACATGATCTTGTCGCCGCGCTTACGTGCTGCGTCTAGTTCGTCAGTTACGTCGATAACCATTGACGTTAGTAGTTCAGCGTAGCCTTTAGCTTGCTCAAGTACTTCTTCGTAGCTTACTGGTTCCGCTTTGTAGAAGTTAACTAGTTGGAAGTTATGGAACTCCATGACTTCTTTTAGCTTCTCTGCGAAAGTCGCCATATCGAATAGGTCGCCAACGCGTAGACCGCGACGAGCAACTTTATCTTCGTATGCTGGACCGATACCACGACCAGTAGTACCGATAGCTTTTTTACCGCGAGCGATTTCGCGAGCTTGGTCCATTGCAACGTGGTAAGGAAGAATTAGCGGACATGCTTCAGAAATGAAAAGACGCTCGCGTACTGGAATACCGCGCTCTTCAAGAGGCTTCATTTCTTTAAGTAGAGCTTCAGGTGATAGTACAACACCGTTACCGATAACACATTTTACGTTATCGCGAAGGATACCTGATGGAATTAAGTGAAGAACGGTTTTTTCACCGTCAATTACGAGAGTGTGACCTGCGTTGTGACCGCCTTGGTAGCGTACCACGTATTTTGCATCTTCAGTTAAAAGGTCTACGATTTTACCTTTACCTTCGTCACCCCATTGGGTGCCTAGAACGACTACGTTATTTCCCATCTTTCCAAGTCTGATTGCTAGTTAAAAATGGATTCTAGCACCGAATCACGCTTCTTGCAGTCATTTTTTGTTCACAGAGTTGCTACCAGAATGTCATCTTGCCGCTTTGTTCATTTTGAAATCAGCATATCACTGATAGTATTTAGCTTTCTCTATTCGACTGGAAAGCGCTATGTCTGAATCCATATGGTTGGCGATTGGGCTCATCTTGATCGTGGAAGGCATTGGGCCACTGATTGCTCCTAACGGTTGGCGGAATATGGTGGCTCAATTAAGTGAACAACCCAACAATCAGCTACGACGCATCGGTGGCTGCCTAGTAGTTGCTGGAGCCGTAATCGCTATCATGATGAGCTAGCACTTAGCATCAGATGTAAATTACCACCTTCTAAAGAAGGTGGCTTTGTGTGAGCCCCCTAAAAGGGGGCCTTTGTTTAGTCCAGCGCCAAT
>NZ_JAWOUB010000039.1:0-10458 GCF_033339195.1 Vibrio sp. 811
CAACGAGTGCCCACACAGATTGATAGGTTCTTATTTTTAAAGAGCTTTTCTAACATTTTCAGCAACTTAGTTGCTCGCCGTTAGGGTTGCGTATCTTACTTCACACCGTGAGAGAGTCAAGCATTTTTTTCAAATTTCTTTTCTCTCAATTCCGACTCGCTGTGTGACTTTCGTCTCACTCCGTGTCGGTGGATGCGCAGTATAGGGGGTTGAGAAATTAGCACAAGCGTTTTTTGCAAAAAAACTTCCAACCGCACAAATAACGAGCACTCTGCATAGATACTCAACGATCTTGTCTAATATTTCGGGTTGCAGAGGATCTTTTCATGATGAAACACCTGACTTCTGCATTAAAAGATCGCCGATTTCTTTGTGATTTTGATTGCTGATCTTATCTCTCTTGGTTCTTTTTTCTCTTTCTATCTATATAAAGACGAAAAACGAGCAGAACGATGACGAACTGCTCTTTTGGTCTTTGCTTTTTATTTGGGGTACTTCAGGTGAAGTCTTGGAAAAGTGTTTCTTCTATATATAGAAGAAAAGATCAGAGCATCCTTGCCCTTATCTTTACGACAGATGAGTTAGGGGTATATCTAAATGTCGTTATTGTTCGATGACGCATTGAGCTCGTAAGAGTGGAGCATGCTTGCATTCCCAATGGCGTCATCTTCGAGAGGAACTTAGTTCTTCAATACTTTTACGGTGTAACTACCATCTTTTTGTTGGTATAGACCGTGGATGTCGGTTTCGAAACCTGGGTAATGCGCACCGATCTCACAAAGCATCTCTAGGAAGTCCAGCACAGGGCAAGACTCTTGAGTCACCATTTCACCAGGAAGTACTAGTGGCACACCTGGAGGGTAAGGAAGGATCATGTTCGCACTTACGCGGCCAACCATTTCTTCCAGTTTGATTTCTTCGATGTTGCCACGAAGCTCTTCTTGCCATGCTGCGTGTGGTGTTACTTTCATTTCTGGAAGTACATCGAACGCTTTGTACATTAGCTCAGGTAGGTTGTATTTCTTAGTTAGGTCATGAATCGCTTGTGCTAGTTCTTGAACACGCATGCCTTCATAGAAGCTTGGGTCTTCGTTGTATAGTGAAGGTAGGAAGCTCTTGATGGTTAGGTTCAAGTCGTAGCCACGTTTAAATTCAGTTAGGCCGCGTAGCAATTGCATTGCTTTTGATTTGTCGATACCGATTGAGAATAGGAACAACAAGTTGTATGGACCTGTTTTCTCTACCACGATGCCGCGCTCGTCTAGGAATTTAGCCACCAGCGAAGCAGGAATACCTGATTCTTCTAGTTCGCCTTCTTTATTCATCCCCGGAGTCAGTAGCGTTACTTTGATTGGGTCAAGATACATGTGGTTGTCATCCATGTTCTTGAAGCCGTGCCATGTGTCGCTAGGGTCTAGTTTCCAACATTCCGTGGTATCGATGTTTTCTGGTTGCCATACATCGAAGAACCAGCTGTCGCTTTCTGCTTCTAGACGTTTGATCTCTTTACGGAAGCGGATTGCGCGATCGATAGAGTCTTGCATCAACTTCTTACCAGTGTTGCCGCGCATCATTGCCGCTGCAGTTTCAGTAGAAGCAACAATGCCGTACTGAGGTGAAGTTGAAGTGTGCATCATGAATGCTTCGTTGAAAGATTCTTTATCAAAGTCGCCTTTCACATGAATCATTGAAGCTTGTGAGAACGCAGCCAACAGTTTGTGTGTTGATTGTGTTTCGTAGAACACTTTGCCTGGCATCGCTTCACCACTCATACCACATTTACCTTCGTAAATTGGGTTGAAGTTAGTGTAAGGCACCCAAGCACTGTCGAAGTGGATGTGTTTACAATCTAGCGACTCTTTGATGAATTGTGTGTTGTACAGCAAGCCATCGTAAGTTGAGTTAGTCACTACTGCGTAAGTTGGTGCTGTTGCACCTGGTGTTTTCGCCACTTTCTCTGCAATGACATCGCGGCTGAATTCGCTTTGTGGAATACCACCAAGGATGCCGTATGCGTTACGAGTTGGGCGGAAGTAGATTGGTGTCACGTCGCTCATCATCATTAGGTGAGTCAGAGATTTGTGACAGTTACGGTCAATCAGTACTGTGCTGCCAGCAGGTGCTGAGTACATACCAACGATTTTGTTCGATGTAGACGTACCGTTAGTTACGATGTACGAGCTGTCTGCATTGAATGTGCGTGCGATGTATTCTTCTGCATCTTTATGTGGACCTGAGTGGTCTAGTAGAGAACCCAGTTCAGGCATTGAGATTGATACGTCCGCTTTGAATGTGTTTGGACCGTAAAAATCGTAGAAGATGCTACCAGCAGGGCTTTTCTGGAATGCAGTACCGCCCATGTGACCTGGAGTACAGAAGGTGTATTTACCTTCTTCTACGTATTTGAATAGCGCTTTAGTGAATGGAGGCATGATGGCATCTTTGTATGCCTCAGTCGCTTGGTTGATTTTGATAGCGATGTCGTCAGCCATACCTAAAGCGTACTCGAAGAAGCTCACGTTTAGACGTAGGTCTGTTAGTGAAATGTCTAGAGTAGACTGTTCGTTAGCAAATGCGTGAACAGGCAGTTTTTCGTTGATTTGGCTGATACGTTCACATAGCTCAAGTGAGTATTTATCCCAGTCGAACAACACACCGCAAATGCGTGGGTTCATCTCAATCATTTTGATCAAGTCTTTATCATCTACTGGGTAAACCACTTCGTAGCCCGCTTTCTCAAGAGCAGCGTGAAGTTGACGAACTGGCTCTTCTTTAAAGAACACACCCATGTGGTTCAAGATAGCGAATATATTCATTTGGACATCTCCAAGGCGAATGAGGGCGCTCTTTGCCATTTACAGGCAATGAGTAAGGTGAGCGCCGCGTGAATTTGGGTTTTATGGGCTGGCACCGTAGTGCCAGCGTTTTGGGGATTAGTTGCTTGCTTGGGCGGGCATGTCTTCAGCGTGCATTTTCACGTACTGAGCAAGACCTGCTTTTTTGCTGTAGAACATCAAGATAACTAGAGACACGATGAAGGTTGCTGTTAGCGTACCGCCCTCTGCACCTGCTAGTGCGATGAAGCAGAACAGACAAGCCACACCAGAGAACAGCATTACGAAGCCGTTGCGTGTTGTCATACCTTCGAAGCGAATCAAGTTAATGCTTGAGTAGAAGTAAGGCAGCATTGTTAGTAGAACTGCGTCAGTCGTTAGCTGGTTGAACAGGTCTGATGCGTGTGCTGTTTTAGAGCTGAAGAACATCAGTACAACCATCAGTGCAGTCATCTTGATTGACGCAAGGATTAGACCTTTCTTAGGCACACCGTTTTTGTCAGTTTCGCCGTAGATTTTAGGGAAGTTGCCATCGCTCGCGGCACGTTTACCAGCCTCGCCCACCAGCATCATCCAAGAACCTAGCGAAGTGAAACATGCTAGTGCTGTGAATGCTGATACGAATGGTGCAGTCCAGCTACCGAATAGCTCAGTGGTTGCCAATGCAAATGGCGCACCTGATGCCGCAACTTCTGACGCTGGGAACATGCCGCTGATCATTTGAGTTGATAGGATGTAAATCACACCTGCAATACCAGTACCTAACATAGTTGCTAGTGGTACAGTACGTTTAGGGTTTTCTACCATACCCGTCGATACCGCTGCTGATTCCACACCTACGAATGACCATAGACAGATAAGAACCGCTGTTACTACCGCGTGGCTGTCAGTGCCTGCTGATACGTTCCAGTTTTGGCTGTAAAGCGCAGTATCGAAGTGCGTCCAACCAAATGCAGCTGTACCAACAACTGGGATAAGGATAAGAACTAAACCAAGCGTACATAGACGGCTTACCCAGCTACCACCAAGTAGGTTGACGAAAGTGAAGATCCATACCGATGCAATCGTCGCAATACCTGCTGGAATTGGGTTATTAAGCACAGGGAAGAATACTGAAAGGTAAGAAACACCTGTAATGGCAATAGCCAGGTTACCAATCCAGTTCGCGTGGTAATAAAGAACGCCCGTTTGGAAACCAAATACCGGAGACACTTCGCCAGCATAAGCGATAGGACCACCTTCTTGTGGGTTTTTGGTTGCCAGACGAGCGTAAACGAACGCCAGACTCAGTGCACCGACCAAACAGATCAGCCAACTGAAGATTGAAACAGAGCCTACAGAGGCAAGACTAGAAGGTAATAATGCAATACCACTACCCATCATGTTACCGGCTACGACACCCGTACAGGCAATAAGGCCGATTTTTTTCGCATTCGATGACATAACATCTCCAAATCTATTCTACTCGAGTCAACATGACTCAAACTGAATGGTTATTAGCGAGATGCTATGAGGAGGAACCTTCTCGACCTCGCTAAATTTCGAAGTGAAGACTACGCCCAAAAATCGGGAAAAAAATAAACTTGGTGTTATCAATAAAATGATTAGTTCATCAACATCAAGTTGAGATAAACATGATAAACACAAAAATATAAAACTATATTATTCATACGGTTATAAGAAAAACATCAAACCTTCTACCGATAGATAAACTCTCATCAACTCGTTGGTCATCGCGATAAAAGTTATCAACCTCTATCAACTTCCCCATCCCGAAGGGTTAATTCCCTGAAGTGTTGATTCCATAAATCTCTCCCTGATCGCGCTTTTTGACCCACATCAATATTCATCTCGCCTGCAAGAAAGCATCAAAATCATTCTCGCCACATAACTCAGCCAGACACTTCATACAATCAATAGAGATAGAGATAGAGAAGCGGGTATGTATTCCCGTTGCAAGCTTGCGTTGTTAGCTCCTTCGTAAGTCATTGCCCCACCGCCTCACCCTTTTCACTTTTCGACAGCGACAAAAAAGCCCCTCACCGAAATGAGGGGCTAGCATTAGACTGACGTTGAGTCCGAGAGAATTAAAGCATTCGAACGACAGAAGGGTGAACGGCGCGATACATGGCGTAATCAATCGCCTTCATGTTACTTGGGAAGACCAAGTTTTCGCACAGCAGGTACGTCTCAACCGACGTATCAATATAGAAAGCTTCACTGTAAGACTCACTGGCTAAATCCAGATCACCATCCAATTCGGCGTGCTTACCGCGAATCACATAGGAAAGCACTGAATCACGTAACCTCAATGCCTGTCCGAGATGCCGCTTGGCTAACGCCATGTCACCAATGATGGTTTCGTGCAGTGCTAAAGCTTCATAAATTCGCGGTTGAATTGGCCCCACCATCATTTTCACATTAGTCTCTAGTGCTTCACTGAGCTGCTGCATTCGCCCTTTCTTCAACTCCTGTGAGAAATCAAGTGCCTTTTGTACATGGTAAGCAATCAACAACTCAGCTTGAACGTAAGCATTATCCGGCTCGATTTCTAAAATGTTTTCCATCAAGTCGATACCTTGGCGGAATTGTTTAGTATCAGAGACATTAAGGTAATGGTTAGCCTGAACAAACAACTCCAACGCGTCGGGATTCATTGGCATTCCCGCCACCAGCATCGTAGATTTCAATTTGGCATCCGATACTTTCAGCACTTGCATCAAATCCAACGATGCTTGTTGAAGCACTGTCTTTAAATGACTACTGGTTAACGCGTATTGACGACTAAACAACACTTTTTCAGATGAGTTATTGCGATATTCCACCTCTAAAAAGCTGCCACCGTCATTCTCACGAACTCTCACCACAACCGATTTACCAGGCACAATGCCAGAAGTAAACGACGCCTTCTTTAGCATGACTCGGTAATCACTGACTTGAGCAATGTCGGACATCAACTTTTGGGCGAATCCGTCTGCCAAATCGTAGCTTAATCCTTCATTCGTAAAATTATCTTGAAACTTGAACTCAATCAGATGGGTATCGATGGCTTGGGTAATACGCACTTCCGATTGCTTGTAGGTAAACACGCCCATCACTACGACCAACATACTGATCCAGATGAAGTTCATAATTCCCAATCGCCAAGGACTGATTTTGTTTTTGCTCTGAGGGGCTTTTTTCTCTTTTGACATCTCGCAGACCGCGCGAGTTAGAGGACCGGCAGGAAAGGTAACGGCTGGTGCTATAGGTAGACAATCCTCTTCCGATTCTTCAACCGAAGGTGGGATCTCTTCATTTTGCCGACTTGTGACAAACTCTTCATGCGTCATAGCAACCACGTTCGCTACCAGCTTATAGCCACGCTTGGGCACCGTGATAACGTAGTTGGTATTTTCCTCTCTACCGTCACGTAGTAGCTTACGCAACTCAAAGATGGATTGAGTCACCACTTGATCGGTCACAATCGCTCCAGCCCAAACGTACTGAATCAATTCCTCGCGGTTGAACACCTCATTCGCATGCTCCGCTAGGAAATGCAGAAGATTAATTAAGCGTGGTTCAACAGTAACTTCCCTATCTTGTCGATACAGCTTATTTTCATCAACGCTTAAAACCCAGTCATTGATTTGAAAATAGACTCCAACCATGTATGAAAACTCTCGTATCTACAGACAGCGCTACGGCAGGAATCAGACAATGGTCGATTCCTACAAGTAACTAAAGGCAAGATTATAGGTGGGAAAGCAGCGTGTACCTAGAAAAGCAAGTCGCCAAAAATGCAAACTTAAGTTAAGTGATGCAAGAATGAGACTACTCAAGTGCGGCAAGGATAGAGCAATGTGTGGCGTCATCGTCTGTATGACCACAACAAGCATCATTAATCTTCTTTAACGCTCGGCGAATTTTCGTCAGCTCGTTAATTTTCCCATCAATCAGCTCTAACTTAGCAGAAGTAATGGCTTTTACCTCTGCACAGCTGTGTTCTGTCGCTTCTAACTTAATTTCTAACAGGTCTTTAATTTCATCCAGACTCAAGCCAAGATCTTTACCTTTGAGGATAAAGTGCACCTGCTTTTGATTCTCTTCATCATACAAGCGATAGCCTGACTCACTTCGCCCTGCTGGTTTTATTAGCGCGTTTTTCTCGTAGAAACGCAATGTATCGGCAGTCACACCACAACGTTTTGCCAGTTCACCTATCTGAAACATAACTTCCCCTATTAACTATCTCGTTACTTTTAAAGCTAAAGAACGACTTTTTTGCAATTATTTTTGAGATGCCAAACGATTGCGCGAGCTTTTTTGTAATAAATTGGTTAGAATACGCGCCATCAAATGTGGAGACTGTTTTCTAACCAGAAAACACCCTGCAAAGGTCTTTACCAAAACTGGCCAATATTTTACCCCAAGAGGTAAAAACAAGTTCATTTTTGGCAAACATCTTTAACTCCGTGAATTTGAGGAAAATGGAAGCATGAATAACGCTCGTCCTATTCGCCGTGCGCTTATCAGCGTATCAGACAAAACAGGTATTGTTGAGTTTGCGCAAGCTCTTGCTGAGCGCGGTGTCGATATCCTATCTACTGGTGGTACAGCTCGCCTACTTGCCGAACAAGGCATCGCCGTAACCGAAGTCTCTGACTACACTGGTTTCCCAGAAATGATGGACGGCCGCGTTAAAACGCTTCACCCAAAAGTTCACGGTGGTGTGCTTGGTCGTCGTGGCCAAGATGATGACGTGATGGAAAAGCACGGCATCAACCCTATCGATATGGTTGTCGTTAACCTATACCCATTCGCAGAAACCGTTGCTAAAGAAGGCTGTACGCTTGCTGATGCGGTTGAGAACATCGACATCGGTGGTCCAACAATGGTTCGCTCTGCAGCGAAAAACCACAAAGACGTGACTATCGTTGTGAACGCTCACGACTACAACCGCGTTATCGCTGAAATGGACGCGAACGAGAAATCTCTAACACTAGAAACTCGTTTCGACCTAGCTATCGCAGCATTCGAGCACACAGCATCTTACGACGGCATGATCGCAAACTACTTCGGCACTATGGTTCCATCTTACGGTGAGAACAAAGACGGTGATGAAGAGAGCAAATTCCCTCGTACGTTCAACCAACAGTTCGAGAAGAAGCAAGACATGCGCTACGGTGAGAACAGCCACCAAGCAGCCGCTTTCTACGTCGAAGCTAACCCACAAGAAGCGTCTGTTTCAACTGCTCACCAAATCCAAGGTAAAGCGCTTTCTTACAACAACATCGCAGACACTGACGCAGCGCTTGAATGTGTGAAAGAGTTCAACGAGCCAGCATGTGTAATCGTAAAACACGCAAACCCATGCGGTGTTGCTCTAGGTAAAGACATCCTAGAAGCGTACAACCGTGCTTACCAAACTGACCCAACATCTGCATTCGGCGGCATCATTGCATTCAACCAAGAACTGGATGCTGAAACAGCAACCGCTATTGTTGAGCGTCAATTCGTTGAAGTGATCATCGCACCTTCTGTTTCTGCTGAAGCGATTGAAGTGGTTGCAGCGAAGAAGAACGTACGTCTACTTGAGTGTGGCGAATGGACAACGAAGACAACTGGCTTTGACGTGAAACGCGTGAATGGCGGTCTACTGGTTCAAGACCGCGACCAAGGCATGGTAAGCCTAGACGACCTAAAAGTGGTTTCTAAGCGCCAGCCAACAGAAGAAGAGCTAAAAGATGCACTGTTCTGCTGGAAAGTAGCGAAATACGTGAAATCTAACGCGATCGTTTACTCGAAAAGCGACATGACTATCGGTGTAGGTGCTGGCCAAATGAGCCGCGTTTACTCTGCGAAAATCGCAGGCATCAAAGCTGCAGACGAAGGTCTACAGGTTGAAGGTTGTGTAATGGCATCAGATGCATTCTTCCCATTCCGTGACGGCATCGACGCGGCTGCAGAAGCGGGCATCAAGTGTGTGATTCAGCCAGGTGGCTCTATGCGTGATGACGAAGTTATCGCAGCAGCCGACGAGCACGGCATGGCGATGATCTTTACCGGTATGCGTCACTTCCGCCACTAATCCTCTCGTCTTCACTGGGACGATAACTGCGTTGACGGCGTTCACTTATCCTAATCACATAGCATACTATGCTCATAGGAATAAGTTCACTTGTCGCCTTGTCCTCGTCCCATTGAATTAGAGAGGCCATACTCAGGTCTTTGCGAAATATCTGAGTTTGAGCAAACGGTATTTATAAGATTAAGGATTTTCATATGCGAGTTTTAATCATTGGTTCAGGCGGTCGTGAACATGCGCTAGGTTGGAAAGCGGCACAAAACCCAAATGTTGAGACTATCTTCGTTGCACCAGGCAACGCAGGTACAGCACTAGAGCCAAAACTAGAGAACATAAACATCGATGTAGAAGACATCACTGGCCTTGTTGCTTTCGCCAAAGAGAAGGCGATTGAACTGACTATCGTTGGCCCAGAAGCACCATTGGTTATTGGTGTGGTTGATGCGTTCCGCGAAGCGGGCTTACCAATCTTTGGCCCGACCCAAGCAGCAGCACAGCTTGAAGGATCTAAAGCGTTTACCAAAGACTTCCTTGCTCGTCACCAAATTCCAACGGGTGCCTACGCGAATTTCACTGAAATCGAGCCAGCTCTTGCTTACGTACGTGAGCAAGGTGCACCGATCGTAGTAAAAGCTGACGGCCTTGCTGCTGGTAAAGGCGTTATCGTAGCGATGACGCTAGAAGAAGCTGAGGATGCAATCAAAGACATGCTAGCAGGCAACGCATTTGGTGATGCTGGTAGTCGTGTCGTTATCGAAGAGTTCCTAGATGGTGAAGAAGCAAGCTTCATCGTGATGGTGGATGGTGAGAACGTTCTGCCAATGGCCACCAGCCAAGACCACAAACGCGTAGGCGACAAAGATACGGGTCCTAACACCGGTGGCATGGGCGCGTACTCGCCAGCTCCAGTGGTAACACAGGAAATCCACAACCGCATCATGGAAGAAGTGATTTACCCAACAGTACGTGGCATGGCCGCTGAAGGTAACCCTTACACTGGTTTCCTATACGCGGGTCTTATGATCGACAAAGACGGCACTCCGAAAGTAATCGAGTACAACTGCCGCTTCGGTGATCCAGAGACACAACCTATCATGATGCGCATGGAATCGGATCTTGTTGATCTGTGCCTAGCGGCAATCGACGAGAAGCTAGATCAAGCGGAATCGAAGTGGGATCCACGAGCATCGATTGGTATCGTGCTAGCAGCCGGTGGTTACCCAGCAGCGTACAACAAAGGCGACGTTATTTCGGGTCTGCCACAAGTTGAAATTGAAGGCGAAAAAGTCTTCCATGCTGGTACAGATAACAAAGATGGCGACATCGTGACAAACGGTGGTCGTGTTCTTTGTGCAACCGCACTTGGCAACAGCGTATCAGAAGCGCAGCAGCGTGCTTACGAGCTTGCAAAACAGATCCGTTGGGATGGCATGTTCCATCGCAACGACATCGGCTACCGTGCAATTGCACGTGAGCAAGAAAAGTAAATTACCACCTTCTAAAGAAGGTGGCTTTGTGTGAGCCCCCTAAAAGGGGGCCTTTGTTTAGTCCAGCGCC
>NZ_JAWOUB010000040.1:0-9194 GCF_033339195.1 Vibrio sp. 811
GTCTACGTTTCGCGATCCGTGAAGGTGGCCGTACAGTAGGTGCTGGTGTTGTTGCTAAGATCTTCGACTAATTCATAACGAATTAAACGAAATCTTGCACTGTTCTTCTTTTTGAAGAAAGTGCATCGAAAAGGGAAGCTTAGGCTTCCCTTTTTCATTTCTAGATTACATTTAGTTATAAGTGTTGAAATAAAAGACGTCACTTTTTCGATTTAAAAACAGAGTTTTACCGACTTTATTTCTTAACGCTTTTACTCACCCCTCTTAACCCTTTGATCTTTTCCTGCAGCGGTAAAATCGTTATAACCAAATATTCTGAGCGGACACCATAATGCGACTGGTAACAAGAACTATTCTTGTTTATATTGTTTGTCACAGATTAGTTTTATAGGTTTTTTGAGTATGTACGTTTGTCTTTGCCATGGTGTCTCCGACAAAAAAATTAGGAAGTTGGCGATAGATGAAGGCGTAACAGATATTAAAGGAATCAAAAAGTGCACGGCATTGGGCAGCCAATGTGGTAAGTGCATCAGACAGGCCAAGGAAATTTTAGCGGAAACTAGTTACACGGAATTTAAACAAGCCAGCTAATTGCTGTAAGTATGCAGTAATTATTTGCCTTACATTTTGACACCTTCTCATTTGCTTCTACATTTAAATGAAGCCAAAGAGGAGGGTTTTGTCATGAAAGGCGATCCAATCATCATTCAACATCTCAATAAAGTGCTCGGTAACGAGCTCGTCGCTATTAATCAGTATTTTCTTCACGCCCGAATGTATAAAGACTGGGGCTTAAAGCACCTAGCAGACAAGGAATATCACGAATCTATCGATGAGATGAAGCATGCCGATCATCTAATTGAGCGTATTTTGTTCCTTGAAGGCCTACCGAACCTACAAGATTTAGGTAAGTTGATGATTGGTGAAGATACCAAGGAAATGCTCGAGTGTGACTTAAAGCTTGAAATGGCGGCTATTCCAGATTTAAAAGATGCGATTGCCTACGCTGAAGACATTCGAGATTATGTGTCTCGAGATCTCTTCCAAGATATTCTTGAAGATGAAGAAGAACATGTTGATTGGCTAGAGACGCAACTTGGCTTGATTGAAATGTCTGGTATTGAGAATTATCTCCAAGCGCAATACGTGGACGAAGAGTAACGATACTTTCTGAGTTTGCATACTCCAATAATAGTAAGAAGAAAGAGCACCTGACTCGAAAATCAGGTGCTTAACTCCGTTATCTGGTCTAATCTCTTTTATTATCGGCTTTTTAAGGATATTGCTCGCAATCTTGCCTATGAAGTTTGATTTCTATCCGATAGAATTTATGCCCCCTTACCTAAAAATAAAAAAGAGAAACGTCCATGTCTGAAGACAACCACCAAGCAGCCACTCCAGAAGAAGAACATCGCCAAAAAGCATTGGATTACCATGCTTATCCAACTCCAGGAAAGATTGCTGTCGAACTGACAAAGCCTGCGGAAACGGCGGGTGATCTTGCCCTTGCTTACAGCCCTGGTGTTGCAGAGCCAGTGCGTGAAATCGCACAAAACCCGGATAACGTGTACAAGTACACTGCAAAAGGGAACATGGTTGCTGTTATTTCTAACGGTACCGCTATTCTAGGTCTAGGTAACCTAGGTCCACTTGCATCTAAGCCAGTGATGGAAGGTAAAGCGTTACTGTTTAAGCGTTTTGCAGGTCTTGACTCTATTGATATTGAAGTTAAGCACCGCACGATCGATGAATTTGTTGATACTGTTGCGAGCATTGCAGACACTTTTGGCGGTATCAACCTTGAAGATATTAAAGCACCAGACTGTTTTGAGATTGAAAAGCGTCTGATTGAACGTTGTGATGTACCAGTATTCCACGATGATCAACATGGTACTGCTATTGTAACGGCAGCGGGTATGCTGAATGCAATCGAACTTCAAGGTAAGAAACTTGAAGATTCAACAATTGTTTGTCTTGGCGCTGGCGCTGCCGCTGTAGCGTGTATGGAGCTTCTGATCAAATGCGGCGCAATGCGCGAAAAAATCTACATGCTAGATCGCAAAGGTGTGATTCACACTCGTCGTGATGATCTTAATGAATATAAGCAGCTATTTGCGAACAATACAGATAAGCGCACACTAGAAGACGTGATTGAAGGTGCAGATCTGTTCCTAGGTGTATCTGGTCCAAACCTATTGCCAGCGGAAGCGTTGAAGTTGATGGCAGATAAGCCAATCGTATTCGCATGTTCTAACCCGGATCCTGAAATCAAGCCGGAACTTGCTCACGCAGTTCGTGATGACTTGATCATGGGTACTGGCCGTAGTGATTATCCTAACCAAGTTAACAACGTATTGTGTTTCCCATTCATTTTCCGCGGTGCTCTTGATGTGCGTGCAAGTGAAATCAATGATGAAATGAAACTTGCAGCCGTTGAGGCGATTCGTGAGCTAGCAAAAGAGCCTGTACCTGAAGCCGTATTGAAGGCTGCAGGTGTTGATAAGCTAGAGTTTGGTGCGGACTATATTATTCCAAAACCAATGGATTCACGTTTGCTACCACGTGTTGCAAAAGCGGTCGCTCAGGCGGCGGTTAATTCAGGTGTAGCTCGTATCGAGATGCCTGAAAACTACATGGCAGAGTAATATATCTTTCAGATGTGATACACAAAAATGGGACGCTATTGCGTCCCATTTTTTATGTCATTCATTTGGCTCGAGGCAAGAGTTATTACCTGAAACCTCTTATCAGGCTTTTTTATTCTTCGTCGAATGACTCAAATTCGATGCCCATTTCCGTCATCAGCGCTTTTACTTCTGTTGGAATATCATCAGGACGGTCTTTACGAAGGTCTTCATCTGTCGGAAGTGGCTGACCTGTGTACGCGTGCAAAAATGCCTCGCATAGCAATTCGCTATTGGTTGCATGGCGTAAGTTATTGATCTGACGGCGAGTACGCTCATCAGTTAGCACCTTTAAAACTTTTAGCGGGATAGAGACGGTAATTTTTTTTACTTGTTCGCTTTTTTTGCCGTGCTCTGCATATGGGCTAATGTATTCGCCATTCCAGTCAGCCATTGCACACCTTCATTTATGTAATCGGTTAAAAATAATTTAGGTGCTGATTTTAGCTGCATTTACCGCCATAAGCAAAGACATATAGACGTCTAGAAGTGTTGACGTCTCATTTTTTGACGAGTAAAGTGAACATAACAGCAAAGGAAGCGTGTTGATCACTTTATGTTACTCATTAGATATAGCGCATTCCTATTTAGAAGTCATTACCCGTGAAAGGATACACCCATGAGCACTCGCAAACCTGCGACCATTGCAGTACGCACTGGTATTGAATCAGACAGCCAATATCATGCTGTCGTTCCACCTATTTATCTTTCCACTAACTATGGTTTTCCTGCTTTTGGTGAAGTGCCCAAGTATGATTACACACGATCTGGTAATCCAAACCGCGGACTGTTGGAAAGTGCGCTATCTGAACTTGAGTCTGGAAAAGGAGCGGTTGTTACTAACTGCGGTACGTCGGCATTAAATTTATGGGTTTCCGCTTTTCTCGGCCCAGATGATCTCATTATTGCTCCTCACGATTGTTATGGTGGTACCTATCGTCTTTTTAATACCCGAGCTAACAAAGGCGATTTTAAGGTTCAGTTTGTCGATCAATCAGACGAACAGGCTTTAGATGCTGCATTGGCACAAAAACCAAAACTCATTTTGCTAGAAACTCCGTCAAACCCTCTGGTTCGCGTAGTGGATATTGCAGCTACTTGTGAAAAAGCGAAACAAATCGGCGCGTTAGTTGCGGTGGACAATACCTTTTTGACACCCGTGTACCAAAAACCTTTAGAGCTAGGTGCGGATTTTGTTATCCACTCCACAACAAAGTACATCAACGGTCATTCGGACGTAATTGGTGGAGTAATCATCACCAACACAGAAGCGCATGCAGAAGAGCTTGCATGGTGGGGTAATTGTATTGGTGCAACGGGCACACCTTTCGATAGTTACATGACACTGCGAGGTATTCGTACGCTTGCTGCTCGTATGAGAGTACATGAAGAGAGCTCACAGCAGGTACTAGCTTACCTACAGAAACAAGCGTTAGTTAAAACTATCTATCATCCAAGCCTGCCGGAACATCCAGGTCACGACATTGCTAAAAAGCAGCAAACGGGCTTTGGCTCTATGTTGAGTTTTGAGTTTGCTGGTTCGTTTGAGCAGTTAAAGGTGTTTGTGAAAGAGCTCCAACTGTTTTCATTAGCAGAGTCATTAGGTGGTGTAGAAAGTTTGATTTGCCACCCAGCATCCATGACGCACCGTGCAATGGGTGAGGAGGCGCTGGCGGAGGCTGGGGTCTCTCATCAACTATTGCGTTTGTCTGTCGGTTTGGAAGATGCACAAGACCTCATCACAGATTTAGAACAAGCGTTCGCTAAAGCTACCCAGTAATAGGAGACGATAACAATGACTGTACAACGTCAGCTGCATAAGTTTGGTGGCAGTAGCTTAGCAAACCCAGAATGCTACTTACGCGTTGTGGGTATTCTCAAGGAGTATTCGACAGAAAATGATCTTGTGGTCGTCTCTGCTGCAGGAAAAACCACTAACCGCTTGATTGAGTTTTTGGAAGGGTTAAGTAAAGATGGCCGAATTGCGCATGAAGCGCTTCAAAGCTTGAGACAGTTCCAAACTGAGCTAATAGAAAGCTTGTTGGAGAGTGAAGCAAAAGAAGAGCTGTTAGCTTTATTACATGATGAGTTCAGTACTCTCTCGGAGCTGACTGCACCACTCACTAATGCGCAAAAAGCCGCGGTACTGGGGCACGGAGAAGTATGGTCTGCTCGCCTATTGGCCGCGTTATTATCTCAACGTTCTATCCCTGCGGTTGCACAAGATGCACGAGCGTTTTTACGTGCAGAAGCGGGAACTCAACCAGAGGTTGATCGCGCTCGTTCATACCCTTTAATTAAAGAGATCCTCGCGCAGCATAACCATAAACGTGTGGTAATTACTGGCTTTATGGCTCAGAACGAGGCAGGAGAAACCATCCTACTTGGTCGTAACGGCTCTGACTATTCTGCAACGGTCATAGGCGCGCTTGCTGAAGTCAGTACTGTCACGATTTGGAGTGATGTTGCTGGTGTCTATAGTGCCGATCCACGTTTGGTGTCTGACGCTTGTTTATTACCGTTACTTCGATTGGATGAAGCCAGTGAACTTGCTCGCTTAGCTGCCCCAGTGCTACACAGTCGTACGCTTCAGCCTGTGGCGCAAAGTACCATGGACCTTAATCTCAAGTGTAGCTATCTGCCAGAGTCGGGTTCTACTCGTATTGAGCGTGTATTGGCATCTGGTCGTGGCGCTAAAATTATTACTTCACTGGATGATGTTTTATTGGTGCAGTTGTCTTTCATGCATGGGCACGACTTCGAAAAAACACAGAGTGATGTATTACAAGCGTTGCAGCGCGCGCAATTAGAGCCATTGGCATTTGAAGCTCAATCCGATCAGCATACGATACGCTTGGCTTACACCGCAGAAATCGCCGGTGGTGCATTGAAACACTTGCAAGAGCTTGCGGTAGAGGCAGAAATTAAGCTAAAAGAAGGTTACTCGCTCTTAGCTGCGGTAGGTGCAGGCGTTACGAAAAACGCCAATCATTGCTTTGGCTTTTATCAGAAGCTAAAGCACTCTCCGGTAGAATTTATCTCTGAAACAGACTCAGGGCTGAGCCTAGTCGCTGTTTTGCGCCGTACTGATACCGAGGCGTTGGTTCAAACGATTCATAGCCAGTTGTTCCAAGCGCAAAAACGCGTGGCAGTGGCTTTATGTGGCAAGGGTAATATTGGTTCTAGTTGGCTAAATTTATTTGCTACGCAAAAAAGTGAGCTCGAAAAACGTCATGGTATGAGCTTTGATCTTGTCGCGGTTGTGGATAGCCAAACCTATTGGTTCGATGAGCAAGGTATTGAGGCGGCGAGTGTTGCTGAACGATTTGATGATGAAAGCATAGCAAACAATGGGGATTGGCTGGCACGTTTGGGAGCGCTTAAAAGCTATGATGAAGCCGTCGTGCTTGATGTTACCGCGAGTAAAGAGTTAGCTCAGCGCTACGTAGAAATCGCACAGCAAGGCATTCATTTGATTTCCGCTAACAAAGTGGCCGGTTCCGCAGATAGTCAGTACTACCATCAGGTTCAAGATGCATTCGCTAAAATTGGTCGTCATTGGCTATACAACGCAACGGTTGGTGCTGGGTTACCGATAAACCATACCGTGCGAGATCTTCGTGAAAGTGGGGATGAAATCGTCGCTCTATCGGGTATTTTCTCGGGGACGCTATCATGGCTGTTCCAACAGTTTGATGGTTCTGTGCCATTTAATGATTTAGTCGATCTTGCTTGGCAGCAAGGGTTAACCGAACCTGACCCTCGTTCTGATTTAGATGGCTCCGATGTAATGCGTAAGTTAGTCATCTTGGCTCGAGAGTCGGGCCTAGATATAGAACCAGACAGCGTTAAAGTTGAGTCTTTGGTGCCAGAAGAATTAAGAGAACTGAGCTTAGATGATTTCTTCGATAATGGAGCGTTGTTGAGTGAAATACTTCAAGAGCGTCTGACAAAAGCACAGAGAAACGATCAAGTGCTTCGCTATGTGGCGCGTTTAGAAAAAAATGGTAAAGCAACGGTGGGAGTCGAAGCGTTATCTCGTGAGCACGCGCTCGCCAACTTATTGCCATGCGATAACATTTTTGCCATAGAGAGCAAGTGGTACAAAGATAACCCTCTGGTCATTCGAGGACCAGGCGCAGGCAGAGAAGTGACAGCCGGCGCTATTCAATCCGACCTCAACCGATTGGCTGGTTTATTTTAAAGTTGCGATTGACCTAAAAACCCTGGAATTAATCCAGGGTTTTTTATTCCCCTATCAGTGCCATATTGAAGTCATAACCCGTGCAAAATGGCGAGATGATGCTCAAGTAGAAACTTGAACTATCTTCATTATTAACTTGAGAAAAATTCATAATTACAAGGTTGACATTAAATCGTATTCAATACATTCTGTAGACATATAGACGTCTAAACGTCGATTTTAAGGATTTGTTTTCGTGGCGGAGTGCCGCAGGGAGAGTAAGATGGGATATACGCACGCAGGCCATATCGACGCCTTGAACCAGAATATTGCTGAGTTATCAGATAACATCAATGTATCGTTTGAGTTTTTTCCGCCAAGCAGCGCTAAGATGGAAGAAACACTTTGGAATTCAGTGCACCGTCTTAAAACGCTTCAACCTAAATTTGTTTCTGTGACTTACGGTGCGAACTCCGGCGAGCGTGACAGAACACACTCCATCATTAAAGAAATTAAAGCAACAACCGGATTGGTTGCCGCTCCCCATCTCACTTGTATTGATGCGACTCGTGAAGAGTTGATTAATATTGCCGATGATTATTGGAACAATGGTATTGAAAATATCGTCGCTCTGCGTGGTGATATTCCTCCAGGTGGCGGTGCGCCTGATATGTATGCCTCGGATTTGGTTGAGCTGCTGAAATCACGCCACGATTTCGATATCTCCGTTGCTGCATTCCCTGAGGTTCACCCTGAAGCTAAAAGCGCTCAGTCTGACTTATTGAACCTAAAACGTAAGGTAGATGCAGGTGCAAACCGTGCTATTACTCAGTTCTTTTTTGACGTTGAGTCTTACCTGCGATTCCGTGACCGTTGTGTCGCAGCAGGAATTGACGTAGAAATTGTGCCAGGAATTTTGCCTGTATCGAACTTTAAGCAAGCGTCTCGCTTTGCGGCACAGAACAACGTGAAAGTACCAGGGTGGATGAGCAAACAATTCGATGGCTTGGATGATGATCCGGTGACTCGCCAGCTTGTAGGAGCTAGCCAAGCTATTGATATGGTGCGTGTGCTGAGTCGTGAAGGGGTTAAGGATTTTCACTTCTATACACTAAACCGTGCAGAGATGACTTACGCGTTATGCCATACGTTGGGTGTTCGTCCTCGCGCAGTAGTCGGTGCGTAAATCTGGTTTCAAAAAGATAAAAGGCTTGCCAAGTGGCAAGCCTTTTTCGTTTTATCAAAGCAAAAGGAGTTTAACCAATCACTTCAAGTTCAGTTAGAACTTCTTCTGCCCAAGTGATCCAAGTTTCACGTAACAGAAGGTTACGGCGAAGCGTTAGACGTTCTAGGCGAGCTTGTTTATCTAAAGTTGACGGCGTTGCGTAGTAAGCCGCTTCAATTTCTTTGTAGTGAGAAACCAGTTTGCGAGACTCTTCAACTAGCTCGGCGAGTTGGTCACGGAATGGAGCCGCAGGTTGAACGGCACATGCCATCAATTTCGCTGAAAACTCATCACGAACTGTTGGGTGTGCAGTTGGTTGATCAAACCACTCTCCCAAAGCGCTGCGACCAGCGTCTGTAATAGAGTAAACCTTGCGGTCTGGTTTGCCTTCTTGGGGTTCTAATACGCAAGTAACCAGTTCTTTCTCAGCCATTTTGTTGAGTTCACGGTACACTTGTTGGTGGCTTGCTTTCCAGAAGTAACCGATGCTAGCAGAGAATTCTTTAGTGATATCGTAACCGGTTGCGTCGCGAGTGCTAAGAACAGTTAAGATTACGTGTGGTAATGACATGTCTTCAATCCAAATGGTCAATAAACTTGTAAACAAGCTACTTATACTTTCAGCTGCGCTCTTACTGGCACTTGAGTTTTTTAATGTATAAGTAGCACCAACAATGTTGGTCCTGTCACCTTAAAGCCGTTTATCACCTAGAGCGATGGGGAGTCCCATCAAGGCTGGAGCAGGTATGATTGGATTTATGAGCTCTCAGCAGGCAAGTAGTATATAAATAATAAGCATGAAGTGGAATAGTAGGACAAAATTACCCTAAAAAACTAACATAATAATCAATAGTGTTAGATTGTGGTTTTTTATTCTTTTATTTTGGTATTTTTTGGGTCTATTATGGTTTATTTAACTGCTTTTGTTTTGGTGCGATTATCCTGTGATAAAAAAAAGCTGAGCATTTGCCCAGCTTTTTATTAAAAATGTGTGCCGTCCTAAATAAGGTTGACACTTTCCCCCCAAAAAATTGGAGAGTGTTATGAAATCAACAACTAAAAGAACTCAGCGCGATTACTCCCTCGCTTTTAAACTCACTGT
>NZ_JAWOUB010000041.1:0-8698 GCF_033339195.1 Vibrio sp. 811
GTAAGGTGTAAATACGAACACCAAAACAGATAAACACCGAAACTTATGACCTTTGGTGCCAACCCCGTACTAACGCCGCATTAAGGTGTGAGCGGCGCTTGGCTATACTTGAGCGAAGCGAAACCGCTAAGCGTTGCGAATCACTCTTAAATGCTTTGTTAGCTCGCTTTTCGCGCACCATTCCGAATGTTATCAAATGTATGCTCAACTATTTTTTGCATATCTGGATTACCCGACTGATAAAAAGCGCTTAAAACTGAAAAAGCATTCGAAGCTGGTTTATCCATAACCCAACGAACATCGTTGAAGTTGCAATGCTGTAAACCAATAGGACCAGTTCCCATGATTTTTAAAATAGTCCCCTCAAACGTGCAGCCGATAAAGTCTTTACTGTCTAATGTTACTATTTCTGGCCCGAAGGTTTTATTTACAACCTTTTCTGAAGGGCTATCCTCTAGAGAAAGCATTACACCTCGCTGCTCCCAAAGTTGAAGTTTATCTTCTTTAACGTCGAGATCCGTCTTAACCTCATTTAATAATAACTCCAAAGAACGAGTATGATTTCTAGACTCCTCTAGTTGCGCAAGTACATTTGCTTTATCTTTTTGTTCGGCATCTAGTTCTTTTAAAACTTGCTCGTGCTCAGGTGTAATTGAGTTCCTGAACCAATACATTGATCCCAATATTGGGCAAGTGATGAAGACGAGAATAGCCCATAATGGAATGCTTATATCAATCTTCAAATAATGAAGAGAACTAAACACCCCCGAAACTTCTAGGATCGCGGCAGCGACAATTGAAGCCAATACACTAAAAGTAAATTCTTTTTTTGTCATCTTTTCTTCCGTGTTGTCAGGATTTTTGAATGGAGAGCTAACGCCCTGCTAAGGGGTGAGCAACGCAATACCAAAGCCGCCGCATACCACCTTAATCACTAAATTCAACGCATAGTGAAAATGCCACGCGTTGCGAATCCCTCTTGAGCAGTTTGTTAGTTTGCAAACCCAAAGCGTTGATTTTACGTTATTTTAAACTTTGCAAACAATAAACTTTATGTGTTTTGATGCACTTAAGTCAGGCGTAGTCTCAAAGCGGCAACTCAATGAAACCACGTGGAACAAACAACGCCGCAGAAAACGAACTCACAACACCAAAAAGCACTTTTGGAAAACCAATCTCACAATGCGGACTCTCAGCAAAGTCACTGAAACCACGTGAACTTTCCACACCAGAGAAAACGTCATTTCAGCGAGTAAATCGGCTTTTGTACCAACAAACTCAACGAGCAGAGTTTCAGCAAAAAAGTTCAACTCAGTTAACCCAAAAGTCGCCGCACAAAAGAACAAATCAACCGTTGAAACGATGCCAATTTTGGATTATCACCACGCTAGTTAACACTGAAATTGAACTCCGATACGACAATTCAGGCTTTGAGCTTTTACCACTAGATCTTGCGATATAGCTACGTTTTTCCTCTTGCAAACTAACGCCTTGTTAAGGTGTGAGGCGCGCAATACCGAAGCTTCCGCATACCACCTTAACCACTAAAACCAACGCATAGTAAAAATGCCACGCGTGCCGAATCACTCTTGAACAATTTGTTATGTACGTGCTAAAGGTACACTACTGACTCCACATTGTTGCCCTCAGGGTCAATCAAAAACGCAGCGTAGTAGTTTGGAGCATAGTGTTTTCGTAAACCAGGCTTACCGTTGCATTTACCACCTAAAGATAACCCCGCTTGATGAAACGCAGAAACTTGTAATTTGTTTGATGCAGAAAAAGCAATATGGCACTTAGAATTACTGACGCCTTTTTCAATTAGAAACCTTACATTTGGCTCGCTCGAAAGCCCAAAGCCAGCAGCATTTTCATCTGACCACTTGAGTTCAATACCCAATGGCTCTAGCACATTCTTGTAAAACACACGACATTCTTCGAATGCAACTACCTTAATTTCAAAATGATCTATCACTCTCAATCCTTTAGAGTTGGTTACAATTTTCCTTAAAGTACATAACGCCGCATTAAGGTGTGAGCAACGCTACCACCAAACCTAAACCATACCACCGTAAACACAAAACCCAATGATGGAATGAAAAATGCCATACGTTGGGAATCACTCTTAAATGCTTTGTTATGCCCGTGCTCTTAAAGCATGCTGGACAGGAACTCTTTCGTCGGTTCAGGTAGTAAATCTTGCGGCTTATCCCCACCAAAAGTAGCTAAACCACTCTTACCTTCGATAATTCCAGATTTAACTACAGAACCAGATTTTACATCCACAACAACCATTTTTACTTTTACCTTGTCAGACTTTGCCGACCATTCTGTCGCTCGATCTTCCCAGTGCAGAATTGTTGGATACACCAAATAGTCAAATTTTCGTGAAGACGCAAAGTTTAACGCAGTGTTGTAGTCTTCTGGTCTTTTAGCAATAACAACATTATTTAGCGTTGCTACAAGCTCACCTTTTATGGTTTGGCTAACCATTTGCCCAGAACCTGGGTAATAATGACTTCCATACTGCCCATCTTGCGATAAGGCGATATATACTGCATTACTAGCGTTCAACTGAACATTGCTATCCGTTTTAGTTACATTCAATGAATGAGAATCAGCACAGCCAACGATTGCTGATAGAACGGCAGACAACAAGAGTATTCTTTTTTTCATTTTTATTTCCTATTACTAACATTCCCCATAAATGATAGTAAAAATCTAGACTTGTAGGGCATAACGCCCTGTTAAGGGGTGAGCAACGCAATACCGAAGCCGCTGCCAACCACCTTAAACACTAAAATCAACGCATAGTAAAAATGCCACGTGTTGCGAATCCCTCTTGAACAGTTTGTTATGTGCGTTGCTCAAATTCATACTCTGTAAGGCACCATTGCTTTGGACTTGACCAACTGATTTCTTTGAATGATGTTCTTAGGTCACCGCTCAATAAAAGTTGCTTCATAAAATGGCTAGGTGAAATATAAGCTTTATCATCGTAAGCAAACACAAAACCCTGCTTATTAAGCTCAAGCATCATCTGTTTGGTTTCCTCTGATTGAATCCCACCGTTGAGATCAAGCTCATCAATACGACCAACTGTATCGCCATCTCGACTGCTCTTGCTTAACTTTATTGAGGTCTTATCTATGGCAACAACGTGCGCCGGAGGGACTTCTCCTGATTGACCAAACTCAACTTTGTAAGGAGGCTGTTTTATCATTTGATCTCCAAGCACATAACGCCCTGTTAAGGTGTGAGCAACGTAATACCGAAGCCTCCGCATGCCACCTTAAACACTAAACGCAACGCATAGTAAAAATGCCACGCGTTGCGAATCACTCTTAAACAGTTTGTTATGAGCGGGGTTAAGAGTGCGCTTTAACGTACTTTTTAACCTTTTTCATAGCCATTTGACGCTTAAGTGGCGAAAGATAGTCAATAAACAGATTACCCGACAAATGATCTATTTCGTGCTGCATTACGATGGCTAGAAACTCATCACTTTCGATGGTAATTGGCTTACCTTCGCGATCTAAAGCAGATACAACAACTGAAGTAAAACGCTCTACGTCTGCATAGTAATCAGGAACTGATAAACAACCCTCTTGACCCAATGCTTTATCCGAGCCACTAATCACTTCTGGGTTAACTAAAATTAGCGGTTCATCTCGACTTTCTGAAAGGTCGATAATAACAACAGCCTCTTTACGACCAACTTGAGTCGACGCCAAACCGATACCATTGTCAGTCGCATACAGCGTTTCCAACATATCGTCTATTAATGTTTGTACCGTCGTAATATCTCGCACCTTTTCCGCTTTGACCTTAAGCCTTGGATCTGGTGCCGTTAGGATTTCTAAAACTGCCATATTTTCCTTCTAATTCTTGGAAGCTCATAACGCCCTGTTAAGGTGTGAGCAACGCAATACCGATGCACCCGCATACCACCTTAAACACAAAACGCAACGCATAGTAAAAATGCCAAGCGTTGCGAATCACTCTTAAACAGATTGTTATACCCGTTTTTCAACGTTTTATTGCCCCACTACACTCTGCCTAGTATGAGTAGAAAATTGCAACACGCCAAAAGAAGAGCCGAACCGACGAAGTTCTCGTATAGTAGGTTCAACTTCATCCCAAGCACCAATGATAGCTCTCATATAGCTCTTACCATTAGCCCGATTCAAGTTACCCGATAAAAAATAGTCTTCCGGTTTATCGAAAGCTGTATTCAGTCTGCGCAACCAAAACAAGCCAGCCGCACTCGATGCTTGGTTACATAGTTCAAGCATCATTTTTCTATTTAATTCAATCCCAATATGACGGTGCAATTCTGGGATACTCAGAAATTCATAAATTTGAGGAATAACATTTTCAAGTCGAACTAGCGGGTTGGGGTGAGTTCCGACTGGCTCACTATCTAAAGCCAAACTTTTGTTTCCATGGAAACGATAAAGTACAGACGATATCCCACATATGAATAAGTAAATTGAAGCTTTCAGGTCTTCACCTTTAAAATGACGCACCAGTTCACCTAGGCAAAAAATGATAGCTTCGAAGTCTGCTGCCATTTCTGTCGCATGATACAAAGCAGCCGTCTCTCCTTTAATCAGGTCACCACCTTGAGCGTAACATTCTTCAATTAATTTTGTTCCAACGTTCAATTTTTGACTACGAATATACCCATGTTCTTGAGTTAAGTGGCCTAACTCATGGAAATACACCCAAGTTATTGCCGCTATGAACATATTTTTTCTGTGAGCTTCACTAGAAAATATTGAAGGCAGCATTTCTATTGGTTGTTCAAAATCTTGAAACAAGAAGTCGAGAACTTGTTTATCAATGTCACTATCTAAATAGCTACAAAACGCTTCAATATCCCTATATATCTGACGAACCAACTCATAATGTATGCCGATTTTATGCTGAGGAGGCTCATCTACGTTTGAGCTAGACTCCGCCCATGCATTGAGAGTAGGTTCCTCACTCCACGACAAAGTTATCGTCCCGCCCAAATTTCCATAAGCGCCCTCATTCAAGTCTCCCGTAATTGCTGAAAGAACATTGCCTGCTAGTTCGTATATTTCGATATCTTCCAAGATCCACCTATATAAAATTTTCAACTAAAGGGTATAACGCCCTGTTAAGGGGTGAGCAACGCAATACCGAAGCCGCCGCATACCACCTTAATCACTAAAAACAACGCATAGTAAAAATGCCACGCGTTGCGAATCCCTCTTGAACAGTTTGTTATGTGCGTGGTTGAAACCTACTCTACACTTGGCTCCGGTAAAACTGGTGGTGTACTGTCCATATAAGTTAAAAAGTTTTCCCATAACTCATGCGTTCTTTGTTTAGTTAGCTTAGTTTTGCACGATATCGCCATAATTCCACGAATAGTTCCATCACGCCATTGCGTATAAACCGAATCACAGTGAGAGGACATATATGCTTGCCAATCCTGTTGAGCAAGCTTAATTGCTGCGATCAGTTCTGGGTCATGAGAGTTGTGCTCAAAGCTAGTGTTTAGATATTTGTCTAATTTAACTTGTGCTGACTCTAATTCAATAGCGGCACATTGGTTTATCTCGATTGTGGTCATCGCATTATTACAGTCAATGGACTCTTCTTCAGCAAGAGCACCAAACGAAAGACTAGCTAATATGATGATTAGACACTTATTCATCGTTTTCTCCGAAAGCACATAACGCCCAGTTAAGGGGTGAAGCACGAAATACCGATGTTACTGCATGGCGCTTCAACACTAAAACCAACGCATACCAAAAATGCCACGCGTGCTGAATCCCTCTTGAACTGTTTGTTATGTTTAAGATTCAATACCTTACGTTCAGCTGAACAGAAGTTTAACCCACCTGACTTTTGTAAACAAAACCAGAAGCTAAAAAACCGAATTAAATCATAAATTTGAACAAATAGAACTTTGAAAACAGAAAACACAAAAACTGAAGTTCTAACCTTAGAGATTGAGGAAAATGTTCGGAAAACAGCGTCAAACGACGCCAATTTGCGAAAAGTCCAAAACAGAATGACTTAGGGAACAAAGAAAAGACACAAGCTACTGATTTTACGTGATTAAACATAACGCCGCGTTAAGGGGTGAACAACGCGATACCACCCAATTTAAACCATTGTGCCATAAACACAAAAGCTAAACTTTGAACCAAAACTGCCAAGCGTTGTGAATCCCTCTTAAACGCTTTGTTAAGTGCAATTTTTACCCACTTCAGCTGAACAAGTGATATCGATCGTAGGGCTTAACATAAGACAAACATGACAATGCTTTTCCACCGCCTCTTGAGCTGCTCGCAAAATGTCAGACTCCTTAAAACCACTGCCATTTACTGTAAAGTGTAAGTTTGCTGATTTATATAAACGAGGTTCTGATTTCGTTAGGGCGAAAGTAACCTTATTTTCTAGGCCTTTAACTTCAAAACCTTGATCTTGTAGTAACAAGACGACATCCGTAGCACTACATGAACCTAAAGCCGACAATAGAACTTCCGTTGGACAAGGGGCTGTCTCACTTGTAGCGTCAACATTAAACGTAAAGCCGCCTTCGGTTGACACTTTAAAACGACAATCACCATCCCATTTTATATTAATGCTCATAGTTCCCTACTTTTTGATGTGACTTTCTCTGATTGCACTTAACGCCGCGTTAAGTAGTGAGCAACGCCACCACTGAACCTAACCTATTGTGCCGTAAACACTAAAGTTGACTCAAACCAAAAGTGCCAAGCGTTGCGAATCTGCCTTAAACGCTTTGTTAGTTGTAATTCACGCGATGTAAAAAACACCAACTCCAATAACAGCGAGACCAATTAAATCTAACACAGTGCCAATTTTTGTATTTGTTCTATTTCTAACTGTAATTCTATACTGTGGAGTTATCGTTGTTTCGGCAGGATGGTTTATCCACTCACCAATACCAATTAGAAGAAAGCCTACTGAAATAGTTGAAACAACATCATTTGAAACCATTAGAGGGTATTTGAGAGACAAAAACAAAGCGAACGCTGAAACAACCAAAATCACCTTGTAGTATTGATCTAGTTTTAATGTTGATAAGACTTTTTCCATAATTCCTCCTTACAACTAACGCCCAGTTAAGGGGTGAAGCACGCAATACCGATGCTGCCGCATAACGCCTTAATCACTAAACCCAACGCATTCCAAAAAAGCCACGCGTGCTGAATCCCTCTTGAACTGTTTGTTATGCTACTTTGTCACCGTCTACGTATAATTTACGTTTATATGACTCACTATCAAAACGCTTAATGTTTTGAAGGATATCAACTGTCGATTTACTAATGGGCTCTTGAGAATCAGCTATAGAATTAATGAAATACACAATACGACTCCAAGCTTTAAAGTGCTCATTCGTCAATTCAGAAGCCACAGGTAGGAGGCTCTCTAAAGTTCGGCGTTCACGTATTGAATGTTGCTGAATTGAGGTAAGAGCTGATTCATCTAATCCGTTTGACTTAATATACTGAATTAACTTATCGATTTGCTTGATATTTTTTTGATGGTCTTTACCAAAAAAACGACCTACTCGATATTCCTTAGGTACATTTTTGAAGCTATGCTTTAGAAAGAAAATAAGATACTCCCTTAACCTACGTTCAAGTGATACCAATTTTTTCTTTTTGCTTCGTTCTTGCCATCTATCAAACACCCAAAGAATTATAAGCAACTCAATGCAAACACCCATCAACTCTGGAGTTAAATTCCCAATTAAAAACGTATTGCTATCACCCAAATAAGCTAAAATTGAAAGTGCTAACAAAGCACACAAAAGAAAAATAGAAAAAGTTTTTTGGTTAAGCTTATCAAACCGCATACACTGAAATTTCACATAGATTAAGATTAGTAACGAGCTTTTATTCTAATTGATAAGGGGCAGGTTTTACACCCCAAGTAGCATAACGCCCTGCTAAGGGGTGAGCAACGCAATACCAAAGCCGCCGCAAACCACCTTAATCACTAAATTCAACGCATGGTAAAAATGCCACACGTTGCGAATCCCTCTTGAGCAGTTTGTTAGTCGCGAGGCACCGAGCGACAATTTTAAGCCAAACTAAACTTTGCGAACAACAAGCTTTATGTGTTTTGATGCACTTAAGTCAGGCGTAGTCTCAAAGCGGCTACTCAATGAAACCACTTGGAACAGCCAACGCCGCAGAAAACGGACTGACAACACCAAAAAAGCGCTTTTGGAAAACCAATCTCACAGTGCGGACTTTCAACAAAGTCACTGAAACCACGTGGAACTTACCACACCAGAGAAAACGTCCTTTCAGCAAGTAAATAAGCTTTTAAACCAACAAACTCACCGAGCAGATTTGCAACCAAAAACAGATTTTCGATTACCCCGCTCTATAACCACCAAAGAACGAAACAACCGCTTGGAAAATAGTAATGCATTGATTTAGAACCGATGAAACTGAGCTTTGACCGTCGAAGATGGAACTATGAATCAAACAACCAGTAGCCAAGTTTTGAGCTTAGAAACATGATTTTGACTACTAGCTTTTTCTGGCGACTAACGCCGCGTTAAGTGGTGAACAACGCTAACCACCAAACCTAAACCCTTGTACCTTAAACACTAAATTCAACTTGAACTGAAGTCGCCAAGCGTTGTGAATCCGCCTTAAACGCCTTGTTAGGCGAA
>NZ_JAWOUB010000042.1:0-7301 GCF_033339195.1 Vibrio sp. 811
ATTTGGTAAGTATGATGCCCAAGTAGTAGGTGGATGGTTGTTTGTTGTTATTGGGCTATTCTTTTTTTGGGCTATTTTTCCACTGTTCTTACATGTTCCTGCAGGAATCAAACAGATTTCGCTTGGGAAAAAAGTTAACGAAGCTTTTGACTTGGTGACACAGAGCAAAGTGCTCTAACAAAGCATTTAAGAGTGATTCGCAACGCGTGACTCTGTAACGAAAATCACCTCCCCCTATTGATTAATGTATACCAATTTCATAGAACCACTTGAAGATGTATACATTAATCAGAATCCAAATTTATGCCTGAGCCACACTCAAAATCGGTGTCTATTATTCCTATTATGTTAAACGGGCGAGTTAGCTATCAAAAACAGCCCTTAGAACGCCATCAGAGGCTCTAGGCACGTTTTTAAGCACTTACTATGCCCTACTGACCCAGAAATCGGTCTGAAAGTTTGTGACGCTTTTCAGGCGATTTACAGGGCAAAGATGGCGCTGTTCGTTTGAAACAAAAAACGCCCTCTAAGGGGCGTTTTTCTAGGTTTTATCAAAAAATTAAGTAATTTAAAGATGCAACATTGGGTTCATCTGTTGGTGCAAGATCCGGATAACAAAGATATCGAACTCTCGAACTCGATAAAAAATGGCGTGTTTCTGATGATCATGACGACGTACGCCAGAACGAAGTTCGGAACAATCTCGACCAATGAATGGTGCCTCTGACAGAGTTTGTAAACATTGTTCCATTTCATCGGTGTAGTTGTCGGCTTGCTCTGCGCCAAAATTTAAAAAGGTATATTCGTAGATATCCCCAAAATCGTCTGCTGCTTTTTGGGAAAGTTTATACATGCAGCTTGGCCTTTCTTCTTGCTGCCACTTCTTTTAATGACAAGGAACACTCTCCGCTCGCCTCACCCTCATCGAGCGCTTTTCGCAGTAAGTCTTGTTGATTCTCTTGTTGTTCGAGTAGTCGCAATGCACTTCTCATCACTTCACTTGTTGAGCCATAACGACCTGTTGCGATCATTCTTTCGATAAAACAATCAAGAGATTCTCCGATTGTGACGCTTGTTGTTCTAGCCATAAAATCACCATGTGTTAATTATTAACACACCTAGTATACCTCTTCATTTTCTCTTTTTCGCTAATTGCTTATCACACCATGCCATGAGCTGTTCGGCTTTCAATGTTATTACCCCCAGAGCCAACATACCCAAGATGTAACTCCACCCCAAAGCATTCCCCCAACCCGGTATGTTGTCACTCACCACAACGAAAACAGCGCAAAATGATAATGCTGTAAAAATAACTCGAATAAACATAACAGCCTCTTTTTCATTGGTTCTTCCATCAAGCGTATCATGAGATTTGAAGGTCCAAACTCTCATCCATATACCAGGAAAACCGGCAACGCCGATTTTCTTGGTGCATGGATGCGACAAGCGCAGCGCGTCAGCTCTGTAGCAAATGTTTGCAGTGAACATTTGCTACTTCATCACGCTGTCACCTCATACCCCTATCAAATTCACTCAGCGTCCCTCCCTGTTTGCTCGCTTCGCATTGCAAAATCGGGAGAGACACTTCGCAAATTTCGAGGACGCTCGCGCCCTCGCTAGGTTAGAACTTCGTTTAACCTAGCGAGGGCTTGTAAATAAAGAGTTTTGAAAAATTGACGCATAATTATTTACGCATATTAATAGCGCTGTTTGATTTTCACACAAACTTAGTTCATTATTGGTACAACGATGCGAATCAGTTTGATTTGAATTGTTGCTACTCTGAAAGCAGTTTGTTTTTACCTGTTCAATCTGAAAAAAACAGCGTCCTGTCAGTCTCTCTTGAGCTTGGTTCATGTCCACCGGAGCAGTTAATTCCGAGACACGTTTATCGTGATATACAGCTCTCAACTGGTAAATGAGACGGTGCTTTGAACGTCATTCAAAGAAAATGGTAGTGGAAAACGGTCAGAGAATCCCTGTGCCCATAGCACTCAACTGGCGAATAGGCATTAAGTTGTCGCTGCCCTAATTCGATTGGGGTTGTATGTTCTTACAAGGAAATATATGTCTTATTTCGACGTTCAATCTGAACTTTCAACACTGAAAGCTCAAACTAAAACGATCCGCAAACGCTCTTATTCCACTCGAAAATCTCGACTCGATAGATATACGCATCAACTCTTGGAGCTGCATCAAGCAGGCGCCACAGCCGCCGAACTTCAACGCTGGCTTAGAGCAAACAAGCGGATTAAAGTCGCTCACTCCACCGTTCTCAGATGGTTAGACAAACATGGCTAAATTTGCGAAGAACGTAGATCCCAAAGCCGTTGCTGAAAAACAGGCCGCTAACGTCATGAAGCAGATTCAGGGAAAAAATCTGTCTAGCGTTGGTACCGTTCGCAACTACGAAGAACGTCTGACGATTGTGGCTCAACACGTTAATGCCGAGTTCAAATGTGGCCTGCGGGATTTAACGATAGAGCAGGCGCATCAGTATTTGAGCGATAGAGCCACAGAAGTTGGACAAAAAACCTTGGATATGGAGCGTCAGGCGATTCAATGCATGATGCAAAATATTACGGGGAAACTAGGCCAAACGGAAAAACTGGACGTCATCAAATCCGAACAACAACAAATTCTTTCCTCCCGTTCCTACAGCCCAGAGCAAGCAAAAATGATTGCGGATGCACAAACCGAACGTAACGCTCTCGCCACTGAAATAGCGCACGCTGCAGGACTTCGAGCGCATGAACTTCATACCCTGCAACGCATAGATGAACGCATCCCCGATCCAAGGCCGGCACTGGAAGAAAAATTCACTGGTCGAGAGGGTGAGCGTTACACCGTAGAAGGTAAGGGCGGCCTTGTCCGTGAAGTTCTCATTCCAAAAGATCTTGCGGAGAGGTTGGAAGATCGCAGACTTGAGCAGCCACTACAAATCACAGATCGAGGTGTGAACTACACAAGTCACTACGATATAAACGGCGGCAATCGTTGGTCGAGTTCGTTCACCACTGCATCAAATCGAGCATTAAATTGGAGTACCGGAGCGCATGGCCTACGCCATAGCTACGCCCAAGAACGTATGGACGAGCTAAAAAAATCCATGCCCTACGAGAAAGCACTTGAAGTTGTATCCCAAGAAATGGGGCATTTCCGCCCCGACATTACGGAGGTTTATCTACGATGAGATGGTTAATATTAGTGGCTGTCATAGGCGCTATTGTCTGGTCAGCAAACTGGAGTTATCACTACGTAGACAACGCGGTGTTAATCACCGACTTTTGGGAAACAGACAGCGCACCTGACGAATGGGGATTGGTCGATTTTAAAGGCAATAAACCAGTCATTTATGAATACACAGGAACCAAAGGGTTCTGGGATATTTTCAAAGGATTGTGGCCTTTATGGGCACTATTTGTCTTAAGTTTTTTTGTTTTAGCACCACTTTCAAGATACATCTATAACGGTCTAAATGACGCCCAAATTGTCGAAGCGCTAGAAATAAAACAAGCAGCAGAAGAACAAGCAAAAAAAGCAGAATCGGATGCCGAAAACTTCAAGCAAGAGGCAAAGTCTTGGGCAGAAGAAAAGGTAAACCAAGCTTATCAAGAACAATTATCCCGAGTACGAAAAGAACTCGAAAACGAATGGAATGAATACCACCGATTGAAGAATGACATTTTAGAAAGAGAATCAACAATCCAAAGACGAGAGCAACATGCTCAAGAAAAAGAAGAGTATGCCAATCAAAGAGTCGCTGAGATACAAAGACGTTATCAAATAGAAAAAGCTCAGTTCGAAAAGACATTAGAAGAAAGCACAAAAACAAAAAAGAATGCTCAATCTGGACAAAAGAGACTGAGGAAAGAGAAAGAATTGATCAAGGATTTTCTAAACCATAGAGGATGGACAATAGGAGAAGAGGCACTGACATACGAAAAATTAAAAAGCCTCGCAAAAGCAAAACAACCCTAAAAAGGGCTGTTATCTGATAAGGCTTATCTGGTGCCATTTCTTAAACCTTTCCAGAATCCTTCCATCTAAAATAAGTTCTTCGACTAATACCAAGATCTTCCCAAGGCTTGAGTGTTCTTTCTGAATTGGCTACAGGCTTACGCTTAGATGCTTTACCGCCTTTAGCTCCTTTCTTAGCTTGGCTCTGACGGAACTTCTCAGGCGTGAACTCTCGATACGTCCAGTTAGCGATTGACTTCGCTATTGCTTTCACTTCTGACACAGGCAAAGGGACATTGAACTGGCTATTCGTGCTTTCTACTTTGTCGTATACGGCTGCATTCCACTTTCTTTTGTAGTTAGGTGCCCAGTATTCTCGAATCGCTCTATATGCCCACTGACGAGTGTTATCGAACAACTCACAGTTACGGCCAAGACCAGACGTTTCGCTACCACGTAACGGGTGGCCTTTTAAATCAAGGTAGTCTGCTAATTCATCGAGCGTGTACTCATACTCTGTCCAATATTCATTTTGCCAGTATGGATGTAATGGGTTTTTCGTCAGTAGCCCTGCGAACCCCCGATCAGCTTTCAATCGTTCCGTCATGGCGGATTGGATAGCGGCTGCGTAACGAATTGGTTCACTATGAGCAATATCAGACGTAGAAAACGGTACTTTTAAACGATACGCAATGTGAGCGTGTCCGTTCTCTGGGTTTTTACTTGTCCAATAGGGGGCGGGGAGATCATTGTCATACCAAGACAACACACCGCCTTGTCTGTCGATATCAAATACCAGGTATGTGACCAACTTCGGTTGATTCACTTGCAGATATTTTTTCTTAATCGCTGTACTTTTTGGACGTATGTAAGTGACACCGAGTTCGTCAGTGCAATACGGCTTATGAGGCAGAGTCTCGAATAAATCGTGTTGAAATGCGTTTGATTGCTGTGTCTTCAAACAACACCGCACTTATGGCGGTAAGTTGTGACTTGTGAATGGCTCGTCATTTGGTATACTTTCCTTAGCATTATTGCTGAGCCCTGACTTCTCGCTATCCGCCAAGATTGTACGAGATTCGGGGCTTTGTTTTATCTGGAGTTAATCTTACTCCTCAATGCCTTAGTGCGCAATTTCCCTTCGTTTTTCCTTGCTATCAGGCACAAAAAAGGCCGCTATCGCGACCTTTCAAGAATCATTGTTCTACCGAAACACTGCACTTCACATTAAGTGACATTACGTTAAATCCCACTCTTCACATTAAGCGACATGTTACCACCTAACATGCCGAATTTATCTTTAAGTCTTTGAATTTATGTTGACCATGAAAGATTAAATGAGCTTAGATCTGAGTAGAAATACGGCTTTTCGCCGTATAGAAAGCGTTATGTGTTTTTCTTGCAAGCGCCATGATTAATCAAAACTTTTTTCTAGCCATGCGGCATGGGTGAATTAAAAAACGGTGCCTTAGAGCGTCAATTTGGCGCCTTATTTTTGCGATTTTAAGTGGTTGTAAGTTGCTGTTTTTAAGGTGTTTATTTTTCTTGAGAACTGGTTGGTAAATGTTAGTCTTCGACTCAAATAGAAAGAGGGCTAGAAAATGGATAAAACAGACCAGTTATATGTACAAGCAGACTTTTCACATCAAGACATGAGTGGTCAGTATTTTAAAAATTGCAAATTTTTCTGCTGTTCCTTTAAACGAGCGAACCTCCGCGATACACAATTTGTAGATTGTTCTTTCATTGAACGAGGTGAATTAGAGGGGTGTGATTTTTCTTACTCGGATCTTAGAGATGCATCTTTTAAAAACTGCAGTCTTTCAATGTCGTATTTCAAAGGTGCAAATTGTTTTGGTATCGAGTTCAGAGAATGCGATTTAAAGGGTGCCAATTTTTCTCAAGCTAGCTTCATGAATCAGGTATCGAACAGAATGTATTTTTGTTCAGCTTATATAACAGGTTGTAATCTTTCATACGCCAACTTTGAAAGGCAGTGTATCGAAAAGTGTGATTTGTTTGAGAATAGATGGATTGGCGCAAATCTGAGTGGTGCATCATTTAAAGAGTCTGATTTAAGTCGGGGAGTATTTTCTGAAGGGTGTTGGAGCCAGTGTAGGTTGCAAGGTTGTGATTTGAGCCACTCGGAGTTGTATGGTTTAGACCCTCGGAAAGTTGACCTTACAGGTGTAAAAATCTGTTCGTGGCAGCAAGAACAACTTTTAGAGCAATTAGGTTTAATAGTAGTTCCTGACTAAATTTGATGGTTTGAACACACACATAACAAACGCCTCAAGAGGGACTGTCAACGCGTGGCGTTTCCAGTCCCAATGAGCCGCTGTGGTTGCAGTTGTTGTGTTTGAGTTTAGTTGTTATGCGTTGCCAGCCCCTTAGGCGGGCGTTAGCCCTCAGGAGGAAAAATGAAAATATCCATTATGGCAGCAGTTTCTGAGAATGGAGTAATTGGCTCTGGATTGGATATACCTTGGCATGTACAAGGTGAGCAGCTCCTGTTCAAAGCTATGACTTACAATCATTGGCTTTTAGTCGGTCGTAAAACTTTCGACTCAATGGGTAAACTTCCCAATAGGAAATATGCTGTGGTTACTCGCTCAGAAATGGTCTCGAATGATCCAGATGTTATTTATTTCACCAGCATTGAATCGGCATTATCTTACTTAGACAATACGACAACACATGTCTTTGTTTCTGGTGGTGGTGAAATTTACAAAGCATTAATCGAACAAGCAGATGTTATCCATCTTTCAGTGATTCATAAGCACATCTCTGGCGACGTGTTTTTCCCTTCAGTTCCACAGAGTTTCAAACAAACATTTGAGCAAAGTTTCAGTTCAAATATTGATTACACGTACCAAATTTGGGCAAAGGGCTAACAAACTGTTTAAGAGGGATTCACAACGCGTGGCATTTTTACTATGCGTTGGTTTTAGTGGTTAAGGCGGTATGCGGAAGCTTCGGTATTGCGTTGCTCACCCCTTAACAGGGCGTTAGAGCACTCCTAGTAAAGTAACATAGAGTTAACAAAATAATGTTAGATAAATTAGTTGGTAAGGTTATTAATTTCAAAGCGGTCACTAAAACCAAGGTACAGTTTGAATTAAGTGAAAATAATTGTGTAATCGAACTTCAAGTATCTGATGCTTGGGTTATTAATCGTAATGATGAAGTTACTGTTGTCGGCGAGCGGGACTCAAAAACAGGTAAGTTTATTGCCTATGCTTACAATAACCACACAAAGGGAGTATTTGGTAAGTATGATGCCCAAGTAGTAGGTGGATGGTTGTTTGTTGTTATTGGGCTATTCTTTTTTTGGGCTATTT
>NZ_JAWOUB010000043.1:0-6377 GCF_033339195.1 Vibrio sp. 811
GCCGGGGGTCGCGGGTTCGAGTCCCGTCCACTCCGCCACTTATATTAAGCCCCAGTCGAAAGACTGGGGCTTTTTTCTTTTCTACTGCGGCGTTTCCCTGAAGTGTGTTTACACCTAACTAGACTACTCCCCATAATCCTTACTAAGCGAACTCTACGTGATTACACACTAGGCTTTAATTAATTATAGGCCGTTGATGCTGTGGAAAGACAATATGACTTACAAACAAGCCTAAGTAATCTATGGTATTCAAAGGCGTTCAACGGCTCGAATCTTGATGAGAAAGAAAAAACGAATTGTACGTATAACCTAGAAAAGCGTCATATATACCCCATCTCTCCTGGCTCAAAAATCAAACGACTTGAAAAGAATTGGAAGATGAAAGATTGAAGGAGCTCTTCATTAGCGAGGTGATAATTTTCGACGCTGAACATTTGATGAGTCTCAGAAAAAATATATCGCCAAAGGCAAAGGGTAAGAAGCGCCAGAACAGAGAGGGGTAGCTTAGCTCGAGGCTGTAAGCTATGCGGAATACTCACAAACGTCAAAGCTCAAACCCATTAAGAGAGTCGCTCTAGATCTAAGTGGTTATGTGCTCACTAGCGGTACTAGAAAATAGTTAAGTATTCCAAATGGATTATATGAAAAAGCCAACTGCTAAAGCGGTTGGCTTAGTATAAAAATCTCGACGTACTTTAGAGCGAGAAATGATGTCTAAAGAATACGTTTTAAAACACCATCTGCCTTTAGGCGGGTAATTTTTCTGACCAGTCGCTGTACCCCTATAGGATAGTCTTCTACTTTCTCTAATTGCTTATAGGTACAGATAAGGTGAGTATGCTCAAGAATACGCGAAACTTCGTCTTCAAACTTCTCAGTGAGCTTCGCATAATTGTCTTGTATGAGTAGCCCATTTTCTAGGTCGAGTGACCAAGCACGTGGATTTAGGTTATTCCCAGTAAGTAGCATATAGCGTTTATCAACCCAAATACCCTTAAGGTGGAAGCTGTTATTGTCATGCTTCCATAGGTGAATTGACAATTTACGTGCGGCGATATTCGCTTCATTGGCTTTCGCAAAGCGACGCAAATTCACTTCGTAAAGATATGGAAGTCCGCCAATGGTTTTAAAGTCTTCCTCAGGTGCAATGTAAAAGTCGTTGGCGGTTTTATCACCCACAACAATCGTTACTTTCACACCACGCTTCATGGCTCGTTTCACTTCACGATGAAGTGCTTTAGGGAAGTTAAAGTAAGGCGTACAAATGAAAATTTCGTCTTGGGCTGCTGCCAATAACTTTACAATCTGTTGATTGAGCAGATTACGGCGTTTGCCTAGCCCAACTAACGGAGTGACTTTTACACTTTCTTCTGTTGCAGCTTGGTCTTCAAACTTATAGTTGGCTTGAGCAAGAGAAGCCCTCAGTTGGCGAATCGCCGACTTTATTTCTTTGGTTTCTGGTTTATCTTTTCCTGCAAGATCATTAACGGCAGGGTGAGCAATCATTTCTTCCTGAATGAATTGCACCATTGAATTCGCTAAAGATTCATGTCGAATCACATGGTAACGATCAAATCGATAACGTTCATGATAATGGAGATAAACGTTATTTAAGCTCGCCCCACTGTAGATAACAGTATCATCGACAATGAAGCCTTTTAAATGCAGTACCCCAAAAACTTCTCTGCCACGCACTGGTATGCCATAGACAGGGATTGGGTGTTGGTACTTACTGGCATATGCTTTGTAAAGCGCTGAATTACCCTCAGATGTCTCCGCACCAATCAGGCCACGCTGCGCTCGATGCCAGTCGACACAGATATTGATGTCCAACCCAGGATTGCGCTGTTTCGCTTCATAAAGCGCAGTGAGAATTTCACGTCCAGCTTCATCATCTTCCAGATATAGAGCGACTAGGTAAATTCGCGACGTTGCTTTGCTGATAGCATCTAAAAGACGGGTTCTGAATGATTCTGCTGAATACAGAACATCAAAGTCTTCCGGATTGACAGCGAGACTTGGCAACTGTTCGAATGGATTCCTACTTACTATCATATCGGTATGAGTACCTTAGTTTAGTGCAATATTGCGAACCTGCCATTTTATCAAAGATATGATTTACCTGGCTACAAAAGCACGCGTTTTGATGTCGTTGAAGAGATGAATTGCATTGGAATGAGATCTTTACCGCTATCTACGTAACGTTGAAATGCCATTTTTAGCGGGTGTGGTAGCTCAGAGCAATCAATTGTTGTGAATCCATGCTTGGAATAATAGGATTCGAGATGTGTAAACGCGAAGCAATAATCGCCATCAGTGAAAACATTGTTTTTACAATGAGTTAGTAGTTTTTTTCCAATCCCTGTTCCCCTAACTTTCGGAATGACCAACATTCCTGTCAACAGACGAACTTTATCTACACCTTTTAAACGTAGTAACGCAATGATTTCACCCTTATGGCTTGCTGTAATGATCAATTCATCCTTTTTGGCTCGACCCGCAGGGTAATACGCTTTGTATAGTTTCTTAATGAGGGGGAGCTTGATGGGATTTAACACTTCTATGATTAATGAGTCTGGTATTGTCACTGCGGTTAAAAGATAACTAATGTAGAATGTCGACAGTTTAAGAGAATCTTATCTGGTGTTGCAAACCTACTATGCAAATTAAAACAAATGCGAGCCTAAAGGCTTACCATACTTTTGGAATTGAACAATCGTGTTCCTATTTAGCTATCGTTGAGTCGCTCGAAGATGTTATTGAGCTATTTCAAAACCCAAGATTCACCCATTTACCGAAACTTTTTTTAGGTAAAGGAAGTAATGTTCTTTTTACAGAACATTTTGAGGGATTAGTGATTGTTAATCGAATCATGGGTAAAGAAGTCACGGAAACGGATGAGCACTACCTATTACATATTGCCGGTGGTGAAGATTGGCCTGAATTAGTTTCCTGGTGTGTGAATCAGGGGATCGGTGGGATCGAGAACTTAGCTTTGATTCCAGGTTGTGCTGGCTCGGCTCCTATTCAGAACATTGGTGCGTATGGCCTAGAGCTAAAAGACATCTGTGATTATGTAGATGTTCTTGATCTAACTACGTTTGAAAACAAAAGAATGCACGCCCAAGACTGTGAGTTTGCCTATAGGGATTCCATATTTAAACATGCGTTGCACGGAAAGTGCTTTATCACCGCATTAGGGCTTAAGTTGGCGAAGCAATGGCAGCCGATTAACCAGTACGGTCCTTTACAAAGTATCCCAGAAGAACAACTCAGCCCTGCTTCTATCTTCGAACGAGTATGCCAAGTGCGAAAGGCAAAACTGCCAGATCCAACCAAGATAGGTAACGCAGGTAGTTTCTTTAAAAACCCAGTGATCACGCAAGATCACTATGATCGACTTACAAAAAAATACCCTAACGTAGTGGCCTACCCAGCTTCTGGAGGAATGAAAATTGCTGCTGGTTGGCTTATCGATCAGTGTGGATTAAAAGGGAAGTCTGTACATGGTGCGCAGGTCAACCCTATGCAAGCTTTGGTTTTGACCAACATAGATAATTGTAGTGCTGATGACATTGTCGCGCTTGCTTCTTTAGTGAAGCAGACAGTATGGGACAAATACCAAATCATACTTGAGCATGAAGTACGCTTTCTCAATCGTACCGGGGAGACCAATTTGACTCAGATCGAGGCATCTAGATGAGAAAAGATCACTCTACGAAACTTCATATTTTAAAGTTATTAAGTGATGGAGAGTTTCATTCAGGAGAAGCGTTGGGCGACGATCTTAATGTTTCCAGAGCGGCAATCGCTAAGCACATTAAAGGTCTTAGTGAATGGGGTATTGATATTTATCGAGTGCAAGGGCGCGGTTACCAATTAGCTTCACCATTGCAGTTGTTAGACGAGACTCTCCTTACCACTAGCTCGGAGTCACTTGTTGAACTTGTCCCTGTGATTGACTCAACGAACCAGTATTTGCTCGACAGAGTCGCGGATTCGGAAAAGGGCCGTGTTTGTATTGCTGAATATCAAGCGCAAGGTCGTGGTCGCCGCGGTAGACAATGGGTCTCACCGTTTGGCTCTAACTTATATCTCTCTATGTATTGGCGACTGGATGCGGGAATGGCTGCGGCAATGGGCTTGAGCTTGGTGATTGGGATTGCCGCAGTGGAAGCTCTGGAAGAAGTAGGCATGCAAGGTGTTAAACTCAAGTGGCCGAATGACTTGTATTATCAAGATAAAAAACTGGCCGGAATCTTGGTTGAAATGTCGGGTCAGGCCGGTGGGGCCGCTCATCTAGTGATTGGGATGGGCCTGAATATTGGAATGCCTGACGACCAGCCTGAGATTGACCAGCCATGGACCACGTTGAACCAAGTAAATCAGAGTCTCAAGATCGATAGAAATGTTCTAGCAATGACTCTTATTAAGCATTGGAATTCCGCACTTGTCGAATATGAAATGAAAGGACTTACTGGCTTTATCGAACGTTGGAATCGGTTAGACAATTTCCTTAATCGTCAGGTCAAACTGCTTATTGGGCCTAGAGAGGTACATGGCGTCGTTCGAGGCATCGATCATCAAGGTGGAATATTAATCGAAACCTCCCAAGGACTAGAGACTTATATTGGTGGTGAAATCTCGTTGCGTAAAAGTGACTAAGCTTCGATTACTTTCGCAACGAGACTTTATCAACCAAGTGGTTAACGCCTTTGTGTAGAATCAAGTGGGCTCTCTCACGAGTTGGAAGAATATTCAATTCTAAATTGAGCCCATTAATATCATGCCAAATTTGCTTTGCTTTTTTCTTTGCGTCATCGACAGAGAGTTGTGTGTAGTGGCTAAAATAAGAGCCTGGTTTCGTAAAGGCCCCTTGGCGAAACTTTAAAAAGCGTTCTACGTACCAATGTTCAATGGTCTCTGTTTCTGCGTCGACATAAATTGAAAAATCTAAAAAGTCAGATACAAAGACACGATGCGGGTCATGTGGATAGTCCATTCCACTTTGCAGAACGTTTAAACCTTCAATAATAAGAACATCCGGTCTATCCACTTTTCTTAGTTCATCAGTAATGTCATACGTGATGTGAGAGTAAATGGGTACTTCAAGATCGGGCTTTCCTGCCTTTACGTCAGACATGAACTCGACTAAACGCTTGATATCATAGGATTCAGGGAAGCCTTTACGATGCATGATACCGCGTTCTTCTAGTACTTTTTTCGGATATAGGAAGCCATCTGTTGTAACCAAGGAGACTTTGGGATGATTCTCCCAACGAGAAAGCAATGCCGTTAGAATACGAGCAGTCGTACTTTTGCCTACAGCAACACTGCCAGCGATACCAATTACGAAAGGGGGAGCATGTTCCTCTGTATTTAAGAATTGTTGTAATACGGAATTGCGGCTTTGACGAGCTTGGACATACAGATTCAAAAGACGAGACAAAGGAAGGTAGATCTCTACCGCTTCCTCCATGGTTAGGTTTTCATTAATGCCCTGAAGCGCAGTCAAGTCGTCTTCAGAAAGTGTCATCGGTACAGAGTTTCTTAACTCGGCCCAATTTGCACGGTCAAATGACAAAAATGGACTCATGGGTCTCTTTTATCCTTGGTTTAATAGAAGCAAGAACATACATCAAGCGAACTTCAAAGCAAACGACAAAGGTCGAAGTTTGCTTTAAAAAAGCTAAGTTTGTACGAATTTGCAGCAAACGAATCTAAAAAATCGAAATTTATGATTTTTTTTCAAATTACTATTGCAACCTAGAAAATCATTCAATAGAATGCGCACCACTTATGCCGACTTAGCTCAGTAGGTAGAGCAACTGACTTGTAATCAGTAGGTCACCAGTTCGATTCCGGTAGTCGGCACCATTCTTTCCTTTAGTAGTCTGAATGGCTTGAAAATTTGGAGGGGTTCCCGAGTGGCCAAAGGGAGCAGACTGTAAATCTGCCGGCACTGCCTTCGATGGTTCGAATCCGTCCCCCTCCACCATATTCTTTAGGAAATAGCTCTCAGAGTTACGTGTTGCGGGCATCGTATAATGGCTATTACCTCAGCCTTCCAAGCTGATGATGCGGGTTCGATTCCCGCTGCCCGCTCCACTCTAATTTGAGTGCTGATATAGCTCAGGTGGTAGAGCGCATCCTTGGTAAGGATGAGGTCGGCAGTTCGAGTCTGCCTATCAGCACCAGCTCTCAAGTTTATTTCCTTTTGATATTAGATTTACCAATTATCTTTTTTTGGTTGCGTGGTCAATTTGGGCCACCTAAATCCGTACCTAGAGGGACCACTCATGTCTAAAGAAAAATTTGAACGTACGAAACCGCACGTTAACGTTGGTACTATCGGCCACGTTGACCACGGTAAAACA
>NZ_JAWOUB010000044.1:0-5968 GCF_033339195.1 Vibrio sp. 811
GTGCCGACTACCGGAATCGAACTGGTGACCTACTGATTACAAGTCAGTTGCTCTACCTACTGAGCTAAGTCGGCACACTTTATTCTTTGTGCTTTTGTCCGTGTTATAACATTTCGTTAAGACACCAACAAATCAAATTGTGGTGCCCGGAGGCGGAATCGAACCACCGACACGAGGATTTTCAATCCTCTGCTCTACCGACTGAGCTATCCGGGCAACGGAGCGCTATTAAACGGATTTTCCCGCGTTGCGTCAACCACTTTTTTTAAATAATTTCAAAAAAGTGGTTGTTCGAACGCTTTTTATTCAACTGTCACTACAAAGTTTGCTTCGAGTTAAATTCCTTTTTGAAATTTGTAACTTTTTCTAGGTAGCGACGCGCTTCTGCGTTCGGGTGTTTCTTGGTTAACGCCCAATAAACTTGGTTGGGTTGCAATGAATTAAGATCTTGCATTGCGCGTTTGCGATCACTGCGATGAAATGTGTTTAAAACTCCTCCAGTACCGCCATTGTAAGCTGAAATCATGCTGTACTCGAGAGAGGTAGGGTGGCGGACTTCTCTTAAATAACGATTTTTTAAGATATAGAAATACGCAGTACCAGTATCTATGTTGTTTTCTGGATTAAACAAATATTCAGGGCTTGGTTGGCCCGAGCGCTTTTTCACGAGTTTGAACACATCTCGTCCCGCTGTTTTAGGTACAACTTGCATTAGGCCATACGCATTTGCCCAACTTACCGCGTATGGGTTGAAACTGCTCTCGGTTTTAATAATGGCGTATATCAAGTCTTCTGGAATGTCGTATTTCTTGGAAGCTCGACGCACGATATCGGCGTATTGGTAGCTGCGAGTTGAAAAGTGGTCTTCAACCATGGGAATTTCGACGTAATACGCTTTCTTGAAATCTACATTTTTGGTTTTTATTTTATTTGCGATGAGGTATTCCGCAAATCGGTTTGCCCGCCAAGACCATTGAATTGGCTTATTGTCTTGGTCGACAACTTGTTTATACAGGAATGGTTGCCCCTCTAACGTGATACCTTTAGAGGAGAATAAGTCGACGTGCGCGGGATCGTCTGGTGTTAATAAGGTGGTGACAATCGCGTCTTTTAGGTGTTTTTGGGGCTCGGTCGGTGATACGGTCTCTATCGTGATCACGCCTTTGCGAAAGTCGACCTCGGCGCGGCTAAGGTAGTTATCGATGTACTTAACGTAATTACTCTTGCCAGCGTACTTGATTTCTTTTTTACCCCAGCGCTTTTGAATATTGCCTGAAAAGCTATTGATTAAGGCATCTAGCGCCGCAGTATCTTTTTCAAATTGTCCTGGTAGCTCAGCTAAGTTATTGGCAAAACGGTTTGTTGGCTCGTAGTTGACGTCATAAATCTTTTCGACGAATTCACGGCTACAGCCTGCCATTAAAAGTGCGGCAGCAATAAAGACAATTTTTTTCATAAGTATCAGAGTTATTGAAGGTAATAGAAAAATGACACCACAAATGGTTGTGATGTCATTGTTTAACTCAAGCGACTTTATTCGCTCGGAGGTGTGTAACCTTCGATATGAACGTCTTTTCCTTCAAAGAGGAAATTTACCATTTCTGTTTCGATCAGTTTGCGGTGTTCTGGATCCATCATGTTGAGTTTCTTCTCGTTGATCAACATGGTTTGTTTGTGTTGCCACTGAGCCCACGCTTCTTTCGAGATGTTGTCGAAAATGCGTTTACCTAGTTCACCAGGGTAAAGTTGAAAGTCTAGACCTTCGCCTTCTTTCTTTAGTCGAGCACAAAATACAGTGCGGCTCATAATGACTCCTTGTATTCAATTAACGAAGTTCGTGGGGTAGCGTTTCCAGCAATAGTTTTACTGGCGCGGCTAAACCGACTTCTTCAGGTTTAGATAAGTTATACCAAAGACCTTTGTTGCCTTCCATTATCACGTCCGGTTGCTTTGATAAATCAAACAAAATTGGCGTGATATCTAGGTGGTAATGGCTGAATGTATGACGAAAGGTAATCAGTGTTTGCTTCTGTTTGATATTGCTGGCTTGAATGCCGCGTTGATCCAGTAGCAATTCAATGTCGCTTTCTGCATCCACATGTTCGGTTTGTGGGAAGCAGAATAAGCCACCCCAAATGCCTGTTTGTGGTCTTTGCTCCAACCACACCTCATGACCATTTTCGGTGTTGTGGTGAAGCATCACGAAACGAGTTTGCTTGATTGGCTTATCTTTCTTCGGTTTTTTGCCCGGGTAGTCGAGCACATTACCTTGTTGCTTTGCCACACACAGATCAGCAACAGGGCAGAGGCTACATTTGGGTTTGCTGCGAGTGCAGACCATTGCGCCCATGTCCATCATTGCCTGGTTATACTTATCTACATCCGTTTGTGGGGTATGCGTTTCGGCAATTTCCCACAGCTGGTTTTCAACCTTTTTTTGTCCTGGCCATCCTGCAACTGCGAAACAGCGGGATAGGGTGCGCTTCACGTTACCATCAAGAATCGCGTGTGGTTGTTTATACACAGACGATAAAATGGCGGCAGCAGTAGAGCGACCAATCCCCGGTAGGGCGTTCATTTTCTCTATATCAAGAGGAAACTCACCATTGTATGTAGAGGCGACCTCTTGTGCTGCTTTGTGAAGGTTACGGGCTCGGGCGTAATACCCTAAGCCAGTCCAAAGGTGTAGGACTTCATCTTGCTCAGCATTGGCAAGATCGATTACGGTTGGAAAGCGCTCCAAGAAACGTTGGTAATACGGAATAACCGTAGTGACCTGAGTTTGCTGAAGCATAATTTCAGACAACCAGACACTGTATGCGGTCTTATTTTGTTGCCACGGAAGATCTTTTCTTCCATATGCGTCATACCATTCTAGGATGGCACTGGCGAAAGGTGTCACGACTTGCTCTGTATTCTATTATTGGTTAGGTGCAAAATTGCACCACATAATGGGCAAGAAGTACAACGGATAAACAGTAGGGATATAAAGAGGTGTTTCGTTGCTTTTGGATTGCCATAGACCAAGAGCTCAACAAATACTTGCACCTAAGTAAATTCTTTGGATAATCCCCGCTTTGATTAATCAATGTGCAGGCAAAATCAATGAGTGAAGTAACCACTAACGAATACAACGAAGACGGAAAGCTGATCCGCAAAATCCGCAGCTTTGTACGCCGTGAAGGGCGTTTGACTAAAGGTCAAGAGAGCGCGATGAATGAATGCTGGCCTACGATGGGTATTGACTTCAAAGCTGAACTTCTCGATTGGAAAGAGGTGTTTGGCAACGATAACCCAGTAGTGCTTGAGATCGGTTTTGGTATGGGTGCTTCATTGGTTGAAATGGCAAAGAACGCGCCAGAGAAAAACTTCATCGGTATCGAAGTTCATAGCCCAGGCGTTGGTGCTTGTCTTGCCGATGCTCGCGAAGCGGGAATTACTAACCTGCGTGTAATGTGTCACGATGCGGTAGAAGTATTCGAACACATGATCCCAAATGGCAGCTTATCGACACTGCAATTGTTCTTCCCAGACCCTTGGCATAAGAAGCGTCACCACAAGCGTCGTATTGTTCAATTAGGTTTTGCGGAAATGGTGCGTGAGAAGCTTATCCCTAATGAAGGTATTTTCCACATGGCGACCGACTGGGAAAACTACGCAGAGCACATGATTGAAGTGATGAACCAAGCGCCAGGTTTCGAAAACATTGCTAAAGATGGTGATTTCGTTCCTCGTCCAGACGATCGCCCGCTAACGAAGTTTGAAGCTCGTGGTCACCGTCTTGGTCACGGTGTTTGGGATATCAAATATAAGCGTATTGCGTAACCAGAGGAGTTCATGGGATGTACCATTACGCGATATTAGCGAATCCGGGTCATAACCGAATTTACTTTGATAGCGCAATGACCATTGCCTGTTCTGAACTAAAAGCAATTTTAGCTTCACAAGGCGTGGATGTGACAGAAATTGGTAGTAAAGACGTTGGCTTACCTGCTGCGTTGGTGTTTTCTTGTCAGGAAGCGCTAACCGATGAGCAGGCGCGAAGAATCGCAGCCTCTTCGATTTACTATGCGCTATTTGAAGTGCGCGAAGATGGTTTACTTCGACCAGTTCAAGCGCCCGTATTTAACACTTTCCCGGAAAGTATGAGCCAGATTTTGCGCTACACCGGGAAAACAAACGAACAGTTTACCCGTTTGATGGTGAATATCGGCATTAGTGCGTCCAATACGGGAAGTGAACAACTGACCTTAATGGATCCAATGTGTGGTAAAGGTACAACCTTATTTGAAGGCTTGATCCACGGTTTGAACGTGGTAGGGGTTGAGATCAACGCCAAGTGGGTGCAAGAGATCCAGACCTTTATTGTTAAGTTCATGAAGAATGGCCGCTTTAAGCACAAAGTGAGCAAAGAAAAGCGCACTGCGGGTGGCAAGAAAGTGGCGGATGGTTTCGTGGTTGAAGCTGCAGCAAATAAAGAAGATTACAACCAAGGCAATCTTCAGTTTATGAAGCTGTATTCGGCTGATACTCGTATCGCTGATCAAGTCGTGAAAAAGAACTCAGTTGATGTGATGGTGTCTGACTTGCCTTATGGCGTGCAGCACGGCAGCAAAAATGCCAAGGACAGCAAACTGAACCGCAGCCCACTAGAGCTTTTAAAAGAGGCTCTGCCTGCATGGAAAGTGGTATTGAAAAAGCAAGGTTCAGTGGTGTTGTCTTTCAATGAATTCACATTGAAATGGAAAGATGTCGCGGCATTATTTGAAGAGCAAGGTTGGAAGGTACTTTCAGAAGAGCCTTACATCGGTTATCTTCACCGTGTTGATCAATCTATCAACCGCAATATTATTGTGGCAGTAAAACCATAATCGACTTGAGTCGAACGAACCCTATGGAAAAGCCAACGACACGTTGGCTTTTTTTACCTCTGAGCTCAACGAGTTCTCTTGTAAATAGAAGGTAGAGAATGAAACCGACAGTGGAAATTTTGACAGATATTTTGGCGGAAGTACGCCCTTTAATCGGCCAAGGTAAAGTGGCTGATTACATTCCTGCTCTGGCAAAAGTACCCAGCAACAAGTTAGGTATTGCGGTATACACCAACGAAGGTGAGGTTATTAAGGCGGGTGATGCCGATGAACCTTTCTCTATCCAATCTATTTCAAAAGCATTGAGCTTGACGTTAGCGATGTGCTTGTACAAGCAAGAAGAAATTTGGTCTCGAGTGGGAAAAGAGCCTTCGGGGCAGGCATTTAATTCGCTAATCCAGCTAGAAATGGAGCAAGGTATTCCTCGTAATCCATTTATAAATGCTGGAGCGATAGTAGTGGCAGATTTGTTACAAACTCGCTTATCTGCACCTCGTCAGCGCCTGTTGGAATTTGTGCGTCAGCTTTCTGGTGATACCCATATTGTGTATGACAAAGTCGTTGCGGCATCCGAAATGATGCATGGTGATCGTAATGCGGCGATTGCATATCTCATGCGCTCGTTTGGCAACTTCGAAAATGAGGTGATTCCAGTACTACAAAACTACTTCCACGCTTGTGCGCTGAAGATGAGTTGCGTCGATTTGGCTAAAACGTTTAGCTATTTAGCAAACAAGGGCACATCGGTACAAACGGGTAAGCCTGTAGTTTCTCCTGTGCAAACCAAACAACTTAATGCACTGTTAGCAACGTGTGGCTTGTATGATGGCGCGGGCGAGTTTGCTTATCGCGTTGGTATGCCTGGTAAGTCTGGTGTTGGTGGTGGCATTATCGCGGTAGTACCTGGTGAAATGACCATTTCAGTATGGTCTCCAGAGCTTGATCCTTCAGGTAACTCGCTTGCGGGTACTAAGGCGCTTGAGCTGCTCTCAGAGCGAATTGGCCGTTCAATTTTCTAATGTTGACACTTTCTACCCCCAAAATTGGAGAGTGTTATGAAATCAACAACTAAAAGAACTCAGCGCGATTACTCCCTC
>NZ_JAWOUB010000045.1:0-5025 GCF_033339195.1 Vibrio sp. 811
GGTATGCGTTGGTTTCGGTGTTGAAGTGCTATGCGGCAACATCGGTATTGCGTGCTTCACCCCTTAACTGGGCGTTAACTGGCGCAGAAAATACGAAAGCACATTGATACGGTTTCTCGGTCCAGAGGTTTTGCGTGTTCGGTCGGTTTCCTTAGCTGAGGTAATGCGACTAATTTCAGTTTGGTACTTAAGTTTACTGATGTGAAAGGCGGCACAAAGCCTTCTAATCATATAAGGCATTCGCGATTAGTTCAGCGCACTTACATCGCCGAAGTATGGTGTTGTGAGACGCATTTCAAATTAAAGATAAACGGTAATTTTTTGGTTAAATACATATTTGAGTTAGTTTTGCTAATCATTAATTAGCAAAACGAGCTTTGGCGAAAGTGGCTGAAAGATCGGCGAAAACTGAAAGGCGCTCAGTTAACAAACTGTTCAAGAGGGATTCGCAACGCGTGGCATTTTTGGTATGCGTTGGCTTTTGTGTTTAAGGTGGTATGCGGCGGCTTTGGTATTGCGTTGCTCACCCCTTAACAGGGCGTTATGTGCTAGGAGGATAAATGGATATTGTCTATGAGCTTGTATCTCAGGAAGATCAGCAGTTAATTTTAGCTTTGGGTGAAACTGTTAATGAAGAGTTTGTTATTCCCTTTCTGAGTCTTGATGGTCAGGAAGCTATGCGAAATGCTCGCAAGGGAGACATCGAGCAGGCTACAAATACTGAGGTTTACACGTCAATCAAAGCTATAAAAAGCGATGAAATCATCGGTTATGTAGCTTGGAGGCAAGGAAACTATATTGCACAGTTGTACGTTAGTTCAAAGTACCAAAAACAAGGGGGTGGTAGAGGGTTAATAACTGAAATGCTAAAACGGAGCGGGGCTTCAAGCATTGAATTAAAAGCTTCAGTTAATGCCGTAGGCTTCTATCAACGGTTGGGCTTTCAATCAGTGGATATTGAGCAAGTTAAAAATGGCATTCGCTATGTGCCAATGCTATTGACGCTATGAGTACGCACATAACAATCTGTTTAAGAGTGATTCGCAACGCGTGGCATTTTTACTATGCGTTGCGTTTAGTGTTTAAGGTGGTATGCGGTAGCTTTGGTGTTGCGTTGCTCACACCTTAACAGGGCGTTATGTGATTTCAATCGAGCATCTAAATTGTAATCTAACGAGTAAAGCTATATTGCACTTTTCTCATGTTATTGTTTCGAAGAATAAAAACTGAAGGGATGATAATGAGTAACCAAATACAATGTGCAAACTGTTACTGCACTCTTTATTTTACCGGTGAAAATGGTGTTCGCGGAATAACTGGAGAGTTGTGTAGTAGTTGTGAGTCAGAACAAGAACAGCAATATGATGACGATGATGATTGAGAAAGCCTGACCTGTACTTAGTCTTTAAAAACAACACATAACAAAACATTTAAGAGTGATTCCCAACGCTTGGCATTTTTCATTCCATCGTTGGGTTTTGTGTTTATGGTGGTATGGTTTAGTTTCGTGGTAGCGTTGCTCACACCTTAATGCGGCGTTAGGTGCTTGGAGGAAATCATGAACTCAAAGGAAGTCGTCCTAGCTTTTTGGGATGCGATGAAAACAAATGACTTTGCCAAAGCAAGCGAGTGGCTTAGCCCAGATTTTGAGGGTTTCTGGCCGCAGTCGGGTGAACTCATTATTGGCCGAGACAACTTCACGGCTATCAATACTTATTACCCTGCGAATGGTATTTGGGAGTTTACAGTTCACTCCGTAGTTTGCGACGGTGAAACAGTAGTCACTGATGTATCAATTGCAGATGGTGTCCAAAAAGCACGTGCTATAACTTTTCATACTGTTGAAAACAGCCTGATAAGTAAGCAAAAAGAGTTTTGGCCAGACCCAATGGAAGCACAGGCATGGCGGGCAAAATGGGTTAGGTTAGTGCAAGATTAAGCTACGCACCTAACAAACAATTTAAGAGTGATTCAGCACGCTTGGCATTTTCGGTTTGGGTTTAGTTCAGTGTTTACGGTGTTCAAATTAAGTGTTGTGGTCGCGTGCTTCACACCTTAATTGGGCGTTAGGCGTATTTTAAAATAAGGAGGATTAATGGACAGTTTTTTTTCTAGAGTAAGTCGTGATTTCAGCTCAGTTCGATGGCGTTGGGTTGTATTTTGGGGAACCCTTTTGGGCTGGAGCATTTCAACCTTGTATATATCGTATTTGAGCATTAATGATGCTGAAAGGTATGGACTGGCATCTCTAATGATGATTGTAGTAATCATCGGTATAGTCTTCGATCTAACTAATTTAGACAAGTACTTACCAATGACGACAATTGGTCCTTTGCCTATAGCAATTCCCTTTGTTACATATTTGATGGTGACCCTAGTTAAAGGTCATGATGTAGGTAGTTTATTCATTGTTCCTCCTTCAATATATGCATTCTTGTATCTAGTGAAGCTTGGTTTCAAAAAGTAGCCTAACAAGCAATTTAAGAGGGATTCACAACGCTTGGCATTTTTGCTTCTACTTCAAATTTAGTGTTTATGGCACAGTGCTTTAGGTTTGGGTGGGGGCGTTGTTCACCCCTTAATTGGGCGTTAGGTTTCTTCTAAGTAAGGTGTATATGTTCGACAAGATTAAAAATATTATAGCTAGTTTGTTCAGGGTGAATTTTGTTTTACGCTTTGCAATTTTAACCTTTCTAGGTGCACTTGGAGGTTCAAGTTATATAGGTTTTATAAGTGAATTTGCTTCGTATCATTATGCGTGGGATCTAGGGTTTAGAATTCCAGCAGAAGGCATGACATATCTAAAATTAACTGTTAGTGCATTAAGTTTTGTTGCAATAAGCTTAGGTGTGTTAGTTTTTAGTTTAGTGTATTTTATTGGGCAATTGTTACTTTGGTATGTTTCTAAAAGTAGATTTGGGTTTGGTATTTTAGGTGTTGGTATGGAGATTGATTTTGCAGATTTTCTCCCCGTATTACGATCCGTGACTTTGAATAAAATATTACCTATCGCTTTAATTATGTCTTTAATTTCTGGTGTTGTTGGTTTTGTTGCTCCTATTTACGATGAAACAATTACAATAAATAATTACTTTCTATCCTCCATCGCATTTTTTGGGATGTTCTTTTTTATAATAATATTATGGAACACTAAGGCCCTCCTCATATTTTCTGGTATTTTCTCTCTAGTTGTGGGGGTAGTTATCCCTAATGTACTTTTTGACTCCGATACATATGCAAACTTATTGAGGCAACTAAAGTATGGTGGGGGAATAGAGGTGAGAGTATCTCCATCATATTCAAAAGATTCAGAAAGTTTCAAGTTACTTTTAAGGACATCATCATCTCTGATTTTATTAAACAAAACGCATGAAATACTAGAGATTCCTCACACTAAAATAAACACAATAAGTTATGGTGTTGTACCTAAAACCTAACAAAGCGTTTAAGACAGATTCCCAACGCTTGGTATTTTTCATTCCATAGTTGGGTTTTGTGTGTACGGTGGTATGGTTAGGTTTCGTGGTGGCGTTGCTCACTACTTAACGCGGCGTTAGGCGACGGGCAGGAAAGTTCTTTATTCTCATCTTCTTAGTTCCCCTTGGCAATTCGTTTTTCTAAGTCGGCAATTCAGGATTGTCTACTCAAATTCTTGAATCTCTCTGGCCGTAAAACATGCCAAGGTTCGCGAGTTGCCTCATTGGTTTTCACAGTCGGTTGGTTGTGAATCTCGCGGGCTTAAAGTGTGGAAAGGACAAGTTAATCGAGGCTTTTGTTCTCGCTTTAAGTTTGCAGCTTTACGTCTCGCTTCCTCAAAAGCGACTTGATCGCTGAAAGTCTTTATTTCGTGGTTGTTGAGATTTCGGCTGAAACATAGTGGCTTTTATGGTTCTTGAATCACAAAAAGTCAGTGGGTGTTTGGTTGCTTATTTTGTTTCGGGTAACCTGCTTTCAAAACAACTTAAACATCGATGTGAAACTTCGCCTAACAAAGCGTTTAAGGCGGATTCACAACGCTTGGCGATTTCAGTTCAAGTTGAATTTAGTGTTTAAGGTACAATGGTTTAAGTTTAGTGGTTAGCGTTGTTCACCACTTAACGCGGCGTTAGGGCTCATAGGATGATTCGGTGTAAATGAATGAAATGATAGAAAAGTTGGGCTTCGTTTTACTAGGAGCTCTCATGACGGGCATTGGTTATCTTATAAAGCGAAAAATCGAATCAAAGCCTGAACTAGAAATTTTGGATAAGCATCAAAAAGTTCTAGATATACATAAAAAAATGAGTGAGCAAGGTTTAGATATTTCAGGCTTAAACCAGTTTGCTTCTATGCTCACAGAAAAAAGTAGTGCGGTGCAGAGTCATGTTTTAGATTTAAACACTAAATCGGTTTCTCATATGCAGACGAGTAGCACTGAGCATATTACTCAAACTGAAATGAACCAAATGGCTTCGGATAGTTATAATCGTTCATTAGTTAAAATGAACGAGGTTTACGCTCAATTAATGAGTAAGCTAGATAGTGACCGCACCGAAGCATACGGGTCTGCACAGGTAAAGTGGAACGAGTATATCGAAGCCCATGCGAGATCAGTAGCTGACATGTACAAAGGGGGCTCTATATACCCGTTGATATATTACTCGGAACTCGAAACTTTAGTTTTTGAACGAGCTGCTCGCTTGCAGAGTGAGCTAGACGAACTAGTATCGCTGGGTAACTGAGCCCTAACAAACTGCTCAAGAGGGATTCGCAACGCGTGGCATTTTTACTATGCGTGGAATTTAGTGATTAAGGCGGTTTGCGGCGGCTTTTGTATTGCGTTGCTCACCCCTTAGCAGGGCGTTAGGCGACGAGCAGAAAAGTTCTTTGTTCTCATCTTCTTAGTCTTCTTTGAGCATTCATTTTTCTAAGTCGGCAATTGAGCGTTGTCGGCTTAAATTCTTGAATGTCTCCAACCGTAAAACATGCCAAAGTTCGTGGGTTGCCTCATTCATTTTTGGTGCTGGTTGGTAGCGAGTTTTACTG
>NZ_JAWOUB010000046.1:0-4378 GCF_033339195.1 Vibrio sp. 811
CGTTGGAAATTGCGATGGGGGTTTTAGAAACCTTTGCAGCGCTTACCACCGACATTGGTTATGATTTTGAGGAAGTGTTAGTCAAAAATCTACAGTTCCAAGAGAAATATCATCTCCGAGAGCTAGGACCAGAAAGATTGGGGATCCGCACGCTCATTAATTTCCCTCTGCTTGGCATGGTTTGTATGTGGTACGACAAAGGCAACCATCTATCTATTGAAACTGGTTGGCTTCCTCCCTATCTCGTTGAAGGACGTTGGCTAGAAGAAGTAAAAGCCGGGAAGGTCTCGCGATAAACTGCTTTAGTTAGCAATTCAGCATATAAGCCATCTCTATCTTGAGGTGGTTTTTACGTTTAAGGTGGGGAGGTTGTTGTTTGTCGAACGACCCATCATTGGTGGCATTACCCGAAAACTCAAAGTTAAAAATCATATTCGATATGAGCACGATTTAAACCATATTGATTGCGAGAGAACAAAATTATTTTTATCGCTATATCAATTGTTCAGAGGATAGTAGGCCTAAGTCCATTATGTCTTCAAGATAGAGGATTTTGTTAACGCACACGCTATCGCAGAAAATCAAGGACGAAAACATCTTTGGAGCAAAGTGACAGTTTGCGAATTTTACAAGGATTGTTATTGGAGACGAAGAACTCTGATGAAGCCTTTGATTTTGGAGCATATTTAAGGTCTGTCGTGGGGCCTCCTCCTAAAGGCATGCCGGATCCACATACTCTTTAAGAAGGGCTTGGGGGCAGAGCAACAAGCTCTCGTTACTGAGGGCCAAATTCTTTTGAGGAAATATGGCATTGATCCAATATTTGACCACGAGAACTTAGTGTGGGCTCCAAATCGGATTCAAGGTCAGTATGATATTTATGCGTTGCGGCAGGTTGTTGATACTCTTAAAGTGACAGATAAATGTTGGGTAAACGCGGTGATATAGTTAATGCTTTAAAATTACTGGTTAAAACCGCAGCTGAGGAGATAAATATGGCAGGTGAGCATAGCGCAAAAGATGTAATGGCCGCGATTAGATCCGGTGACGTGAGTGAGGTTGAAAAAATTCTCTCAGAAGATGACAAATTACTTCATCTAATTACGCCTCTGGGTTCTTGGTTGCATATCGCAACGGAGCAAGGGCAAGATAAAATTGTAGAGCTTCTGGTGAATCTAGGTATTGATGTAAATGTTAAGGGGGGGCCTTCAGGTGTAACTCCTTTAAATACAGCTGCATATGAAGGTCATTTAGACTTACTTACCTATTTTCTAGAAAGAAATGCAGTGATGGATATATCTGAACCAGACCGCAACCCATTGTTTGCTGCGATCCATGCAGGTCATAAAAATATTGTGGAGCTATTACTAAAAGCTGGTATAGATACAAAGGTTAAATATACTGGTAACTCTATGAAAGACATGGACGCTATAGCGTTTACTTATGAGTGGGGACGCAAGGAAATCGCAGAAATGATTAAAGAGCACAATAGGCACGCTTAGTAGAAGTTAATATGGTACGACAAAGGCAACCGTCTATCTGTTGAAACCGGTTGGCTTCCACCCTATCTTGTTGAAGGGCGTTGGCTAGAAGATGTAAAAGCAGGGAAGATCACTCGATAAACTCCTTTAGTTAGCAATTCAGTATATAAGCCACCTCTCATGAGGTGGCTTTTACGTTTTGTTGAGCTATATGGTGCGCATTATGTTGGTGCACTAAAGCCATATTGGTGCATTTATTAGCGTGTTAAGCACCATTTCAAGAATGCCTAATTTCATTAAAGTTCATACAAAACAATAAATTAAAGTTTAAGTGTTAGAAATGTAAATTATGGAATGAGAATTGCTCTGTTAGACGCTCTATAAATTAAGTTCACCAAATTGGTGATGAACCTAACTTTGATGCACAGGATAAGTGCGCTACAGATCAACGGAGACAATCATAATGAGTGTAACTGCCAATCAGGTACACGGCGCTGTACAAACTCTCACGCAAAGTTCCGACACACTTTTCTTACTACTTGGCGCAATCATGGTTTTTTTGATGCATGCTGGTTTCGCTTTCCTTGAAGTAGGAACCGTGCGCCAAAAGAACCAAGTTAATGCTTTAGTTAAGATATTGGCCGATTTCGGTATTTCCGCCATTGCGTATTTTTTCATTGGATACTGGGTCGCTTATGGCGGCACCTTCTTTGCTGATGCAGAGACATTATCTCAAGGCAATGGTTACGAGTTAGTGAAGTTCTTTTTCTTGCTGACCTTCGCTGCAGCGATTCCCGCTATTGTTTCAGGTGGTATCGCAGAACGAGCTCGTTTTTATCCGATTTTAATCGCAACATTTTTCACTGTCGGTATTGTATACCCACTATTTGAAGGAATGATCTGGAACGGAAACTTTGGCGTTCAATCTTGGTTTGAAAATACCTTTGGTTATGGCTTCCACGATTTTGCAGGTTCAGTCGTTGTGCATGGTGTTGGCGGCTGGATAGCGCTTGTTGCTGTCGTGTTTTTGGGCATGAGAAAAGGCAGAGTTCGAGCAGGAAAGCACACCAACTTTGCGCCTTCGAATATTCCGTTTTTGGCTTTGGGAGCTTGGGTCTTATGTGTGGGGTGGTTTGGCTTCAACGTCATGTCAGCTCAAACTGTGTCAGGCATAAGTGGCTTGGTGGCTATGAACTCATTGATGGCAATGGTCGGGGGCATTGTCGCGTCACTGTTGGCTGGTAAGAATGACCCTGGCTTTATTCATAACGGCCCACTAGCTGGCTTGGTTGCTGTATGTGCGGGCTCAGACTTAATGCATCCTATCGGTGCTTTAGTGACAGGTGCGATTGCTGGCGTGCTATTTGTTTATCTTTTTACCCACCTACAAAACAAAACCAAGATTGATGATGTGCTAGGTGTCTGGCCTTTACACGGTGTATGTGGCGCTTGGGGTGGTATTGCCGCTGGGATTTTTGGTCAAAGCGCATTGGGTGGGCTAGGTGGCGTGAGCATTATCGTTCAGCTTCTAGGAACGCTTTTGGGCCTTTCCATCGCAGTGCTTGGTGCACTTGTAGTCTACGGTGCGATTAATACCAGTATGGGACTGAGGCTTTCAGAAGAAGACGAATTCAATGGCGCTGACCTAGCCATTCATAAAATATCTTCGACCAACGAGGATTGAGGCCAATATGGGAGCGGCATAAAGCCGCTCTGTTAGCAATTGCCTTTCTTGGCTTGGCCAGGAGGACAGAAATTACCATTACCTCGATGGTCATCATCATTGGTGCTGACTCTTACCTTTACATCATCGACTTCGCCTTCAACATTGGTAAGTTGACAGCCTGCCAAAGTCATAAGCAATATAAACGCTAGAGATACTTGTCTCATTGCTGTTCCTCTTAAATTGTAATTCTAATAGTGACCATTACGACTATGGTCTAATCCATATTACTACTGTTGCTATTCTTTCAGTGTTAAGCTAATGAAAAAACAGCAAGGATGAGTTATGAATTTCCCTTATAGAAATATTGTAGTACTTACTGGTGCAGGTATCTCGGCCGAATCTGGTATTCAAACATTTCGTGCGCAAGATGGCCTATGGGAGAATCACCGTATCGAAGATGTAGCAACGCCTGAAGGGTTTGCTCGCGATCCGGACCTTGTTCAAGATTTTTACAACCAACGCCGCAAGAAACTTCAAGATAATGCGATAAAGCCTCATGCAGCGCATGAAGCATTGGGTCGTTTAGAGGCTGAGTTAGAAGGTAAAGTGACGGTCATCACTCAAAATATAGACAACCTTCACGAAAGAGGCGGCAGTCAGAATGTGATTCACATGCATGGTGAGTTGCTCAAAGCCCGCTGTAGTGAATCTAACCAAGTAGTAGAGCACAATGAGGACATTAAGACCGGCGAGCTTTGTCACTGTTGTCAGATCCCTTCACAAATGCGACCACATATTGTTTGGTTTGGTGAAATGCCACTGCGAATGGGGGATATCTACGCGTCATTAGAAGAAGCAGATTTGTTTATTTCTATTGGGACTTCTGGCGTTGTGTATCCCGCAGCAGGTTTTGTTCATGATGCAAAAATGCACGGCGCACATACCATTGAAATTAACCTAGAACCTAGTGCGGTAGAAAGTGAATTTGAGGAAAAACGCTACGGAAAAGCAAGCGTTGAGGTTCCAAAATTAGTTGACGAGATACTGGCTCTAGAAGGAAAAGAAAGAGCGTAGTAACTTCAACAGGAAGAGTTTTTGTCTTGTCATTAAGAACAAAAAAGCGGCTCATGAGCCGCTTTTTCATATCTTTAAAATGTGCCGTCCTAAATAAGGTTGACACTTTCCACCCCAAAAATTGGAGAGTGTTATGAAATCAACCACTAAAAGAACT
>NZ_JAWOUB010000047.1:0-4182 GCF_033339195.1 Vibrio sp. 811
ATAATCAGGTAATTTAATGCTTTGAGGCTCGCTTGGCTTGATGGCAAGTTGATGGTAAAAAGCACGCATCAATGATGATTCATATAGACATAGCGTGCCGATTCTCTCATCATCGTCTAATGGAGGTAACCATGTATACAGACGGAGCTGATAAGAAATACCATCGCTCAAGTAAACCAAGTTTTCTCTTTTTATAGATATGCGCCTTTTCCTTTTGTCTAAACTCTCTTTTATTTCTTCTCGATAAGCTTCTCTTTCAAAATCACTTAGTTCAACATGAGCTACTCGTTCAACCTTTTTTACCTCTGAGCTATCAACCACTTCTGAACTCTCCTATATCTATATCAAACTCTTTTGCTTTGAACTTGGAAACCTTACCGCTAGAGGGTATTTCTGCTTGTGTATGTAATTTCAGTTGGTGCCTCGTAAATCATATCAAAGTCGCCTGGCTTCGAAATTGAGGCTCTATGTAACAACAGTTCAAAGGCTGAGCATATATTCCAAAAATGCCTCAAATGTTGTCCATGATTGGGCTTCTTTACCAAACAATTCATCTATGAAAAGGGCTACTTGCCCCGATCTTTCTGATTCATTTGAAAATAAAAAGTAGTAGCCACCTCCGGCATAGCGCTCTAATACGCAACCGTTTTGTGGTATTTTCTCAAAATCACTCGGTATCTCATCCTCGCGAAGTTCAAGAGTGCGCTCAACTGTAAGATAGTCCTCATCTTCAGAGTATCCATAAATCGTATGACCAAACCACTCAACGTAACCATATTTTCTTAGAAAAACTTTATATGGCTCCGGAAAGGATAATCCTAGCTGATTTTCCATTTCATGAATTGATACGTCATTCAACTCTCCAAAGCACTCAAACCCTTCTTTTTCGGTGAATTGATCGAGCATTACGTCTGAGCTTCTCATATTTAAAACTCTATTTTTGATATATATTTTGCCTTCATCGTACCAGTGCAATCGCTTATTGTACTTCTGATGAGGCTTGGAATTCATTACCCTGAAGTTATTGAACGAGTTATCCCCTTTCCGAAATAAAAGAGGTCTTATGGTGAATGATTAAATCCGTCGAGAAGTCTTCCTGATTTAATCATTTTGAACAACTGCTTTGAAGTAAAACGCTTCGCTGCCTCTTTTGTAATCGCGTAACAACGAACCCCTCACCATAAACTTATAAGCCACCTCGTAAAAGATGGCTTATAAGTAAAGAGAATTTATCTAGTGATCTTCCCTGCTTTTACATCTTCTAGCCAACGTCCTTCAACAAGATAGGGTGGAAGCCAACCGGTTTCAATAGATAGACGGTTGCCTTTGTCGTACCACATACATGCCATGCCAAGCAGAGGGAAGTTGATAAAAGTTCTGATGCCTATCCTATCTGGTCCCAATTCTCGAAGATGATATTTCTCTTGGAACTGTAGGTTTTTAACGAGCACTTCCTCAAAATCATAACCAATATTAGTAGTGAGCGCTGCGAAGGTTTCTAGGATCCCCATCGCAATTTCCAACGCCCAGTTATCCCCTTGAGCTACCGCCGCGTCCATTGCTGCAACCAGCTTATCTGGGTAGTCCGATGTGCGGTTGTGGAACGACTGAATGACGTCTACTAGCATATAAGATAACTCGCCCGCTTTGGTAGAACTCTGTCTCATCAAAGAAATCGGAAAGTTTGCCAATATGTCCATGCTAGGTTTATCACGCACAGTCACCGAAGTAAAATAAGCATCTAGCCATCGATTAGGGTGTAAACATCCAGTTTTCAAAATACCTTCGCCTTTCCATGTCACTTCTGGATAATCAGGTAATTTAACGCTTTGAGGTTCATTTGGTTTAATGGCAAGTTGATGGTAAAAAGCACGCATCAATGATGCCTCATAAAGGCAAAGTGTTCCGATTTGTTCAGTTTCTATTGAAGGTGGAAAGCAACTATACCACCTCACTTGTTCTGAAACGTCGTCGCTAAGAGCGACTAAGTTCTCCCTACGGATTGCTATTAGCTCTTTGCGCTCATCTAAATCTTCATTGATATACATTTGGTAGTCAGCGACATCATTTGGTGTCAATTGAGGTTCCACCTTTCTCCTCATGCTAACTTTCTTTTTATTATCAGACATTTAATCCAGCCCTAATTCTACGTTAAATTCTTTTACATTAACTGAAGAAACCTCTCCAGCATCAGAAATAGCCGCTGCGGTGTGAATATATCTAACAGGAGTTTTTTTTCTCAATGCTTTTTATACTTCTGGCCGCTTTCCATTCGGTTGTATCTTTGTCCTTTTGAGCCATTAGATCAGTAATTGCAGTTGCATATTCAGTTGTCCCTTGCTGATATGCCATATTTCCAACCTTACGGCTGTCTAGTGGGCTAATACCTCTTAACGTCTACGAGAATAATTTCCCTGGGTTTTGGGTTCTTCTACAAGGTAGGCCATACCGTAGTCTCCTGGTTGTAAGAAAACACGCCATTATTTTTTAGGGGACAACTCCTAGTTAAGTGACATACCGTTGAGTCTTAGCCATAAAATGCCATGTGTCACGAAACATGAACGCCAAAAATAGAGATCTAACTTATTTTTTCCAGTACCCTCTAGATGCTCGCTCTGGGATTACCAGATTCCAAACAGATTTACTGCCTATAGATTCGTAAAACTCGGCGGCCCCGATCTCTTTAGTGGACGGCTGAAACCAATGAGGTTGAGGCACTTTTTTAGAATTCCATTAGAAACTGCCATAGCAATTGCTGTTTCACAGCACTCAACGTCGGTCAAGCCTTTGAAGGGGCCCTCCTTATATAAAATAAGTTTTTTCCGAGCCACTATATTGAGCAATTACAGACGTAACTGCCTTTCTATCACCATTATTTATTTTCAAAGTAAGCCCTGACTTTCCTAGCAAGGCTTTTAAATCGCACTCATTATTAGTAACCCACTTTTTAAGAGCCATATCATTAATAATGTTATCTCTGAAATTTATGAGTATAGTCACAAGATCATCTTCAAAATTCATTTTATCCTCAACTTTGCAATGGGATAACCTAGCTATCGTCCCAACTTTTAGTTTCTCCTAGAAATTGATTAACTCCACCTTCACCGACTGCTGGGTAAAAATCGCTCGTAGGCTCCCATCCAACGCTTAATGCCCCCAAAAAGGGCGAGATACCGTTAGTTTTATTAATTCATTGACTGGAATTTTGACTAGAGCTTCTGATATGTTTTTTACCTTTTGGCTTTCGGATTTTGACTTGCGAGAGAACGCCATCTTCTCCGACGGATGACTCTTTTGCTGCCTCTAAAATCTGATCGCAAACCTCTTGGGGGAAAGTTATTTTGTGCCTGATACTCTGCCAACATTTGCTGTAAGCGTTTTAACCCTTCTTCACAGAGGAAACCTGTTGAGTCAATCCACTAGATGGAGTTGATTGAATATCGGTAAACATATAATCCACCTCGTGAAAGGTGGATTATTTACTGAATTGCTAACTAAAGGATTTATCGAGTGATCTTCCCTGCTTTTACATCTTCTAGCCAACGTCCTTCAACAAGATAGGGTGGAAGCCAACCAGTTTCAACAGATAGACGGTTGCCTTTGTCGTACCACATACATGCCATACCAAGCAGAGGGAAAGATATGAAGGTTTCTATAGAAATTAAGCCCTCTGGCTTATCGAGCCTCATTTGGTATTGCTCTTGGAACTGTAGGTTCTTAATGAGTACTTCTTCAAAGTCATAACCGATGTCAGTTGTCAGGGCCGCAAAAGTTTCCAAAATACCCATGGCGATTTCTAATGCCCAATCATCACCCTGAGAAACTGCCGCGTCCATCGCGGCCACCAGTTTATCAGGGTAGTCCGACGTGCGGTTATGGAACGACTGAATGACATCTACTAGCATATAAGACAGCTCACCCGCTTTGGTAGAGCTCTGTCTCATCAAAGAAATCGGAAAGTTCGCCAATACACCCATGCTAGGTTTATCACGCACAATCACCGAAGTAAAATAAGCATCAAGCCACATTGAAGGACAAATAAAGCCTGTTTTAAAAATACCTTCACCATCCCATGTCACTTCTGGATAGCCGAGTATCTGGATACTTAATTCTTCATTGGGATTCATAGCAAGTTGATGATAACAGGCTCCCATTAAAGAAGTTTCATAAAGGCGTAATGTA
>NZ_JAWOUB010000048.1:0-2988 GCF_033339195.1 Vibrio sp. 811
ATCAACTCGAAACTCCTTCGGGTTGTATGGTTAAGTGACTAAGCGTACACGGTGGATGCCTTGGCAGTCAGAGGCGATGAAGGACGTATTAACTTGCGATAAGCCCAGATTAGGTAGTAAAAACCATTTGAGTCTGGGATTTCCGAATGGGGAAACCCAATACCATAAGGTATTACTGTTGAGTGAATACATAGCTCAACAGGGCGAACCGGGGGAACTGAAACATCTAAGTACCCCGAGGAAAAGAAATCAACCGAGATTCCGAAAGTAGCGGCGAGCGAAATTGGACTAGCCCTTAAGCTTTACACGCGTTAGACGAACAGCCTGGAAAGGCCGACGATACAGGGTGATAGTCCCGTAGTTGACGACGTGTGTTCAGTGAAATCGAGTAGGGCGGGACACGTGATATCCTGTCTGAATATGGGGGGACCATCCTCCAAGGCTAAATACTACTGACTGACCGATAGTGAACCAGTACCGTGAGGGAAAGGCGAAAAGAACCCCTGTGAGGGGAGTGAAATAGAACCTGAAACCGTGTACGTACAAGCAGTAGGAGCAGGCTTTGTCCTGTGACTGCGTACCTTTTGTATAATGGGTCAGCGACTTATATTCAGTGGCAAGGTTAACCATCTAGGGGAGCCGTAGGGAAACCGAGTCTTAACTGGGCGTTCAGTCTCTGGATATAGACCCGAAACCAGGTGATCTAGCCATGGGCAGGTTGAAGGTTGAGTAACATCAACTGGAGGACCGAACCGACTAATGTTGAAAAATTAGCGGATGACTTGTGGCTAGGGGTGAAAGGCCAATCAAACCTGGAGATAGCTGGTTCTCCCCGAAAGCTATTTAGGTAGCGCCTCGGACGAATACTACTGGGGGTAGAGCACTGTTAAGGCTAGGGGGTCATCCCGACTTACCAACCCTTTGCAAACTCCGAATACCAGTAAGTACTATCCGGGAGACACACGGCGGGTGCTAACGTCCGTCGTGGAGAGGGAAACAACCCAGACCGCCAGCTAAGGTCCCAAATTACTACTAAGTGGGAAACGATGTGGGAAGGCTCAGACAGCCAGGATGTTGGCTTAGAAGCAGCCATCATTTAAAGAAAGCGTAATAGCTCACTGGTCGAGTCGGCCTGCGCGGAAGATGTAACGGGGCTAAGTAGTAAACCGAAGCTGCGGCAATATACTTTTGTATATTGGGTAGGGGAGCGTTCTGTAAGCGGTTGAAGGTGTGTGGTAACGCATGCTGGACGTATCAGAAGTGCGAATGCTGACATGAGTAACGATAAAGGGGGTGAAAAACCTCCTCGCCGGAAGACCAAGGGTTCCTGTCCAACGTTAATCGGGGCAGGGTAAGTCGACCCCTAAGGCGAGGCCGAAAGGCGTAGTCGATGGGAAACGGGTTAATATTCCCGTACTTCTTACAATTGCGATGGGGGGACGGAGAAGGCTAGGTGGGCCTGGCGACGGTTGTCCAGGTTCAAGTGCGTAGGCTGAGAAATTAGGTAAATCCGGTTTCTCTTAAGGCTGAGACACGACGTCGAGCATCTACGGATGTGAAGTCATTGATGCCATGCTTCCAGGAAAAGCCTCTAAGCTTCAGATTGTAAGGAATCGTACCCCAAACCGACACAGGTGGTCGGGTAGAGAATACCAAGGCGCTTGAGAGAACTCGGGTGAAGGAACTAGGCAAAATGGTACCGTAACTTCGGGAGAAGGTACGCTCTCGACGGTGAAGTCCCTCGCGGATGGAGCTATTGAGAGTCGCAGATACCAGGTGGCTGCAACTGTTTATTAAAAACACAGCACTGTGCAAAATCGCAAGATGACGTATACGGTGTGACGCCTGCCCGGTGCCGGAAGGTTAATTGATGGGGTTAGACTTCGGTCGAAGCTCTTGATCGAAGCCCCGGTAAACGGCGGCCGTAACTATAACGGTCCTAAGGTAGCGAAATTCCTTGTCGGGTAAGTTCCGACCTGCACGAATGGCGTAATGATGGCCACGCTGTCTCCACCCGAGACTCAGTGAAATTGAAATCGCTGTGAAGATGCAGTGTACCCGCGGCTAGACGGAAAGACCCCGTGAACCTTTACTACAGCTTGGCACTGAACATTGACCCTACATGTGTAGGATAGGTGGGAGGCTTTGAAGCGCAGTCGCTAGATTGCGTGGAGCCGTCCTTGAAATACCACCCTTGTAGTGTTGATGTTCTAACGTCGACCCCTTATCGGGGTTGCGGACAGTGCCTGGTGGGTAGTTTGACTGGGGCGGTCTCCTCCCAAAGCGTAACGGAGGAGCACGAAGGTGGGCTAATCACGGTTGGACATCGTGAGGTTAGTGCAATGGCATAAGCCCGCTTGACTGCGAGAATGACAATTCGAGCAGGTGCGAAAGCAGGTCATAGTGATCCGGTGGTTCTGAATGGAAGGGCCATCGCTCAACGGATAAAAGGTACTCCGGGGATAACAGGCTGATACCGCCCAAGAGTTCATATCGACGGCGGTGTTTGGCACCTCGATGTCGGCTCATCACATCCTGGGGCTGAAGTCGGTCCCAAGGGTATGGCTGTTCGCCATTTAAAGTGGTACGCGAGCTGGGTTTAGAACGTCGTGAGACAGTTCGGTCCCTATCTGCCGTGGGCGTTGGAGAATTGAAAGGGGCTGCTCCTAGTACGAGAGGACCGGAGTGGACGAACCTCTGGTGTTCGGGTTGTGTCGCCAGACGCATTGCCCGGTAGCTAAGTTCGGGATCGATAACCGCTGAAAGCATCTAAGCGGGAAGCGAGCCTTGAGATGAGTTCTCCCTGATACTTTAAGTATCCTAAAGGGTTGTCGTAGACTACGACGTTGATAGGCAGGGTGTGTAAGCGTTGTGAGGCGTTGAGCTAACCTGTACTAATTGCCCGTGAGGCTTAACCATACAACACCCAAGGGGTTTTGATGGACTCAATGAAAGAACATTGAATGTGTAAGAACGAGAATTAAAAAA
>NZ_JAWOUB010000049.1:0-2941 GCF_033339195.1 Vibrio sp. 811
ATCTGGATACTTAATGGTTCCTTCGGATACATAGCGAGCCGATGATAACAAGCGCCCATTAGCGAAGTTTCATAAAGGCGTAATGTACAAATTTTTTCGTCTTCACATGAAGCTTGATACCACGTAAACCAGCGCACTTGCTCGAATGCATAATCTCCAAAGCTAATCAAGTTCTCTCGCCTAATTTTGAGCCCTTCTTTTCTTTTATCTAAGATTCGATTGATATAATCTTTCTCAGAAGCAATGCTATTATCATCTAACCTGGGCCTTGCTGTACGCTCTATAATTTTGGCTGGCTTTTTACCTTGCATTGTTGAACTAACCCTTCTTAATCAATTTTAAACTCAGCTATTCCTAGTTTTATATCTGATGCATCTCTGATTTTTTTCGCAGCTATTTTTTCTGTCGTTTCATCTTCGTTTTCAGACATTAGCTTAGTGATTTCTTCAGCATATTTGCTAGACCCTTGCTGATACGCTTCGTTTCCAATCTTACGGCTGCCCATCGGGCAGCTACCCCCCTTTGGCCTCAACAATTACAATTTCACTTGGTGGCGGCTCTTCCACCTCGTAAACGATATCAAAATCGCCCGGCTTCGAAATTGAGGTTCCAATATCTTTGGGATGAAGCAGCTCAGCATTAGGACGTTTACTCCGAACAAAGTCATCCGCGGCTAACTCACCAATTTTTGCAGATTGCTGATTAATCTTGGCGATTTGAACGTTATTATACTGAATTGCTAACTAAAGGGTTTTATCGTGTGATCTTCCCTGCTTTTACTTCTTCTAACCAACGTCCTTCGACGAGATAGGGAGGAAGCCAACCAGTTTCGACAGATAAACGGTTGCCTTTGTCGTACCACATACAAGCCATGCCAAGCAGAGGGAAAGAGATGAAGGTTTCTATAGAAATTAAGTCCTCTGGCTTATCGAGCCTCATTTGGTATTGCTCTTGGAACTGTAGGTTTTTAACTAATACTTCTTCAAAGTCATAACCGATGTCAGTTGTCAGGGCAGCAAAAGTTTCCAAAATACCCATGGCGATTTCTAACGCCCAGTCATTACCCTGAGCAACTGCCGCGTCCATCGCGGCCACCAGTTTATCAGGGTAGTCCGATGTGCGGTTATGGAACGACTGAATGACATCTACTAACATATAAGACAGCTCACCCACTTTGGTAGAGCTCTGTCTCATCAGAGAAATCGGAAAGTTCGCCAATACGTCCATACTTGGCCTGTCACGCACAATTGCCGATATAAAATAAGTATCCAGCCACATTGAAGGACAAATGAAGCCCACTTCTAAGATACCTTCACCATCCCATGTTACTTCTGGATAACCGAGTATCTGAACAGTTAATGGCTCATTCGGAAACATAGCCAGCCGATGATAACAAGCCCCCATTAATGAAGTTTCATAAAGACGTAATGTACAAATTTGTTCGTCTTCATGTGAGGTTTGAAACCATGTATACCAGCGAACCTGGTCAATGGCAAAATCACCAAAACTAACCAAGTTTTCTCGCCTGATTTTAAGACCTTCTTTTCGCTGTTCTAATATCTTATTGATGAATTCTTTCTCAGAATAAACTCCACTTTCACTCAGCTCAGGATCTGCTTTGCGTTCTACAATTTTGATTGTTCCTTTACTTTGCATTTTAACGTAGTCCTTTGGAATCAATTTTAAACTCTGCTACTTCTACTACTACGTCTGAGCGCTTCAAGCTATTCGAGTAAAAGGGCTTAGGTATCTTTAAAAAGGACACATAATGCCGAGTGTAACGCAACAAAACGTCAGAAATGATGACCTAGCTCCCTTTGAAGCTTAGCGAATTATATTTCCGGCTTTTACATCCTCTAACCAACACCCTTCGACGAGATAGGGAGGAAGCCAACCAGTTTCGACAGATAAACGGTTGCCTTTGTCGTACCACATGCAAGCCATGCCAAGCAGAGGGAAGTTAATAAAAGTGCGGATGCCTATCCTATCTGGTCCTAATTCTCGAAGATGATATTTTTCTTGGAATTGTAGGTTTTTGACTAGCACTTCCTCAAAGTCATAACCAATGTTAGTAGTGAGCGCTGCGAAGGTTTCTAGGATCCCCATCGCAATTTCCGACGCCCAGTTATCCCTTTGAGTTACCGCTGCGTCCATTGCTGCAACCAGCTTATCAGGATAACCCGATGTGCGATTGTGGAACGACTGAATGACGTCTACTAGCATATAAGACAGCTCACCCGCTTTGGTAAAGCTCTGTCTCATCAAAGAAATCGGAAAGTTCGCCAATACGTCCATGCTAGGTTTATCACGAACGATGACAGAGGTAAAATACGCATCTAGCCACATTGAAGGACAAATGAAACCTGTTTTTAAAATACCTTCGCCTTTCCAAGTTATTTCAGGATGATCAGGTACCTTAACCGTCAAAGGGCTTTCAGGTTTTTGAGCCAGTCGATGATAGCTAGCTTGCATTATCGAGGCTTCAAATAGACGCAGCGTTCCTATTCGGTCATTTAGTTCAGACACTGGAAACAAAGTATATAACCTAACTTGCTCCCAAACCCCGTCTGTTAGATATATCAAGTTTTCGCGCTTTATTGTGATACGATGTTTTCTTTTCTCTAAGTTTTTTTCTATTTGTTTTGTATAGTAATTAAGTTCCTCAGTATTCAACTCGTAGGCTGATTTTCTATTTATCTTTTTCATACTAACTTTACTTCCCTTAACCTAATTCTTCGAGGCTAATATCAAACTCTTTTACATTCACTTTAGATACGCCATCTGAAGCATCAATTTCTGTTGTACCAGCTTTTTGTTCAGACATTAATTTAACGATTTCCGCCGCATATTTGCTTGTCCCTTGCTGATATGCTTCATTGCCAATTTTACGACTGCCGAGCGGCCTGCTGCCACCCTTAGCCTCGACGATGATGATTTCTTC
>NZ_JAWOUB010000050.1:0-2713 GCF_033339195.1 Vibrio sp. 811
CGATAACCACCACTCTTACCTGTCGATTCTCCAGCAAGGCGAACTTTTCTTAGCCCTCCCGTTCCGACAATCAACGATCCCATTTCTGGGTTTTTGATGATGTCTGACTGCAACGCTCGAAACTCTTCATCCGTGAGCATCTCTTTTCGCTGAGATTCAAACAATGGCGTTTCAATAAACTCTAATGCGTAGCTAATAACCCGATCCTCTCCCAAAAGAATAGGAGTACATTGTACTCCTGGCAAGCGTATTTTCAAATGTATTAACGATTAAATCCGAAACCTCGACCTCTGCGATTTTGTCGTGCTAACGACTGCTCTTGCTGTATTGCTTTTCCAACGACTGGAGCTGCTGCGTCAAGTTGTTTACTTGCATGGTCAAGCTGCTCACACTGCTCTGTAAACGTTGGTTCTCCTCGCTGCTCTGCTCGAATCTTTTCTCTAAATCCTTGTAGAGCTTCACGAACTCGCTGTGCTGCTCCTTGTGCTGCCTCTCTAAAACCTCGAAGGCGTGCAAAAGTTGTTTCTCTAGCTCGGTCATTTATTTCCTCTCCAACTTGATCAGCTCGTTCTTGCCATCGTTCATTGTCCACCCCTCCAGAATCGAGTAACCCTCTGGTATCACAATAAAACGTTCCCCTTTCTGGCTCTCGTACAGAGAAAGCCCCCAAGTCTTGTTCTGGAACTGCTCTAGGATCGCTTTTTGGCGGGCTATCTTTTTCTGATTGTCTAATATCGTCTGCCCTTGATACCAAGCGATCCCGTAACTGACGATCACCAAAAATAACAGGGTCACTGGCAACCAAATCCATGTTTTCATCACCAAGAGATTCAAACGTGATTGCTGCTCTTGGATGTCGTTTATGATTTTCTGCTCGCTTGATTTCAACGCATCTTGAATACGTTGTACGTGCCTCTCGAAGTCTTTCTTTAGCGTTTGCTCGATAGCGTTGGCTTGCTTCTTCGATTGCGAATTGAAGTCCCTCGCCATATTCAAAATCTTGCTCATACAACAAACCTTTTAGTCTTATATTTCGTTTCCCACTTTCGGGATTCTTAATACTGATGCTTTTAGCGGTCACTCTGGTGATCTCAAACCCTCTACTTTCAAGCGCACCAATCACACCTTTACGACTGCGGATCACGCCTGATTGAGCAAGGTTGAGTAGACCATCCGTGAGAAGTTGCTGAATCTCTTTTGCATCGGATGGCGTGTCTTTAGCACTCACTAATTCTTGCTGATTAGCAGGATCATCTGGGTCATGAAGCCCTAGCTCAAGATTCTGAATCGTGCGCCACGCATCGATACGAGGATTGTCTGCAAAGTGGTAGTAAGGTTGAAGTCGCTTGCCAGAATGAAGCTCAATATTTGGAATAACAAAATTCAGCTCTAACCGCCCTTTATCAAGATGCTCTACCCAAAGAATGGAGTATTGGTCTTTGTCTAAGCCAGGTAACAATGCCTTTTCAAAGTCTGCCATGAGACGATCTTTCGTCTCTTGTGTTAAATCCGCTTCAGCAAAACAGAGAAAGCCCGATGTGTACTTTTTGGCGTAAGGACTCGAATCGATGAGTGATTGAATTAAATCAGGGTCGCCTTGGTTGAGTGTCGCCCCCTCCCGATTTCGCTCTTGCCCTAAGAGATAATCAACAGGACCACTCCCAACACCCTTACCTCTACGAGCAAATTGAACAATCATGTTGAGACCTCATGTTCTGCCATGATTAGCCCAAGCTGACGTTCTAGTGCTGAAAGTTGAGCCAATACTTGAACCACATTCACGACATCATAATTCTGGGTATTCACTACTCTAGTGATCTGATTCAAGTTATTTCCAAGTCCAGATAACTGGCGCAATAATGCGGGGTCTACTTTAGGAACATTAGCTCTTTTAAGAGTCCGTTCCCCAAGACAAGTTTCCCTCATCCAAGGAGCTAATTCCGAACCATCACACCGATCTTTCAAAGCTTGAAGTTCAACCTCAGTTACCCTGATCTTGATGGACTTTTCTCGTATTACTTTCTTCTTTTCAGTCATGGCAATTCTTTAGTTTGAGTGCTTTTAACTAGGGTTAAGGGAGCGTAGCGTCCCTTACAAGGCACAATGACAACGTAACGAAGTGGAGGGGTCTTTGTGTAGCCTTGCTTATGTGCTTAACAAAAGATAGAAAGTAAGATAAAGAAATGCAAATAAGGGAAATCATGAAGTATCAAACAATGACAGTAAGAGCAAAGAGGAGGCTAGCCAAGCTAGCGCACACCACCCTTTCGGCTGCGCCGACCCCTACCCATTTCAACTCAAATTTATGAGTGATTTGGGTATCTTTTTGGTCGCTTTCAGATTGGGTAAGTCTCTTCCCTTTCGGGCTGCCCTGCGCTGTGAGTAAGGCTTTACGCCCCCATTCCAGTCTCACAACACTAATCAATTATTCCTTTTCCGCAGTTCTCCCTCTAGCAGCTACAAGAGAGCGGTTTTATCGTGCTTTCGCAAGTTTTGATTAGTGCCTTTACCTGCCACCTTTGGAACTTCCCTTGGTCGGTGGCTGATGCGCATCGCTCTGTCCAAAACATCTTGAGTCCAAACAGAGTGCAGGAATACTTGAAGTGCTTAAACGATATGGGCTATCATGAAAGGACTTACACAGGCCGTCAAACCAGTAAGTATTCCGATCAAAGCCGACCTTGCAGGGTCGGTTTTGTCACATCTGGGGATT
>NZ_JAWOUB010000051.1:0-2704 GCF_033339195.1 Vibrio sp. 811
TAAGCAAGATGCATTAATACCATCGGACACATTCACATACTTTTGCGTCTTAACCTTATCAATCACTACTTAAAACGCTCCCTGAAAAATAACTTACAACATTTTCTGAGGTATCTTTCACTCTCTTAGACACGCTAAGTAAATGTAGGCGATAGTAAGCCCCTCTACCCATTAAATAAGCCCAAAGAGGATCAAGGTTTTTATCTTTAAGTCCAGCGTAGGCTATATCTCCAAACACAACATATTCTAAAGGTTTGAGATATGGGTTAGCGATAAGAGCAACACCGATCACCTGCATCACATCCGAACGTTTATCTTGTGTTGCAGCCTCAATGTAATCCTGAAAAGCATCATCTTCCATGTCGATATTGGCATTTCTCATTAAGCATTCAGGCGTAGCGCAACTCGCTTTAAAACGCACATTAAACGATTCATCATTCACTACTAGATTGCGTCGATAACTGCCATCTTGAGAGAAATTATCAGCCTTTTCTGTCTGGCGTGATAACCGATTCTCTTCGACTTTTCTAAGCGCACCACCTCCCTCAATGAAACCATTTTTGACCTGATGAATAAGATCATATCCAGTCTCATAGGAAATATTGCCCCCGTTGTACCCTTTCAAGATAACATCGAACGCTTCGCTAAATTCTTTTACCGCTTGGCTGTGAACCGAAGTTTCCAGATCCAATGCGGGAAGAAAAATTAATAATTCTTCAATCGCCTTTTGAGCTTCGACCTCTAGCTGTCTCCTTTTTCGATTTCGTTCCCAACGGGCGTAATCTTCTTGGGTATACGTCAATTCAGCTTGACGCTCTCGACGTTGGCGGGCTGCTCGCTCTCTAACTGTTTCTTCTCGAGCTTGTGGTTTTCTTAATGATTCTTCTTCATGGAGTGGCTTATAGCCTCCGCCAGAAGAGCTCAAAGGTTTTTTCTTTCGATCTAAAAAATTGTGTGGCATCCGTTCACCTAACCTCAATTAACGTGATGACATCATAACCACTCTTAAAGGTGCGTAATATTGGTCATATGTTAAATAGGCAACTTCACTATCAAAAACACCATTTAGAAGCCCCTCAAACGCTCTGTAAGCCATTTTCAGCATCAAACCTACCCACGGGTACACAAAACCACTCTGAAAGTTTATGACGCATTTGAAGCGGTTTTATCATCCTAAGATGAGCACAAGCATCTGGAACAAAAAAGCCCACGAAAGGGGCTTTTTGAACAATTCGGAGTTTGTTAGTCCAGGTTAAATGAGCGTAGCGTTTTAATCTGGACTTACGAACCGGCAACGAGCAAAGCGAGGCGACAGAACCATAGCAATCATGACGCTAAATTCTTCTTGCAATAGTCTGCCCAATAAAGATGAGCAAATTCCAATTTGTCGGAAAATGCAGAATGATCGACAGATAGCCAAGCTCGGTTCGTCACATCCCAAAACATTTGGTCAAACTGCGTAAAGCTTCTGAAGTTAGGCTGATGTACTTTTCTCCAAACAGAATGGGAAAGCATCCTCATCCCTGAGTTAATCCGCTTCACATTCGCAATATCTTCATCAGTCTTAGCCATAAGCACCTCATATACAAACCAAGGACTAATAGAATACTAAATGAAGTAAGTGCGAGGAATGATACGTTTGGTTTACTGGGGTAAAGGGGGCGTTAGCGCCCCTTTCCAGCTCACAGGGGAACCGTCAAGAACGAAGTGACTAGAGGGGACGCTGTGTATGCTGGCTTAGTATGAAGACAGACGATAGCACAAGCCTAAAAAAATAAACTATTGAAGAGGTTATAACCCACGTAGGTTAGGAGTGACAGTGCCACCATTTAGAGAGGGTGAAATGCCGCTTGCTCGATGCTCGGACGCTTCGCTTACTCGCACACTGCGCCGAGCGGAGGAGGTAAGCGAAGACAGAGGGGTTAGTGCCGAAATTGCTTATTTCGGCTGCGCCGACCCCTACCCATTTCGACTCTATTTTGAGTGATTTAGGTACTGTCTATGGTCGCTTTCTGAACTAAGGATTTCTCCCCTTATTTCGGACTGCCCTGCGCTGTGTGTAAAGCTTTCGCCCCCGTTCCAGTCACACAACACTAATCAGTTATTCCTTTTCCGCTTGTCCCCTCTAGCAGCTACAAGGGGCGGATTTATCGAGCTTGGTGCTTAGTTCTGATTAGTGCCTTTACCTCTCACCTTTGGAACATCCCTTGGTCGGTGAGTGATGCGCGTCGTTCTGTCCAAAACATCTTGATTCCAAACAGAGTGCAGAAATACTCTTGAAGTGCTTACTTGATATGGTCTATCATGGAAGGACTTCACGGCCGTTCAAACCTGTGAGTATTCCGAAATAAACCAGCTTCCTACGGCTGGTTTTTTCACATCTGGGGAAAGAGATTAATCCTAAAAGCATTTGATCTCAATGCTGATCTTTTAGATCTGACAACTCTCCAAACAAAAAAGCCTCCCGATTGGGAGGCTTTTTTGTTTCTATCGTGCGAAAAAAATATATTTCAAAACTTCAAAGCACCATCAACAACACCCTACATGCTCAATCATCGATTTTGGTTGTTTTTCCGTTGGACAGCCGTTGGATTCAACGTTATTCGCATGGTGTTAAGCTGATTTTGGTTGGACAATCGTTGGATCGTCGTTGTTTTTCTGTTGGATTCTCGTTGGACGGTTAACTTTTCATTATGAGATCAGA
>NZ_JAWOUB010000052.1:0-2602 GCF_033339195.1 Vibrio sp. 811
CCCCTTTCGTTTGGTGGTTTTAGCATTCGCCTTAGTCATTTCATCCTCAATACCCCACTTAGAGACATATTCAGACGCATAAGAACCATCTTTAACGGTGCAGCCGTGCTCATTTGGCTCAGGAAGGCCAGAGTTAACACAAGCATTTTTCCAAGCTTTTTTATAGAAATACTCAAGGCCAGAAGATGTGATCGTATCATTGGTAAAAACAATCATATGGATGTGAGGGTGAAACCCATTTTTGCCATGAGTAACCTCAATAGCTCTAATAAATCCAATAATTTCGTTCTGCTCATCAGCACGCTTTATCAAAGATTTAATAGCATTCTTACCACTCGATAATCGGCGATAAGCCTTTCTCATACGATCCAAAATATCGTTTAAATCATCGCTAATACCATGAGGAAAAGTGAGGGTTACAAAGTGACTTCGATAGCCCTTTGCTTTAGCAGATTCTAAGGCATCCTTAAGTTCGATTCTTCGACGTTCAGAAACCTTCGCAGCACAAACGGGACAATGCCAAACAGAACCGCAAGCCATTAAACCCTGATAAAAAGCCTTGCCATGCTCAGCACTTTTTAAGATCTCAATTGGACGCAAACCACCATTCAAAGAATCTGGAGCACGGAACCGCATGCATTTGGAAGTTCTCGAACCAGGCATTAAATCATTCACTACAGACTTAAGAGCAAATCGCTTAGACCTGCCCACCTGACCGTTGTATTGATGGCGATATTTTGAAACAAAAATACCGTTACTTGCAGCGGGTTCTACAGGAGTAATTTCGCCAGTCTCAAGAGAGTAAACCGCTTGTAAATCGGGGCTTTGAGAGGGGGGTGAAGAAGTTTTGGTAACTATACCAAGGGGCGCACCCTTTTTCGGTTCCTCCACGTGCCACCCCTGCTGCGCAGAGGTAGCACCTGAAAGACCCGAAGAGGGGTTGCAAGCTAAGGTATCATCACTCATAATTAAATCCGTTAATTGCACTCATAATTAACACCGAGCTTTTGGAGAGGCGGCAACCAATCCGAAAGCGAAAACCCAATAGAGTTAAGGTCTATTGGGTTTTTTTATGCCTATTGTTCAGACTCCGGCTTATCTTCATCGATAACAGAGCTAAACATTTGTAGCATCTTTTCCATTCCCTCAGATGAGGCTTTCTGACTAACCATCGCCGTTCTATCATTCAAAACAGCCTTAGCGACGACATTGTTGATGTAGCTATTGGGGCTAATGCTCAGAGCCTCACAAAGCTCAACAAGCTTAGAATCCAACTCTTCAGTAAACGAGATGCTTCTTTTCTTAGCAGCCATAATTAATCCCATAGTAACCAATATGAACCGAATATAAATCTTATTTGAGTTATATGCAACTGACGCGCGGAATAAACATAGGTGGAAATATTGGCAATGTGCCCGCTTGTCTCTCGACCGAGAGGAAAAAAACTGCGTTTTTCACCTCCCAGCCGAGTCATGAGAAAAACTCTCAACTAATCTATATGCTTCTTTATAGAAGTTGGTCTAAAAGAAATAGTGCATGTCGCAATTGAGCCTCTGAATAAGACGCACCGTCAGGCGTGACAATGTGACCACCTTTGAAACTCCAATTACTGAAACCTGTAATTTCTGGAAGGAAACGACCAGATTCAAAAGTCCAAACCTTACGAACGAGAGACGGAATCTCTTCCCCATCATCCCAACGGTGAACTTGATCCAAATCGACACCAACAGATGAAGCCGCCAGATGTTCACTCAAACCAAGATGCTGAAAACGAAATATAAAATTAGGGTGGATTCTCTCACTACGAACAAAAGGAGCACGAGAAAAAAAACGAGATGCTTCATTCCAATCAACATTACGCATTTTCCATCTCCTCAAAAACTTCGATAGCTTTGGAAGCGATGGACGAATAAAGTTCGTAACTCTGGAAGTAGTACCACGACTCAAAAACAGACAAAAAAAGAACCTTTTCGACTGGATTTAAATCACTTGAAGAAACAAGAACAGAAAGACGGTTGTAAAACACGTCCTTTTCAATAGGATGTTTGATAAGCATAGTTATTCCTTGCAATAATTATGTTAGGCATTTGGAGAGGGCCGAATCTCTTCAAATGCCGCTAAGTTTCAATTATGGGGTGTGGCGAATCTTCTTCGTCGTTCCTCCTCCTCAGTCTCGTCGTCGTTACTCCTTGAAGATTCTCCAAGAAAACATTTATAGCAAGAGGGTTAGCCTCAGCTACAGAAAGTAAATTCGCTTCTTGCTTGTGTCTTAAAACAAGCTTCCATTGTTCGAGAGTGACTTGAGCCAAAAGATAAGAACGGACATCATCAGGTTTGTTAACGATCTCTTCATCAGTCTGTTCCTTTGAAATATGTAACGCTTTTCTAAGTCCATTTGACCAATACAATTGACGCTGACCAGAAAAAGCATTCGCATAAACCAAGAAAAGAGCATTCGCCTTTTCAGTCGGATAATCCTCATCATCACCAAGCAATGAAGCCTGTAAAAGACCCCAAGGAGTTAACCCCTTTCGTTTGGTGGTTTTAGCATTCGCCTTAGTCATTTCATCCTCAATACCCCACTTAGAGACATATTCAGACG
>NZ_JAWOUB010000053.1:0-2493 GCF_033339195.1 Vibrio sp. 811
CGTTGGAAATTGCGATGGGGGTTTTAGAAACCTTTGCAGCGCTTACCACCGACATTGGTTATGATTTTGAGGAAGTGCTCGTTAAAAACCTACAGTTCCAAGAGAAATATCATCTTAGAGAATTAGGGCCAGATAGAATAGGGCTCCGCACGTTCATTAATTTCCCTCTGCTTGGCATGGTTTGCATGTGGTACGACAGAGGCAACCGTCTATCTGTTGAAACCGGTTGGCTTCCACCCTATCTTGTTGAAGGACGTTGGCTAGAAGATGTAAAAGCAGGGAAGATCACTCAATAACACCCTTTAGTTAGCAATTCAGTCTATAAGCCATCTTTCTCTTGAAATGGCTTTATATTTATGGTGGGGAGTTTGTTGTTTGCCGAACGACCCATCATTCGTGGCATTATCAGAAAACCCAAAGTTAAAAATCATATTCGATATGAATACGATTTAGACCATATTGATTGCGAGAAGAACGAAGTTACTTTTCATCGTTATATCAATCATTCAGATGGTAGTAAACGCAAAGTTCAATATGTTGTAGGTATTGAGGAAATTGTCCAAATCATCCCCTTAAATAAAACTCAAAGGAGGGGAGTGTTGCGAATTATTATGGCGGTTCTTTAAGAAGAGGTTGTGGGCTCAAGTTAAATAACGAAATAGTTGGCGGGTTACCTGAAAACCATGCTGGAAATCACCAAATTAGTATCAATATTGCTCAGGAATATCCGGTCATGCATAGAGCTACCGAACTTGATTACAACATTAACAGAGGTGCAAATGGGATTGCACTTCCAACTAATATTAAAACATCTGTCGAAATAGGCCTTCCCTGACACGTGGGTAGACATCTAAGTGCAAGGCACCAAGGTTCTCAGGTGCTTTAGTTCGACGAGAAATGAGAGCGTTGTAAACTAAGTATGGTCGTGGTTTGATCGATGATATGATTTTTGTAGATGAAATTGGAAAAACAGAAAGTAACATTAGGAATGCTCTGGAAAAGAATGAAGCTCGATCGCAATTGGATGATCCGCAATGGAAAAGTAGGAAGTAGTAATGACACTTAAAATTTGGACCAACAAGGTAGATAGAGACTCCGATTTTACTCAAGGCAAAGTAACGCAGTCTAGTGTATTAATAGGATTGAATCTGACGGGAGGCGTTGCCCTAGGAGACAAATGGCCAAAAGTTACTATTGATGTCATATCAGATGACAAGCCTGCGGATAGTTTTCTTAGTGGTCCTTTATTAATCGTGAGTCGACGGTTATCTGATTTAATTTCTAAGCACACACAAACGAGTGAAGTTGAATTCCTACCGATTGAGGTTAATTACCAAGGTAAAAGTTTTGGTGAATACTATTTTTTAAATGTTCTTGCGATTTGCGATTTACTGGATAGAAATCATTCAATATTTAGTGAGTTTGATGGAGAGGTTGATTCAATTGATCGAGTTGTCCTTAAGAAAGATATTGAAATGCAGAAAACTATATTTCAACTGGATGCTATCGAGTGGTTATTATGTGTCGATGAAAAACTGGCTGAATTAATCGAGAACAAAGATTTTTCAGGAGTGGTATTTAAGTCAGAAAGTGAATGGCGTCCTTTTTAGAGCTCCTCGGGTATTTTTTTAGCCATCTCTTACGAGGTGGCTTTTATATTTATGATTGGGAGCTTGTTAGTTGAACTGTCAATAGTGGCATTACCAATATGCAGTCAATCCTATCCAGTGGATTGACCCAACAGGCTTCTTGTGTGAAGAAGGGCTAAAACGCTTGGGTCAAATGTAGGCAGAGTATCAGGTCCAAAGCGATGCCCCCCAAGAGGTTTGCGATCAGATTTTAAACGCTGCAAAAGAGTCATCCGTCGGAGAAGATGGCAGCAGACACGAAGTGCAGTATGTTGTTGGGATTGAGGAATTTGTCAATGCGCATGTTTTTGACTCTGAGAAAGTTGGCGGGGAAGAAGGTTGCACGATCTTCACTGAAGATCTTGTGCTGAATAAAGCAGAGTATAAAGAAAACTCAGAACTCTATATGAGTGATTATGAGCTAATAAAACGAAACAAAGCAAAAATTGAAGAGTGTTTGAAAGAGCGTTAAGAGGCTAGGAAGGCTCGAACTGGCGAAGATGGATATAACGCTCAAATCGCCAAGATTAATCAGAAATCTGCAAAAATTGGTGAGTTAGCCGCGGATGACTTTGTCCGGAGTAAACGTCCTAATGCTAAGCTGCTTCATCCCTAAGGTAAATTTAGAAGCCGGGCGATTTTGATATGGTTTACTAGGTGGCAGAGCCGCCACTAGGTGAAATTATAATTGTTGAGGCCAAAGGAGGAAGCAGCCCGCTGCGCAGCCGTAAGATAGGTAACATGGCATATCAGCAAGGGACAACTGAATATGCAACTGCAATTACTGTTCTAATGGCTCAAAAGGACAAAGATACAACCGAATGGAAAGCGGCCAGAAGTATAAAAAGCATTGAGAAAAAAAACT
>NZ_JAWOUB010000054.1:0-2321 GCF_033339195.1 Vibrio sp. 811
GTTGGTTAGAATACCGGCCTGTCACGCCGGGGGTCGCGGGTTCGAGTCCCGTCCACTCCGCCACTTATATTAAGCCCTAGTCGAAAGACTGGGGCTTTTTCGTTTGGTCGTGTCCCCTAGAAATGCATTTACACATTGAAGGCGAGACAATACGACTTTCTTTACCCTTTTGGCACATGAGTTTCTCAGGAAGATGAGCCTGCTGCCTGCACTTCCAATTACTCTGAGTTTGTATCATGTCCTCGTTGAAAGATTGGTCATTTGAACAATGAGTCTTTATAACACTCGCCCTCAACCGTAGTAGAATGAATAGTCTTCCTCACTGCGCGTTTTATTAGCGTCTCTCTTAAACAATAATTTTCTACATCTTATTTCTCAAACATTCATTGCTTCCATGTTTAGAGCGGGACCGTCGTTGCGTGGATTACGCAATTTCGCGAAATATAGTGAGGAAGAGAGCTAAGTCTTCCGAAAATTAATGCCTTTTAGAAAACTTTGTTTTCTTTGCTGAACTTGCTAGTAGCGATTAACCTAAGAGGAGTTCTTGAGGAGTATGTTTGATGATGCAACAAATAAAAAATGAAACGCTGAAATCTGTATTTAAGCAATGGTCTTCCGAAGAGGGAATTGTGGTCATCAACCCTGCAACTGAACAAGAGTTAATTCGGTTAAAGCCTAGTACTCTTGAGGAGTTAGATGATCTCATTGGTCAGTGCAAAACGGAGCAAGTCCGTTGGGCTAAATTAAGTGCCAAAGAGCGCTCTCGTCGTTTGAGGGGGTGGTATCAACTACTTCTTGATAATGCAGAAGACATAGCCACGATTATTACCTTAGAGCAGGGAAAACCTTTAGCTGAGAGCAAAGGGGAAGTGATGTATGGTGCCTCTTTTGTCGAGTGGTTCTCAGAAGAAGCAAAACGTGCTTATGGCGAAGTTATTCCTGCCCCCACGACAGATAGACGTCTATCTGCAATTCGCCAGCCTGTGGGAGTATGCGCTGCAATTACACCTTGGAACTTCCCTATTGCGATGATTACAAGAAAAGCAGCACCAGCCCTAGCGGCAGGTTGTGGCATGTTGATCAAGCCATCAGAGCTTACCCCTCTCACTGCAATTGCTGTTGTTGAATTAGCTTATCAGGCTGGTATCCCTAAAGAACTGCTTTCTGTCGTGGTGTCGGAGCAGGCTGCTGAGTTTGGTCAAGTACTAAGTACTGATCCTAGGATTCAGAAGATCTCTTTTACGGGGTCTACGCGAGTCGGGAAAATTTTGATGAAGCAAGCCAGTGATTCAGTCAAGGCGGTGTCGATGGAGTTGGGTGGTAATGCGCCTTTCATCGTGTTTGAAGATGCAGACTTAGATGCGGCTGCGGAAGGGCTTGTCGCGTCGAAGTTCCGTAATGCAGGGCAAACATGTGTTTGTACCAATCGGCTATATGTTCATAAAAATGTAAAACAAGCTTTTATTGATAAAGTATTGTCGAAGTTAAGCAAATTAAAGCTTGGCAATGGTTTAGAGAAAGGTGTCACATTAGGTCCTGTTATTACGATGGCCTCTAAGCATCGACTAGAGGCGGTGATCGATCAAGCTGTACAAGAAGGAGCCTCTATTGCTAACTCTCCACAGAGACGGCCTGGTCGCTTTATGGAGCCCGTTCTTTTGGATAGTGTGACGCAGAATATGTCGATTGTTCAGCAAGAGCTATTCGGGCCTGTGTTGCCTATTGTTACCTTTGAAAATGATTATCATGTTCTCGAAATGGCTAACGATACAGAATATGGTTTGGCTTGCTATTTCTATACGAATAGCTTGAAGCGTATTGTGACTTTTAGTGAAGGTTTAGAGTACGGTATGGTTGGAGTGAATGAAGGGATCATCTCTACTGAAGTGGCTCCATTTGGTGGAGTTAAAGAGTCGGGTGTTGGACGGGAAGGTGCTAAGCAAGGCCTCGATGAATATCTGGAGACAAAGTATATTTGTCTTGGTGGTTTAAGCTGATTTCAGAGATGGCCGATTGAATTAAAAAGCTAGGTTTTTACCTGGCTTTTTTTTAGTTGAAAGGCATACCATTTGCCACGCGCGTTTGTGGTTAATATTTTCTGGTTATTTAGTGAGTCGATAGTTAGCTTGCGGTAAGCGGTTTTTAATAATCAAAGCGCTTATGTTATTTCGTGGGTAGTAGGAGAGAGCTTAGCTTTAAACTAATACAAAAAAGCCGCATCAAGTGATGCGGCTTCTTCTAATATGGCTCCTCCTGCTGGGCTCGAACCAGCGACCTGCGGATTAACAGTCCGTCGCTCTACCAACTGAGCTAAGGAGGAA
>NZ_JAWOUB010000055.1:0-2288 GCF_033339195.1 Vibrio sp. 811
GTGGTGCCCGGAGGCGGAATCGAACCACCGACACGAGGATTTTCAATCCTCTGCTCTACCGACTGAGCTATCCGGGCGACGAGGTGTATTAAAAGGCTTTTCGGCTTTCAGGTCAACAATAAAATTAAAATAAAATATCGTTTGATGAATTTGTGCTCGGAGTGGGCTGTTTTTATGCGTTTTTAGCAGCAATGCGCCATGCTTTAAGCGATGTTTTAACATTGATAGTGTGTTCACTTGCAAAATAAAGGCGATAAAAACAAAAAAGCACGTCTGAAAACGTGCTTTTTATTGAACAATTGACTTTAAACTAGTGCTTTACTGAGAACTTGTTTACCCAACCTTCTAGCTCATTCGCTAGTGAAGCTAAACTTTGAGTACTTGATTGGCTCTCGGTTACGACAGAGTTGAGTTGGCCTCCGCTTTCCTCGATAAGGTTTATGCGTAGCGCAATATCATCGCTAACCTGCGTCTGCTCAGCGGCAGCAGTAGCGATCTGCTGGCTCATTGTGGTGATAGATTCTAACGCCGTTACAATTTGCTGTAGAGCTTCAGAGGCATTCTTAGACTCTGTAACAGTGCTTTCACTGGTTTCTGCACATATTTCCATTGTGTGAATGGCATTGCGAGAGCCTTCTTGCAGATTGGAGATCATATACTGAATCTCTTTTGTGCTGTCTTGTGTGCGTCCTGCTAGGTTGCGTACCTCATCAGCAACGACTGCGAAGCCTCGGCCTTGTTCTCCAGCACGTGCTGCTTCAATGGCTGCATTGAGTGCCAATAGGTTTGTTTGCTCTGCAATATCACCAATCACATCGAGCACTTTTACAATATTATTTACATCCTGATCTAGATCGGCGACCGCTTTACTCGCAGTATTTAATTGAGAAGCTAAACCTTGAATGTTTTCAACCGTGTTATGAATGAGTTTCTGAGTATGTTGGCTTTGTTTGTCTGCCTCGTCCGTATTGTTTGCGGTGTCGCTTGCTGAATTGGCAACATGGTTGGCTGAAGATGCCATTTCAGTCATCGCAGTGGCAATCATCGCCGTTGATTGCTGCTGAGATACGGTAAGATCGGCAATCGTATTTGATCGAGACTCTACGGCAAACAACTCTGCGCGCAGTGCATGCATAGACTTCTCTAGGTTTGTCACCATGGTAGCTAGTGATTGACTCATATCTTGCACGGCACGATAGATACTTCCTCTCGGTGCCACAGTATCAAAACTGGTCTGAATGTCTCCTTGAGCGACAGCTTGAACTGCTTTACGCACGTCGTTAGGCTCTCCACCAAGTAGATGAAGCATTTTGCGAATCGAAATGATCAGGCCACTTAGAATACTTCCCGCGATAATCAGACACAGCGCAAGCTGCCATTGTGCTGTCGACCAAAAACGTGCGTTAACTTCATTAAAGCCAATACCTGTACCGACAACCCAGCCCCAGTGTGGTGTTTTTTCTGCTATCGAGTGTTTTTCTTCAATGCTGCCATCTGCTTGTTTTTGGCTCCAGGTATATTCAACGATCTGACCTGTTTTGTGCCCCAATACATCTAGAATGAGTTGGCCTACACTATTACCACTGCCATCTCTAAAGTCATGGAAGCTGGTTCCGTGCAGTTGAGGGTCTAGTGGTGCGGCGATGAACATCATATTTTCATCTGCGACATAAACGTATTCGTTGTCTTTGTAGATATTGTTACGAAGTAGGCGAGTGGCTAATGCTTTCGCTTCGTCTTCCGGCATTTTGCCTTCGATAGCCATCTTTTCTACTTCGGTAAGTATGCTGTACGCACTTTTAAATAGCTCAGTAACTCGAGCTTTGTTATCAAGGTTACTTGCGACGCGAAGTGTCCATAAGCCCGTTGCGGTCAGAGCTAGGAGAGCTAGCAATATGATCGCAGATAATAAATAGGCTTGAGTTTTTAGTTTCATATTTAGCTCACAAATAAAGTGTTATCACTATGCAAGGCATAGCTAAAAGAAGAAATGTAAGAACTCGGGCATCTTAGTGAAGATGAATGTGCTCGGATACTAATGCGTATTGAAATTACGATGAGGATTAAATTTTTAGCGTGAAATAAGTATTTTTGAAGAAAGGATTTAATGTTTGCTGATGTTTAGAAATGAAGTGCAGATAAATGGGAAAGCGAGAAATGACGTATAAAGCAGATACAAAAAAGCCACATCAAGTGATGCGGCTTTAAAAGTGGCTCCTCCTGCTGGGCTCGAACCAGCGACCTGCGGATTAACAGTCCGTCGCTCTACCAACTGAGCTAAGGAGGAA
>NZ_JAWOUB010000056.1:0-2052 GCF_033339195.1 Vibrio sp. 811
AAACGCTTCAAAGCCGTATCGAGTTTGTATGCTACGCGCATTACTAAAGCCCACATTTATAACAATTAAAGACTGATGCCCGTGTTCTAGGGATTGAAGCGTATCTTCAACGACAGCTTCCAGAGCGGCGCGATTAAGAAATCCGGTACCTTGGTCATGGGTTTTCTGGTAGTTAACTTGTCTTTCAGCGGCTTTGCGGCGGTCAATTTCTTGAGTGAGTGAAAAGCTGAGTTGGGCGAGGTCAGTGGTTCGGTTTTCTACGCGATTTTTAAGTTCGCTGTTAAGTCTCAACAGTTTGTATTGTTGGTAGACAACAGCAAGTTGAGCTTCTATTGAGTCCTTGAACGTATTGAGCAATTGCCGGTAAGTTTCGCTGTACTCATTGGCTTTGGAGTCCAACATACAAATGGTTCCAAACGTTTCGCCATTTGGCCAAAACAACGGCAAACCACAATAGGAGAGCATACCAAGTTTGATGTCCGGGTTATTCGACCATTTTTCATCGGCAAGGGCATCAGGGACAACTAGTTGGCTTTTGGTTTCAATGACATGTTCACAGTACAAACCATGTCCAAGATCTTCTTTGTCGCCAGCTTTATATGGATTACCTTGAGTGTCACTTGAGGTGTTTACTTCGATGTGGTTTTGATGCACTCGCATAATAAGCGTGGTTGGCACGTCTGCAATCTGTGCGAGGAGATTGACGATATCCTGCCAGCTTCGCTGCATGGATTCAGGAATCTCATAATCTAGTGTTTGAAATCTCCCCATAGAGGCCTTCCTTTCCGGTAGTTTCACATCCTGTGAATCGAAGATTTATGCAGTAGTAATTGTTATAACATTAGTCGTTTTACTTAAGTATAGGGTCGCCCACAGACGAAACAAAAAAAAGTCCTGAAAACCTTTCAGGACCCAAAATTGTTGGAAGCCATCTCAAATATGAAACAAATTTGACGAACTTATGGCTTAAGTGACGCCAAGGTTTCTAACGAAATGTCTTGCGAGTAGTCTACATCGTCAAAGTTAAAGCCGTTGAGTTTCATGAACTCGTCCTTAAAGCCTTGGTAATCACCAATCTCTTTAAAGTTCTCCGCATTCATTTGTTCTAATAAATGACTCACTTCAGCCTGCGTTTGCGGATCCAGTTCTAAATCATCAATTCGAATCAATCGCTCGCCATCAACAGGAACTTTAGGCTGATCGTAAAGCTTCGTCGTGAACAGACGTTGCATTTGTTCGATGCAGCGTTCATGCGTGCCTTTCTCTTTCATTACTCGGTACAGAGCTAAAAGGTAAGGGCTCAGAGCAGGAATGAAAACACTGGCTTTGGTTACCAGCGCTTTACACACCGTGGCGTAAGCACCACCGTCGAAGTTAGCCAGTTTCAGATTCAATGCATGGCTGGTTTGGTGCAAATCAATTTTGGCTCGGCCTAAAGTACCATCAAGATAGATTGGGTGAGTAACTTCTGGGCCCATGTATGAGAATGCAATGGTTTTGCAACCTTGAGCGACGGATTCCGTGTTGATGAGAGTATCAATCCAGCTTTCCCAATCTTCTCCACCCATGACCTTAATGGTCGCTTCTGCTTCCTCTTCGGTGGCAGGCTCGAGCGTGGTTTCAACCCATTGATCATTTTCAAGTAAGATGGAAGCGCCAGTAACCGACTCACCAATAGGCTTAATCACACTGCGCCAGAACGTATCTGAATGAGGTTTTGGACGAACGCCCGCTGCAAGGCTGTAAATCACCAAATCGACTTCACCTTCAAAGTAGGTTTCGATCGCTTCGATAACTTCATTACGGACAGAGTCAGAGAATGCATCACCAACAATATTGATTGCAGTGCGTCCTGCATGTGTTGCTTCTTGTTTGAAAAAGATGTTGTTGTACCAGCCTGCGCTGCCAACCCCTTTCTCAGATGGACCTCGTTCAAACGAGACGCCAATGGTGTCTGCTTCAGCGCCGCCAAACGTTAGGGCAATACGTGCTGCTAACCCAAAACCGGAGGAAGCACCAATAATTAAAACTCGTTTAGGGCCGCTTTGGATC
>NZ_JAWOUB010000057.1:0-1937 GCF_033339195.1 Vibrio sp. 811
CTTATCGCCTAATTCGGACTGACTAAGCTTTAAAACAGACTTTCGAATGCGCTTAAACTCGGACGGATGCATAAGTTACCTTATTTCGACATTTTGTCGAATTGTACATCACAGATTCGACATTTTGCGGAAAAACAAGGTACTTTCACCCCGTATTACTATACGGGGATGACGCTGCACCTCCTATTTCCTCCTCCTCAGTCATCGTCGTCGTCAGTCGTCGTTTGCAGCTAACAACCAGATAGATATGTAAAAAGACGTATTTATACATATTTGTGAAGCTGACGCGCGGATTTGAATTAGGTAACAAAAATCAAGAATGTTTCCGCTTGTCGGCTCAATTGAGAAACAAAAAAAGGGAGCACAAGGCTCCCAAATTTTTATTTCCCAACAGAGCTATTTATAAGACCTGATCTAACAGAAAAAGAGCGTGGCGAAGTTGCCCCTCAGAGTAGGTAGCTCCATCAGGTGTAACAATATGACCAGACTTAAATGCCCACTTAGAAAACCCCGTAACATCAGGAAGATAGCGCCCAGACTCAAGAGCCCAAAGCCTACGAATGGTAGGGGGGATTTCCTCACCGTCATCCCATCGATGGATTTGATCCAAATCGACACAAGCTATTTCAGCAGCTCGACCCTCACTTAATGCTAAGTGTTGAAATCTAAAGATAAAGTTAGGATGTATTCGACTACTCCTAGAAATTGGAGCAAAGAATTTAACAGCGTTCTCCCAATCAGTACTACGCATAACATTCCTCCAAAGCTTGAATAGCCTTTTCGGAGATGGACTGATATACGGCGTAACTTTGAAAGTTGTACCAAGATTCAAAAGTGGCGAGAAATAAAACGCGGTCGACTGGATTTAAATCAGTTGATGCAATTAATTGCGACAGACGGTTGTAAAACACGTCCTTTTCAATAGGATGTGAGTTAGTCATGATTAGCCCCTTGTAAGCTAGTTATGATTAGCCATGCATTCAGATTGCACTCTGAATGCATGGCGTTTATGAATTTAAATTGTTTGCTGTCTAGACTTCCAATAATCAGCAGCACAAGACCACTTAGTCCCATCTTGAGCTATGTATCCCTCTATTGGGACTATTTTAGATTGTGTAGTTAACCCCAAGCGCTCAAGATTCAAATAGTATGTATTAGCTAAACTTTTCGATTTATCCCCTGGCTCGTAAGTTAACCAACCAGACTCAGAGAGCTTCTTGATTGTGTTTGCAATAGATTGTCGAGATAACCCCGTCTCATCCATTAGAGCGCTGTAGCTAGGGAAACAAACTCCATCGCCATCAACAAATCTAAATAGCCCCAAGAGAAGCAGGCGCTGTGTTGATGGTAGATTTTCACGTTTCATTGCGTCAAAAAGTGGATGCATAATATCGAATTGGCTCCGCTTAAGTTTGTGTGTCATAATTTTCCTTATAGAAACTAAGAAAAACGCCAAGGGTTGCCGCCCATTTTGGCGTTTTTTTTTATCCACAGAAAATCATAACACCTAGTCAATATATAGACAACCCTAGTGTATGAGATACACCACCCTAGTCAACGTCATATACTAACCCTAGTAAACTAGGTTGACTCCAACAAACCATAGAACAAACCATAGAACAAATAGCGCTATCGCTTTTTCTTTTTCTTTTTTCGATTAGACCTAGCCTTGGATCTTTTTGATGAGTCAGGGACAGGACCAAATCTATCCCTCTTTTCGTCGTCAGAATGCACAGGAGGGGAAATAAGAAGATCTACAGAGCAAGATTCTAATACCTCACTTTTTTGCACAGGAGGCGTTACAGGAGCTTCTAGGTGTAGTTCTAAATGCTGTAACCACAGAAGGGCAAATTCAGTCCTTTTATCGACTGGATATTTACCCGTTTCAAATCTACTTATCGAATCATTGGAGAGATCCAGCTTATCGCCTAATTCGG
>NZ_JAWOUB010000058.1:0-1923 GCF_033339195.1 Vibrio sp. 811
TGCTCCAGTCTGGATTCGCTTTTTGGAAGTCAGTTAAGCACTCTTCTACCATTAACTTGCTACGACCGTATGGGTTAGTCGCACTAGTTGGGAAGTCCTCAGTAATTGGTACTGATGCTGGATCACCATAAACTGTCGCAGATGAGCTAAATACCAGTGATTTCACGCCTGCTTCGCGCATTGCATCCACAAGAACAAGTGTGCCATTTACGTTGTTATCGTAATACTCAAGCGGTTTTTCTACTGATTCTCCGACTGCTTTTAGGCCAGCAAAGTGAATAACGGCTTCAATATTGTGTGCTTTTAGAGCTTCAACAAGCGCGGCCTTATCGCGAATATCCGCTTCGATAAAAGTAGGCTTTACGCCACATACTTTTTCAATGCGCTCTAAGACTGTAGATTTGCTGTTGTATAGGTTATCGAGAATAACTGGTGTCATACCAGCTTCGATCATTTGAATACAAGTGTGGCTGCCAATGTAGCCCATACCACCCGTAACAAGTACTTTCATTTTATCAATCCTTCTGACGCGAATCCGGTTAGTGTAAAGCTTTAATGCGACAATTTAAACGGTCTCTTGCAATTCGCATCCCATTAATATTGCTTGCACTTTTCCGGCTTTCTTCGCTTGGTACATTGCGGTATCCGCACTCTTTAAAATACGGGTTGCGTCTCGTTCATTAACGCCAACCAATTTCACCCCAATGCTCACGCCGACTTTTAGCTCATTACCTTTGTATTCAATAGGCGCACAGATGCTCTCTAACAATTGCTCGGCGATTCGCGTTACGACTTTTTGATTGGCCGGGTTGACCAGCATAACAAACTCATCGCCAGACAGGCGTGCGATTAAGTCACTGTGCCTAGTCGCCGATGTCAAACGATCTGCTACACGTTTTAAAACTTCATCCCCAGCGTCATGGCCGTATGTGTCGTTGATTTCCTTAAAACCATCTAGATCAAGATAAAGTACCGCAAATTCATCGCGCTGATAGCCTGATCTTTGGACTAAATCTTCCAGCTCTAAATGGAACTTAGAACGATTTGCTAATCCTGTAAGCGCGTCATGATGTGCGAGATACTCGAGGCGCTCCATCTCTTTTGCATTGGAGAGATCGGTAAGAATAATGACCAAATCGTAGAAACCGTTATCCTCGCACTTCACGATGCGGTTTACTCGAGCAAACATTGGCACAAGTAAGCCTAAGTGATTTTGCTCAATCACTTCTCCTTGCCACACGCCATAGTTTTCAATGGACTCAATGATACTCGGCATCATTTCTTGTAATTTTCGCCAACGAATAGTTTGAATGAAAGACTGACCAACTAACTGGTCGATTTCTAAACCCACAAGTTTGGTGACTGCTGGGTTAACCATGGTGATGACGCCTTTGTGATTAAGCACAATAAGGCCGTCTTGACTGGCTTCAAACACTCGACCAGCTACGCGCTGGCGATTCATCGCCTCTTCAATCTCTGTGATGTCTTGAATGGCGAAGAGAAGATAACCGTGGTTAGACAAACGACGAGTCGTTAGGCTTAGCTGCTGTTCGTTATCAATGTTTTGAAGGTGGATATCATCACACTCTAAGCATCGACTAAGAATTTGGCTAAGCTCGTTCGGCATTTTTGTTTTTATCAGATCGCGGATATTCGCATTTTCTAATGCTTCCGGTGTTTTCTGAAATATATGCTGAGTCGCAGCATTACTGTGGATAATGGTGCCAAGGTTGTCGGTAATAACTAACGCATACTGAATGGATTCAATGACTTCTTCTGAAAATGCTCTTTTTTGTTCGAGCGTAGCTAACGAATGCTGGCGTTGTTTTTCCCTTTTTCGGAGTTTGGTCATCATTCGATTGAATGCGTGAATAACTTCGCCTAGTTCGTCTTTAGAATGATGACGAATTTGTACGTGAGAGG
>NZ_JAWOUB010000059.1:0-1888 GCF_033339195.1 Vibrio sp. 811
GGAGAAACTTGGCTTTACTGTTGATAACACCGTTGTCCCTCTTCCTAGCCGTTCCAAGTATATCGCTGTAGATGGCTCTGAATGGGATTGTGCGGCTGATTACTGGAAACATAGGCAGCAGCACTAAAAATTTATTAAACGCGCTTAGAATGGATTACCCCTCCAATCTAAGCGCTAATCACCACTAACTGTATGGAGTTAATGTATGACTACTTTGAATTATTCTATTTCTGGCTTAAAAGATCTACTTACAGACCTAGAAAACTTATCTGCATGTATTTCTGGCCTCCCAAGAGACCATGTTAGTCCTTCCGTTCTTAAGGATTTAATGGAGCAGCAGCACAAGCTTATCGAGTTTGTTAATGGTTATTGCATGATGCTTCAAGCCTTAGATAAAAAAACAAGTTTGTTGGAAGAATGAAAATTGGGGCCTTGTGCCCCTTTTTATTTTTCCAATAAACCGACAAGCGGAAACGTCTTTGTTTTTGGTTTCAATATCCAAATCCGCGCGTCAGCTCCACTAATTAAAAATTGAAAAGAGAAGAGAGAGCGTGAACGGGGAGGAAGCGGGAGCGCCACGTTGCGCTCTCTCTTTTAACTTTCATAAAGAAGCAAATAAGTTAGTTGAGAGTTTTTCTCGTTTCTTTTTCTATCTTTACCTTCCGACTTTTGTGCCATTTCTGGCACTCGTGAGCCACATACTTTAATAGTGGCTTATAGTCCCAATATGGAACCTTTCTTATCCCTATACATTTCCCCAAACCCTTATTGTAAAAGGCTTTGTTGCTTGTATAATTTTTTTACACGGGCTAATCTTGTGTAAATTTTTTTTACACGGGAGTTTTGTTTTGATTTCTCGATACTTTGAAAGTGAATTTGTTTCTCTTGGCCTTTCTCCAATTCAGAAGCTGATCTATATGTATCTTTCTTCTATTTCTGATGAGACTGGCTTTGTTTCTTCGTCTACAAAAGATATTGCTAATTGTGTGGGCTGCACTCGAGTTTCTGTTTCGAATGCTCTTTCAGTCTTAAGTTCTCGTTCTCTTATTCTTACTTATCCGGCTCTCTCTGTTGGGGATTGTAATTCCTACCGTGTTCTTGATCCTTTTGAACAAACTATTCCCACTCCAGAACCTCCAGAACCTGAACTTTCTTATGATGAACGTATTGCTATGGCCATGAAGGTTGCTCAAGAGCATGTGAGTAATATGCGTCGCAATGGTATTGCTCCTTCGCTTACCCCGTCACCTTCCAAACCTTCAGAATCTAAGCGTGCTAAAGCTCGTTCTAATCGAAAGAAAAAGAAAAAGCGATAGCGCTATTTGTTCTATGGTTTGTTCTATGGTTTGTTGGAGTCAACCTCGTTGACTAGGGTCGGTCAATTTCGTTGACTAGGGTAGTCAACCTCATATACTAGGGTTGTCTAAAATTAGAATAGGTGCTATCTTGTTTTACAGGCATGAAAAAGCCCTGACTGTGTCGGCAAACATCTAATCAGGGCTTATTACTTTTTTAAGGCTTTGTTTAATTATGGCACAACAAAGGACACAGTTCGACCTTATGCACCCATTATTCCAAACAATGAAAGAGCATAAGCTTCCTACTACGCAGCGTATGCTGTTATTAGGCCTTTTTCGTTTTATGGATGGTCACGGCGTTTGCTATCCGAGCTATCGTGCTCTTATGGACGAAACAGGTCTTTCTAGGCAAGCAATTGCTACCAATCTTAAAAAGTTAGTTGCTGCTGGTTGGTTGGAGTATGAGACTGGCGATAAATCATTGAGCCAGGCTAATACTTACTATCTTAACCTGGAGAAACTTGGCTTTACTGTTGATAACACCGTTGTCCCTCTTCCTAGCCGTTCCAAGTATATCGCTGTAGATGGCT
>NZ_JAWOUB010000060.1:0-1808 GCF_033339195.1 Vibrio sp. 811
GCTTCTACCGCAAATAGAGGCAACGCTTTCGATAAGACTGTGAGCTTAATGCCCGGCGTGAAAGATGGCTCAACATCACCAAGCTGACTTGGATCGCGGCCTTTCAGGAAGTCACCGATTTTCTGTGCTGGCGCATCGTAGTTTTCGCCGCCTAGTTTGTAAGCGTTAGATTCAAGTTCACGTTGGAAACGGATACCCGCTAGAGGATCACCCGGGTAATCCACCTCAGGAGAGATACCCACAACAATCGCACTGTTTGCGTTACGCTCTGCACGAGAGTATTGGCTCATGCCGTTCGTCACTACGCGACCTTCTTCAGATGTCGCCGCAACAACAGTGCCGCCTGGACACATACAGAAGCTGTACACGGTACGACCATTTTTACAATGGTGAACCAGTTTATAATCCGCAGCACCAAGAATTGGGTGACCCGCATTTGGACCAAAACGCGCTTCGTCGATCATCGATTGCTTGTGCTCGATACGGAAGCCAACCGAGAATGGTTTCGCCTCCATGTACACACCACGCTCGTGCAACATTTCAAATGTATCACGCGCACTGTGACCAACGGCCAATACCACGTGACGAGATTTGATCTCTTCACCGTTTGACAATGTCACGCCTGTGATTTGACCATCTTCCATATGAAGATCATCAACACGAGTACTAAAGCGAATTTCACCACCTAATTCGATGATGGTCGCACGCATTTTCTCGATCATCGTTACCAGCTTAAAAGTACCGATGTGCGGTTTACTTACATATAGAATTTCTTCTGGTGCGCCAGCCTCAACAAATTCAGTGATCACTTTGCGACCGTAGAAGTTTGGATCTTTCACTTGGCTGTACAGCTTACCGTCAGAGAACGTACCCGCACCGCCCTCACCAAACTGTACGTTTGATTCTGGGTTTAGCGTGCGTTTACGCCAGAAACCGAAAGTATCTTTAGTACGTTCACGAACTTCTTTCCCACGTTCAACAATGATTGGGTTGAAACCCATTTGAGCCAACACCAAACCAGCAAACAGACCACATGGACCAAAACCGATGACGATTGGGCGCTCTGTTAGGTTCTCAGGTGCTTTCGCAACAAACTTGTATTCCATGTCTGGCGTTTGGCGAACGTGAGGATCGTTTGCGAACTTCGCTAGCAACGCGGTTTCATCGCCTTCAACGATGATGTCTAGCGTGTAAATAAGATGAATATTGGTTTTCTTACGAGCATCGTAGCCGCGTCTAAAGACGTTAAAAGAGATAACTTTCTCAGCAGGAATGCCAAGTTTTTTAGTGATCGCGTCTAATAGCGCGCCTTCCTCATGATCAAGAGGAAGCTTAATTTCATTAATACGAATCATATCGATGTCTCGTTATAGTAGGTGTCTTAGCCAAAAAACCTAACGGCCCCCAGCTCACAATGGCGCGCATTTTACGAGAAATTGAATTGTCTGTCATACTAAATCAAGGTTGGACGACGGATTTAACTTGGTGAATGTTGAATTTTGCCTTGGGATGAGTATTATCCCCCTTCTTTGATTTTGACTAACTTAAGAGCTGATTATCATGGCGTTTGTCGTAACCGATAACTGTATCCAATGTAAATACACCGACTGTGTCGCGGTGTGCCCGGCTGACGCCTTCCACGAAGGTCCAAACTTCATGGTAATCAACCCAATAGAATGTATCGACTGTGGCTTGTGTGTTGACGAGTGTGCCGCAGCGGCAATCTTCCAAGAAGACGAGCTGCCTGAAGATCAAACCATCTACAAAGAGCTCAACGCCGAACTCGCAGAAATCTGGCCGGTACAAAC
>NZ_JAWOUB010000061.1:0-594 GCF_033339195.1 Vibrio sp. 811
GCAATCAAAGAAGGTGACCAAGTGGCGATTGGTGGCAACGACCGTTATGTCTCGGTTTGCCGTCAGCACTACAAAGAAGCCCTAGGTAAATAAACCTATCCATTCAGCTTCAAAGCAGTACAGAAAAGCCACCGAACTCGGTGGCTTTTTAATTGTTCATTTCGCTCAGAGGAGATCAAAACCGAATCGCTCTAACAAGACTTGATAAGATGAATCCACTTGCTTTGGAATGTCTTGCTTAGTTTGAAATCCTTTTTCGGGATAGCTTTTGACGCGGGAAAAATCTTCCATCAGCGCTTCTAACACCATCATTAGCGGCATGTCTTCGTTGATGTATTCGAAGAATGGATGAGCGGTAGAACTGACTTGCACTTGCGAGTAGGGCGATTGCCATTGCTTCTCAAACGTAGCGATGGCGCGGCGTTCCATAAATGGCTTTTGCACTAAAATAATAGATTCGCATTGGATGCCTTTCTCTTTTAATAACTGCAGTTGCCAACCAATACGTTGCTCAGCGAAGAACATGCACCATTTTTTGTGCCATTGATTCGGCTGCAGGGTGGAACCGAGATAATTGTCGGTATCGAAACCAAA
>NZ_JAWOUB010000061.1:604-1801 GCF_033339195.1 Vibrio sp. 811
CCACTATTGGTTGAACGTGTTTCTACTAAAATGGCATCGCTTGGTACGCCAGCTAAACGCGCAATGTCTGCAAATGTTTCTGCTTCACTTTTTTCAAACAAACCATCCGTAAAACGGCCTTCACCACCGGAGAACACAATCAATGGTGCGAGTTTTTGGTGGTAAAGCGCAGCGGCGTGCTCAGCAACTCGCACGTCGTTACTGCACATAACAAACAAGCAGTCGGCAGGCTTTAAATCCTGTTTGAGCTGCATGTAATCCCAAAGCGTTTCTATATGTTGATATAACTTCATAGTGCATCCAGCGTTGAATTGAATCGGAATTGATACCCAAGTGAAACCAGTTTGTCCGCTAAAATGCGTTTATCGGCATCTTCTGTAACGGGAGGTAGCGAAATCTCTGCGCCACTTTTGGTGATTGCTGCTTGGTAAAACTCAGCTTTGCTCACCGTGTGAGGCGTTGTGACATTAATGATCTGATTACTCAGGTGATCCAATGCAAACTGTGCCACAGCGACTGCGTCACTTTGATGAAGCATGTTGGCTGGGGCTTTACGGCTGACTTGTTTTAGGCGCATGGCAAAGCGAGCGGGGTGTCTGTCTGGGCCAATCAAACCACTGCAACGTAAGATGGCGTAGTTTATGCCAGAGTCGATGACGGATTGCTCCGCTTCGAGCATGATTTTCGCCTTGTCAGAAAAGTGAGGGTGGGTTTGCGCGGGAGCGAGCGATGCGGATTCTTCTTTCATGTCCGTTCGTAAATTAGGGTAGACCGTTGTAGAGCTGATCATGACGAGCTTTTCAATCGCATTCTGTTTTGCCGCTTTAACTAACGTTGACCATTGCTGCGCATACTCTCGACCAGACCCTCGACGAAACCCAGGTGGAAACGCACCAACAATACGCTCAATATGATTCGACTGAATTATTTCATCCAGTTTTTGCGCTGCGTTTTCATCGTTGAGATCAAGCAGGGCGGCGTTAGCAATAGTGGATGGCCGTTCATCTAACCGAGCTTGGCTACGACGTGTAATAACTACATCATGTCCCTCGACTAACAAGGCTTGCGCTAGTGGAGTACCAAGCCAACCTGCACCTACAATCAATGTGTTTGCCATTATTTATCCTACTTAACTGTTTGCTCAAAGAGAGTAATGAGCTCTGCTTTGGCTTGTTGATGGAGGGGATCTGAATGCCA
>NZ_JAWOUB010000062.1:0-1720 GCF_033339195.1 Vibrio sp. 811
CAAGGTACTGCACCATCTGGAAGAGGAAGAGCAACGCTTTTTCCAAATGGCAGGCAAGGTGATGTCCGATAAACAAAAACAGCAGTTGGCCAATGACTATATCGAAGAGATGGCCAGCTAAGCGTTATCCCATCGCTAAGGATTAAGGAGGTCGAATGTTCATCGTCAAATATTATCTACTTGGCGCGCTGGTTGCGTTGCTCGCTGCTATCTACATACCTCAAATCGTAGTGAGTTTACTGCTGCTTTGGGTTTCGCTTTCCTTAGCGTTAGTCAGTGCGGCTTATTTATTTGATTTCCCGTCCATCTTTAGAAAAAGCCAAGACGGAAAAATTGTCTGGTGGATTCGATGGGCATTCATTCCTTTCTTGCTCGGGGCGAAAGCCTACAACGCCTGGGAGAGACGGCGCGATACTGTCCCTCCCATTCAGCAAGTCAGCGACAATCTTTATCTTTCTCGGCGCTTGTTCCCGAGCGATTTGGCGTTTCTCGACTCTCACGACATTTCCTGCATTGTTGATGTTACGGCGGAGTTCGCAGGTTTAGAAAGCGCCATGACTGACAAGCAATTCAACTACCTTTCTATTCCCGTGCTGGATCATAAAGCGCCGACCTTGGAGCGTTTACGTCATGCGATTAATTGGATTGATACCCAAATCGCCTGCGGGCGCTCTGTGGTTGTGCATTGCGCACTTGGGCGTGGCCGTTCGGTGTTTGTGGTGGCGGCTTATTTACTGAGTAAAGACCCATCGCTCTCGGTGGAATCGGTGATGCGGAAAATTAACCGCGTGCGCAGTACTGCAAGGCTCAATAATCTGCAGATCAAAACTCTGCGGGCGATCAGTGAGAAAGGCGTGCTAACACTCGATGAGCCGACCTGGATGGTGGTGAACCCTGTCGCGGGCGGTGGGAAATGGCTGCAATACGAACAACATGTGATTCGTGAGTTGACCAAAAAATATCGTCTCAGCATTCGCCAAACGGACGAAACCACCAGTGCAGAAAGCCTCGCACTGCAAGCTAAACAAAGTGGTGTGAATCAGGTGATTGTCTCTGGTGGCGATGGCACGGTGACTGAAGTGGCGAGCCAATTGGTCGGCACGGACATCAAGCTCGGCATCATACCGTTGGGGACGGCGAATGCGCTGTGCCACGTGCTGTATGGTATCGGCGTGAAGTTAGCACCGGTGGAAAAAGCGTGTGAAGCCATTCTCGCAGGTCATTGCCAACGCATAGACACCGCAGAATGTAATCAGCGTTTGATTCTGTTGGTGCTGGGTATTGGCTTGGAACAGAAGATGATTGAACACGCGCATCGTGAAGAGAAAAATGCTTTTGGGCAACTGGCGTATTTAACGGGCTTTTTTAACGCTGTGATTTCCGAAGAGGTGCAAACTCTGCAAGTAACCCTCGAAGGGCAAGCGGCGAGTGAACAAGGATGGGAGAGTCAGGAGATGGACGTGCACAGCTTCGTCGTGGCAAACATCGCGCCCTTCAGTACCGTGTTAGCGCAAGGTGGCGGCGCGCCGCAGCCAGATGATGGGAAACTGCACATTACCTACCTTGATAACACTCAGTCGCTGGGTGGGCGCCTAGTGGCGTTGTCGGATCTAACATTAACCAGCGTCGGTGCGCAGGATGAGTCGAATCTGTTTCAGTACGCGAGCGCGACAGGGGTAACGATTACTGCGGATAAGCCGATTGACTACGTCATCGACGG
>NZ_JAWOUB010000063.1:0-1683 GCF_033339195.1 Vibrio sp. 811
ACAGTCGATATTCATCTGGCCGTTGATACTCAAATTTGCTTGCCCCAACTTCACGAACGTAGTGCTGCAATACTTGGTCAAGATCGTCAAAAGCGGCAGTGTCATCCAACGTTAGATGCAGAACATGATGCCCTTCTTCTTGCTTCTCTTGAGCAAAAATAGCCATCGCGGAGAAGAAAGCGCACACCTTTTGAATGTGATGCGTAACGTAAGTGTTTTCTTGCTTGAGCTCAGCAATCAAGTAAAGCACGGTATCATCCGCTTGCTGAAACCAAGAATGCTCGCTGTTGAGTTGGTCGCCGAGAATCAATCGCACCGTGTCATAACGCATTTATTTATCTCCATTTTCTTGCTGCGTTGCGATTGGCCAGTCGACCATATCGACAACGTCTTGCTGCGCTCGGCTGTCACGCCCTTGCCATCGTTCAATGAACTCATGATTTGGGTCGTACATTTGTGTCTGCTTCTCCAAATTAAACTGACGAGAGCCTCTCGGATCTGCCCCTACTCCCGCTAAATATTGCCAGTTTCCCCAATTCGAGCAGACATCGTAGTCAATCAACTGCGTTTCAAAGTAGGCCGCGCCATACCGCCAGTCCAGCCCCAGTTCATGAACAAGGCAACTTGCAACCAACTGGCGTCCACGGTTAGACATATAACCAGTGTGATTCAGTTGGTGCATGCACGCGTTGACGATGGGATAAGGTGTGGTGCCGTTTTTCCACTGCTGAAAACGATGCGCATAAAAGCTGGTTAACGGCAGTTGATTGCGAATACCACCAAACCGAAACAGCTTTTGTTGATAACACCTTGCGTACCAATAAAAATATTCGCGCCACAACAATTCAAAGTAAATCCAGTAAGTCGAATCATTCGCCCCTTGGGTTTGTTCATACTGTTTGAGCATGGCATAAATCATTCTTGGCGACACACAACCAAGCGCAAGCCAAGGTGAAAATTTGGTGGAATACGCCATCCCGTCGAGTCCGTTGCGGGTCTCTTTATATGAGCTTGCCAAGCCAGAAGAAAAGTAACGCCGACAATGCGCAAGACCACTCCATTCTCCGCCAGAAAACAGCGCAGACTCATCAAAGTAAAAAGAGGATAAAGTTGGCAGTTGAGCGCCTTTTGGCATTGGTGGTAGGCGGCTCGGCGCATCTACTGGGTGGGCGATGTCTATCCCTTCAACGCACTTTCTAAACTGAGTAAAAGTCTCGGGTAGATCAAGCAACTTAAACGGCAGCTTGCTTTCGTCGAACAAACTGCGTACAGCGTGCTGAACAATGACAAGGTGTGGGTATTCATCTTGCAGCTTGTGCAATATGCTCTGTTCATCCGAGCCAGCCATTGCGTCTGCATAAAGATGAGTGACACCCAAATATTGAATGGCATATTTGAGGGCTTGATACGGGGATAAATCTAGCGTCCAAAGTCGCTGGCCTAATTGGCCGAGTGCGTCATTCAGTTCGCACAAAGACGCATCGATAAATTTCTGCCTAGCTCGTCCTAGCGTTACCTCCTGAGCAAAATGATGGAGAAAAGGAGTTACTGAAGGGCGACAATACAAGCAAACCAATTCATCCAGAAAAGATGAGGCATCAACCAATAGCGAGTTATCGTGAAGCCTTAGGTCAAACGTAAACCAGTAAAGCCCTATTTTCTTTTTCAAAAAACGTCCTTAGG
>NZ_JAWOUB010000064.1:0-1573 GCF_033339195.1 Vibrio sp. 811
AAACTGCTAACGGCGACGGCAGTTTTACTTACACAGCCACAGCAGATGGCAATGCCGTATTTGAATTGGTGGTGAAGTCAGACGGCAGCTACACCTTTACTCTGCAGGGCCCACTAGACCATGCGGTGAATAGTGACAGTCTACAAATCGACTTCCCGATTATCGCAACAGATTTTGATGGCGATACGTCGACAGAAACACTGCCTGTCACCATCGTTGATGATAAACCAACCATCACTGACGTAGACGCAATCCGCGTGGATGAAGATGACTTAGCGACGATTGGCTCTGACGGATCAGATCCAGTTTCAATCGATGGCAACTTCACTACAACGCAAGGCTCTGATGGGGTAGTAAGCTACCAATTAGATACTGCTGCAACGCCAGTTGATGGTCTAACATCGCAAGGTGTGGCAGTGACGCTGACTGAAACCGCAAACGGTGATGGTAGCTACACTTATGAAGCAACAGCAGGAACTGAAGCCGTATTTACGCTGACCGTTAATACGGATGGTTCATACAACTTCACGCTGCAAGGTCCTATCGACCATGCGACAGACAGTGATGAGCTGACACTGAACTTCCCAATCATCGCGACGGATTTTGATGGTGATACCACCACAGAAACGATCCCAGTCACCATCGTGGACGATAAGCCAACCATTACCGATGTAGATGCGATTACCGTCGATGAAGATGACTTAAGCACGATTGGTTCGGATCAGACTGACCCAATTTCAATCGGTGGCAACTTCACCACCACACAAGGCTCGGACCGAGTGGTGAGTTATCAGCTTGACGCGTCTGCAACACCAGCAGCTGGCCTTACATCACAAGGCGTGGCAGTTACGCTAACTGAAACCGCAAATGGCGACGGTAGCTTTACTTACGAGGCGACGGCGGGTAGTGAAGCGGTCTTTACGCTGACCGTGAATACTGATGGTAGCTATAACTTCACGCTTGAAGGTCCAATCGACCACGCGGTAGATAGCGACGAGTTGACACTGAACTTCCCAATCATCGCAACAGACTTTGATGGCGATACCACAAACGCCACTATCCCGGTTACCATTGTGGACGATAAGCCAGTGATTACTGACGTCGACGCCATTACGGTTGATGAAGATGACCTAGCGTCAATTGGCTCAGACCAAAGCAATCCAATTTCTATTGATGGTAACTTCACCACCACACAAGGTTCAGACCGAGTGGTGAGCTACCAACTCGATGCTTCAGCAACACCAGTGGACGGTTTAACATCGCAAGGCGCGGCTGTCACACTGACAGAAACCGCAAATGGTGATGGTAGTTTCACTTATGAAGCGACTGCGGGTGGAAACCCAGTATTTACTCTGACAGTAGATACTGATGGCTCTTACAACTTCACACTTGAAGGGCCGATTGATCACGCTGTTGATAGTGATGAGTTGACACTGAACTTCCCAATTATTGCAACCGACTTTGATGGCGACACTGTCACAGAAACCATTCCAGTTACGATTGTTGATGATGTACCGACCATCACAGCGGTGGATGCGTTAAGTGTCGATGAAGATGACCTTACCGGTGTGGG
>NZ_JAWOUB010000065.1:0-1573 GCF_033339195.1 Vibrio sp. 811
AATAAAGCCGCGTTAACCGATATTAAGAGCAATCAAAAAGAACTGGAGTTCGTTGAGGTAGATGCGGCGCAGCTGCCAAGAACGCTGGATGACGTTGATGCCGCAGCTATTACAATGAATTACGTGATGTCTTCAGGCTTAGACCCTAAGAAACAAAGTATTTTCCTAGAATCCAAAGACGCACCTCTCGCTGTTATGGTTATTGCGACTCGTGAAGCCGACAAAAACAACGAGGCTTACAAAAAGTTCGTCTCTATTTACCAATCCCAAGAAATTCGCGACTTCCTTGATAGCACTTTCAAAGGAACGATTGAACCAGCCTTTTAAGTAAGAATTAATCCTTGAGCAAGCTATCTTGCTTGCTCAGAGAGACAAAACGACAGAGGCTCATGAAAAAAGCATGAGCCTCTGTCGTATCAAATGGTATCAATCGTACTTGGAGTTAGATTATCGACTTTCTGCTGCTAACTTTAGCGCGATATAGTTTTGTGCGGCGGTAACCAAATCAGAACGATTGATGATCTTCCATAGGAAAAATGGCGGGATTAAGAATGCAATGAAATAAAACGACTCATGAAAAAAGATCTGAGCAATTGCATCTTGATGTTCCGACAACGCCGTAAGCGCGAAAAGATCGAGCATCACACCAAGTACACCAAAAACAACTGAAACCACGATCGCTAATCCTAGTAGCTCTCGAATAAAAAATTTGTATGCCATCATACTAATTCCTTCTAGCAATATTCGACCTTACGTTACGCCCCTCATCACCTATCTATTTTGATTATTATCAACTTCATTTCACTACGAATAAGAACTTAGTTTTATAAAAAAACGCTTGTAGAAATGGAAAAAGTGGTTACCAAGCGACCACGTTGTTTAGCTAAGTAGAGCCGAAGTTAATGGAGTTACTGCTTCGCAGCTACACTTGAGCAATAGATTTAAAAATAGCTTTTTAGGAATCCATATCACACTATGAATTTCCATTTTTTACATTGACCCCGTCATTACTAAGCAATGACATTTGGTCTCGACTCTGAGACTAATCTTCGATGTTTATCGGCAGTGTAAACACAAGAGGTCAATATGAAAAAATACACTTATCCTCTACTTGCTATCTCAGGCGGTCTACTACTGACTGGCTGCGGTGGTGACGACTCTTCATCAAATACAGAATCCGCTACGTTTTCTCTTGGTGTCTCAGATGCACCTGTGGATGACGCCAACAAAGTGGTCTTAGCATTTAAAGACGTAGTTTTAATTCCCTTTGACCCAGAAACGGGCGAGCAAACTGGCGATCACATTCTGCTAGACGCAAGCGAGAGCGGCGCGCTACATCAAGTTGATTTGATGGAATACCAAGGGAAAAATGCTAAAACCATCATTAGCGAACAACAAATTGCTCCGGGTGATTACGCCATGTGCGTTTACGCGAAAGATGGCCGACAGTTGAATGATACGTCTCTATCGTATGTCGAAAAAACTGATGGCTCAGTAAAAGGTCTTGTTGTTCCAAGTCGTGGTAGCTGCTTTGGCTTTAAGCCCGATACCAGCGATCAGGGTCGCTTGAAGT
>NZ_JAWOUB010000066.1:0-1562 GCF_033339195.1 Vibrio sp. 811
GAATTCTTGCTCAATGTTGCCGACCAATGGGGAAGCAGGCACAAATAACACGTCTAACGATTCCAGTTTTGGTAGCTGGCTGTTGTCGCCTGTATCCAAAAAGCGTTTGTAATCGAACTCGATGTTCTGATCGCCACGTTTGACGATCATTTTGTCGAGCTGCGCGCCAGCACGGAGTCCGCCAGCTTCGTAAACAAACATTTGGATGTTAGAACCTGCGGGCAACGTGTATTCACCCGGCTTAACAACGTAGCCTTGCACGGAGACAAGCAGTTGTTGCTGTTTAATGAACACGCGAGCGTTATTCACGTCTCGATAGACGGTTTTCAGCGTTTCAATAATGACATCTTGCAATTGCTGCTCGTTATAACCAGCAACAAACACCGGACCAATTTCCGGTAAGTTGATTCGTCCGCGGCGGTCCACTTGAAAACCTTGGTTTAGCGATGCTTCGCCGGGCAGGTTGATCTGTACTAAGTCACCAACTTTTACTGTGTCGTTATCTGCGGCATGCAGAGGGGTTACCCAAGCGAGCACGCACAACGTGAACAAGGCAAAAAACGTTTTGAAAATGCTCATAACGCGCCTCCTATCGAACCGCTCGCGCTCGTTGGCATGTTGCCTTTGTTAGGTAAATTGTGATTACTTGGCGCATTGCTATCAGAGTTTGCGCTGAGAACTTCGATGCTCACTCGACGGTTGGTTAGGCGCACGGCTGGCGTTTGTCCCTCATACAAAGGCAATGTGTCGCCAACAGATTTGGTTTGTACACGGTCTGACGTTACTCCGAACACACTTAAGTATCGTTTAACTTGCTCGGCTCGTTCCTGTGCTAGTTTTTTATTGTGCTCAGGCGTACCCGTGACGTCCGCATGGCCAGTGACAACCAGAGACAGAGCAGGGTGGTCGCGCAGAATATAAGCGGCTTCTGCCAAGTGTCCCATGTACTTCGGATTGATCTCCGCAGAATCAATGGCAAACTGATTGTCGACGTTGAGCAGCGCATAAATATCGGCGACGATGTTTAAGTCATTCCTTAGTGCATCGATGTCATCCGGCGGCGTGCAAGTGGTTTGCGTAAGTACGTAGTCGAGTTGCTGCTCAAGCTGGTTTAATCGACGACGCTGGATGACCAGGTCATTCGCGGCATCAAGCAGTAAACCGCCTTCTAGTTCACGAGCAATGCGATTTTGCTTCTCGAGTGCTTGCACCACTGCAGCAGGGAAGCACCAACGAGCGCCTTCTTGAATCAAAGCGTCGAGATGAAGCTTGGTCAACTGCCAATCGAATCGCAATCCATGCTCTGGGCCCAATGGTTCATCTGGCATAACAGGCGAGAACTGATAGTTCTCAATCGAAATATCTTGATAGCTTTCCGCCAATCCACCCTGACCATGATCGGGATAATCAAATGACGAACAACCAAACATGCCGACAACGAGACCGCTAACTACACTTCGTCGTATTAGATTTACCATGCCAACCTCCGTTTAAACCGGTATTTTTAGTGTCCTTTTGAATTGACGGGAATGGCATGGTTGATACGAAGCAAGCTCATGATT
>NZ_JAWOUB010000067.1:0-1528 GCF_033339195.1 Vibrio sp. 811
GCTACCTTGTTACGACTTCACCCCAGTCATGAACCACAAAGTGGTAAGCGTCCCCCCGAAGGTTAAACTACCTACTTCTTTTGCAGCCCACTCCCATGGTGTGACGGGCGGTGTGTACAAGGCCCGGGAACGTATTCACCGTGGCATTCTGATCCACGATTACTAGCGATTCCGACTTCATGGAGTCGAGTTGCAGACTCCAATCCGGACTACGACGCACTTTTTGGGATTCGCTCACTTTCGCAAGTTGGCCGCCCTCTGTATGCGCCATTGTAGCACGTGTGTAGCCCTACTCGTAAGGGCCATGATGACTTGACGTCGTCCCCACCTTCCTCCGGTTTATCACCGGCAGTCTCCCTGGAGTTCCCGACATTACTCGCTGGCAAACAAGGATAAGGGTTGCGCTCGTTGCGGGACTTAACCCAACATTTCACAACACGAGCTGACGACAGCCATGCAGCACCTGTCTCAGAGTTCCCGAAGGCACCAATCCATCTCTGGAAAGTTCTCTGGATGTCAAGAGTAGGTAAGGTTCTTCGCGTTGCATCGAATTAAACCACATGCTCCACCGCTTGTGCGGGCCCCCGTCAATTCATTTGAGTTTTAATCTTGCGACCGTACTCCCCAGGCGGTCTACTTAACGCGTTAGCTCCGAAAGCCACGGCTCAAGGCCACAACCTCCAAGTAGACATCGTTTACGGCGTGGACTACCAGGGTATCTAATCCTGTTTGCTCCCCACGCTTTCGCATCTGAGTGTCAGTATCTGTCCAGGGGGCCGCCTTCGCCACCGGTATTCCTTCAGATCTCTACGCATTTCACCGCTACACCTGAAATTCTACCCCCCTCTACAGTACTCTAGTCTGCCAGTTTCAAATGCTATTCCGAGGTTGAGCCCCGGGCTTTCACATCTGACTTAACAAACCACCTGCATGCGCTTTACGCCCAGTAATTCCGATTAACGCTCGCACCCTCCGTATTACCGCGGCTGCTGGCACGGAGTTAGCCGGTGCTTCTTCTGTCGCTAACGTCAAATAATGCAGCTATTAACTACACTACCTTCCTCACGACTGAAAGTGCTTTACAACCCGAAGGCCTTCTTCACACACGCGGCATGGCTGCATCAGGCTTGCGCCCATTGTGCAATATTCCCCACTGCTGCCTCCCGTAGGAGTCTGGACCGTGTCTCAGTTCCAGTGTGGCTGATCATCCTCTCAGACCAGCTAGGGATCGTCGCCTTGGTGAGCCCTTACCTCACCAACTAGCTAATCCCACCTAGGCATATCCTGACGCGAGAGGCCCGAAGGTCCCCCTCTTTGGCCCGTAGGCATCATGCGGTATTAGCCATCGTTTCCAATGGTTATCCCCCACATCAGGGCAATTTCCTAGGCATTACTCACCCGTCCGCCGCTCGACGCCGTTATCGTTCCCCGAAGGTTCAGATAACTCGTTTCCGCTCGACTTGCATGTGTTAGGCCTGCCGCCAGCGTTCAATCTGAGCCATGATCAAACTCTTCAATTTAAGATTTT
>NZ_JAWOUB010000068.1:0-1448 GCF_033339195.1 Vibrio sp. 811
AAAGTCGTCGCTATGAACCTCATATCCAGTCACGGAAGGATGAGTCAGAAGCCATTAAAAACACGGATTTTAAGGCTCACCGTTGGGTTGTAGAGAGAACACACAGTTGGATGAATCGCTACCGTCGTGTCCTGACTCGTTGGGAGAAGAAAGTCGAGAATTATGAGGCGATGCTGCATTTTGCCTGTGGTATCATTGTCTGGACTAAAAACCTATTGGGATAGGTTCTTAGTAAATAAAAATTCAGAAGGGATATGTTATGAACTATACAAAATTTGATGTAAAAAATTGGGTTCGCCGTGAGCATTTTGAGTTTTATCGGCATCGTTTACCATGTGGTTTTAGCTTAACAAGCAAAATTGATATCACGACGTTAAAAAAGTCATTGGATGATTCAGCGTATAAGTTTTATCCGGTAATGATCTATCTGATTGCTCAGGCCGTGAATCAATTTGATGAGTTGAGAATGGCGATAAAAGATGATGAATTGATCGTATGGGATTCAGTCGACCCACAATTCACCGTATTCCATCAAGAAACAGAGACATTTTCAGCACTGAGTTGCCCATACTCATCCGATATTGATCAATTTATGGTGAATTATTTATCGGTAATGGAACGTTATAAAAGTGATACCAAGTTATTTCCTCAAGGGGTAACACCAGAAAATCATTTAAATATTTCAGCATTACCTTGGGTTAATTTTGATAGCTTTAATTTAAATGTTGCTAATTTTACCGATTATTTTGCACCCATTATAACAATGGCAAAATATCAGCAAGAAGGGGATAGACTGTTATTGCCGCTCTCAGTACAGGTTCATCATGCAGTTTGTGATGGCTTCCATGTTGCACGCTTTATTAATCGGCTACAAGAGTTGTGTAACAGTAAATTAAAATAAGCTCAGGTTAAATTAAAGGGTTTCATATCTAGTGAAGCCCTGTTTTATTATGTTTTGAGTTAACTTATCTTCAATGGCGGTCATAGAACCGACTGTTTACCCTCAAATAAATGTGTGAGCCGAATTATTATATCATCCTTCCGCAAAAGGCTAAAAACCATAAACAATAAAATGTTTTTTGTCGGCTTTTGTTCGCACTTTTTATCTGTTTCTAGGCATTTTATGATAATTTTTTAAAGGTAAGCTTGAAATAACACGTCGATGCCAAGATATGTATCAAATCATGATATATAAACTAAATGGGATAAAGAATGAATAAGAACCTATCCCAAAAGGATTTTATTCCAGACAATGATGGCACAGGCAAGATGCAGCATTGCCTCGTAATTTTCGACCTTTTTCTCCCAACGAGTCAGGACACGACGGTAGCGATTCATCCAACTGTGTGTTCTCTCTACAACCCAGCGGTGGGCCTTAAAATCCGTGTTTTTGATGGCTTCTGATTCATCCTTCCGTGACTGGACATGAGGCTCATAGCGACGACTTC
>NZ_JAWOUB010000069.1:0-1446 GCF_033339195.1 Vibrio sp. 811
GTAAAAACCAATCGACAAACCTTGCAGGTACTGTTTTTTATGCAGCTTTGGGCAAGGCTCTGGTATTGGGCTTTGATGAGGTGAATGTGGCGTTTTGTGGAATACGGTATATAGCGCAGCGGCTAATATAATAAGAGGCAAGACTTTTTCTAGCCAATCCGTACTGATGGCATCGACAAAGAGCGTGCCCAATGCTGCGCCGACAAGCGTTGCTGCAAACGCGCGCCCCCAACACTGAGGTTTGAACAAGCGTTTTTTGTAGTAAGTGAATGCGGCAGTCGACGATGCAAAGGTGGCAGCCAACTTGTTCGTCCCTAAAGCAATGTGAGGAGGAAGCCCCAAAGACAGCAAAGCAGGGACGGTTAGCATCCCTCCACCACCTGCGACTGCGTCAATAAATCCAGCAACAAAAGCGACTAGCGCCAACACCAACAGCATTGTCGGCTCTATCATTTCCATAAATTCTTATTCTTCTAATATTCTATTTTTCGTTTAAATGGCGGCAGTGAGTCGATAAGTGCTTGCCCGTAGCGTTTGGTTACGAGGCGTCGATCCAGAATGGTCACTCTACCAGAATCTCGTTCTTTACGCAGTAGGCGGCCCACGCTCTGGATCAGCTTTTTGCTCGCATCAGGTACAGTGATTTGCATAAACGGGTTGCCGCCTTTCTTTTCTATGTATTCTGAATGCGCTTGTTCTACTGGAGAGGTAGGAACACCAAATGGAATTTTGGTGATCACTAAGTTTTCCAGTAACTCTCCTGGCAAATCGAGTCCTTCCGAAAAGCTTCCTGTACCAAAGAGAACGCTGGTTTTGTTTGTTTCTACAAGCTTTTTATGTTTTTTTAGAATTTCTTGACGAGAACTTTCGCCTTGTACTTGCAAAGCCCAGCCTCGTTTTATGAACTCTGAAGACAGCGCTTCTGCGACTTGGTTCATCTGCCAGTAAGAGGAGAATAATACCAAGTTGGCCTTTTTGTCTTCTAAGTACTTAGGCAAGATCTCAATAAGATATTCAGTAAACTGAGGTGCAGATGGTTCGTACTTCATTGCCGGTATGAGTAACTCAGCTTGGTTTTGATAATCAAAAGGCGAAGCGAGTGCCAAAAACTGAGTCCCAGATTCTGGCTTGCCATCAATGCCTACTTGATGGCAAAAATAGTGGAAAGAGTTCAACGCTCGCATTGTTGCTGAAACTAATACGGCACCAATACAACGACTCCAAATCTGTTGGTCTAGCTGCCATCCAATCTCAAGAGGGGAGACACTCACAATAAAATCGCCTTCACGATCTGGGTGAGTTTCTAGCCATCTCGCTAAAGGTGCTCCTTTTTCTCGTGTTGGCTCTGCCATTAAATGCCAAACTTGAGCAAGGTTCTCTAGTCGTTGAATATAGAAACCTAGTTCAGCGAGCGCAGGCTCGGCCAATCTTGCCGCGAGTTCGCCA
>NZ_JAWOUB010000070.1:0-1446 GCF_033339195.1 Vibrio sp. 811
ACAGACGTAAACGAATACCGTCTTGAGCTTGCTCGTAAAATGGGCGTAACACGTGCAGTAAACGTGGCTGAAGAGAAGCTTGAAGATGTAATGGCTGAACTAGGCATGACAGAAGGCTTCGACGTAGGTCTTGAAATGTCGGGTAACCCAGCTGCATTCAACTCAATGCTAACGACAATGAATCATGGTGGTCGTATCGCTCTGTTGGGTATTCCACCATCAGACATGGGTATCGACTGGAACCAAGTGATCTTCAAAGGTCTGGTTATCAAAGGCATTTACGGCCGTGAAATGTTCGAAACGTGGTACAAGATGGCTTCACTGATTCAATCTGGTTTGGATTTATCGCCAATCATCACGCACCACTACAAGATTGATGATTTCCAAGAAGGCTTTGACGTTATGCGCTCTGGCATGTCGGGCAAAGTTATTCTTGATTGGGAATAATCAGTTCTAGTAAGAAAAGCGCTCCAAAGGGGGGCGCTTTTTTGTTTATTTTAGCCCTATCTTTTTCGTCCATTTTCTTAATTTCAGCCTAGAATTTTACTGCCGTTTAATAACCAATTTCCTGCTCTACTCTGTTCAAATCGACTTTATTTTCTTCTGAAACTTCAGTAAAGCTTCACTTTCTGTATTTAGAATAACCAAATGACCATTTTATTTTTAAGGGTATTTTGTGGTTTTATATCTTGCCAAAATTTCCTTTTGTAGTTATTTGTTTTTTAATCGTGCCTGTTTTTATACCTAACTTACTTCTTTTAAATGTTTCGCATTTTATATGCATTTAGTTTGTCATACTTGAGCTATAACTAATAAAACAATCATCGATATACAGTGGAATGTTAGAAAATGGAGCTTTATATGAAAAGAATATATTTGATGATGCCTCTGTTATTAACGTCATTCAGTTGGCAAGCAAACGGCGCCTCAGTGAGCGGCACCATTGATGTTTCAATTAACCTTGTACAAGGTTGTGTGATCAACGGAAATAATGCGGTAGACACTGCTTCTGGTATTGGTTTTGGTTTACTTGATTTCGGCGACGTGCCAGCGATCTTTACTGAGCAAGATGCTGTGGTCAATGGTGGCAGCGCGACGGGCATTGAAGTGCTCTGTAGTAACGGTGTGACTCCAACCTTTACACTTGGCACTGGTTTGTATGACGGAAGTGTAGCAGCTGGCTCCTACGCGATGTCGAATGGTTCCGAGTATATCGAATATAAGTTGTTTACCGATTCAGACAGAAATACCCAAATCGTGCAAAATGGAACGGTGGCGCTTACTGAGTTTACGACCGCAACGGCTCAGACCATTGAGCTTTTTGCGAAAGCTTACGGTACGAGCAGCACTGCGGGATCGTACTCAGATACAATCAGTGTGACATTAAGCTGGTAAACCGTGACGCTGGTTGTTAGAGGCTTTTCACTTGTCGTGATGAGTTGGTGT
>NZ_JAWOUB010000071.1:0-1373 GCF_033339195.1 Vibrio sp. 811
TGTTATGTTTCTCACTGTTCTTGAGCTGGGTTCCGGCAATTACACTCACACCTTTCTTAGCAGACCTGCTTCTAAAAGAAGAAGAGCAAGACACGAACGGTGAAGACGAAGACCCTTACAAAGGCTGGTTGTTCGTTGTATTTGGCGCGTTGCTTAAGTTCTCGTTACGTTTTCGTTGGATGACGGTCGCTGCGATGGTGGCGTTGTTAGTGGCTGCCGTTATTGCGTTTGGCAATGTGAAGCAGCAATTCTTCCCGCCTTCGAATACGCCGATGTTCTACGTTGATATGTGGATGCCAGAAGGTACGGATATCCGTCAGACCATTAAGCAAGCGGAAAAAGTAGAAAGCCATATTCGTCAGCAAGATGACATCGATTTTGTCTCGGTTTCGATTGGCCAAGGTTTACAACGTTTTGCATTGACGTACCAACCGGAGAAAAGCTACGAGGCTTACGCTCAGTTCCAAGTGCGAACAACTGACCGTGACAATATGTTCAAGCTGCTTCACAAGCTGGATGACAATTTAGCGAAGACGTTCGATGAGCCTACATTCCAGTTCAAACTGATGGAATTTGGTCCGTCTCCAGCGTCTAAAATTGAAGCGCGTATTACTGGCCCAGATCCGAAAGTGTTGCGAGAACTAGCGGTTCAGGTGGAAGACATTCTTCACACAGATCCAGGGGCGAGAAACATTCGCCACGATTGGCGTGAAAGAACGAAAGAACTTGTGCCCGTCTTCAACGAATCCAAAGCGCGTCGCCTTGGTATTTCGAAAGAAGATCTATCAAGTACGCTGCAAATGGCGTTTGGCGGCAGCACGTTTGGTGTTCTGCGTGACGGAACTCATACGTTACCTATTATGATGCGTCTACCTGAAGCGGAGCGTGTGGACTTTGAATCGCTACAAAACGTGAAGATTTGGAGCCCGTCATTACAAACGTACATTCCTGTCGATCAAATCATTGATGGTGTCGAACTAGATTGGAGTGAGCCTCTGATCCAACGCCGAGACAGAAAACGCACCTTAACTGTGTTGGCTGACCACGATGTATTGAGTGATGATACGGCGGCAAGTTTGTTTGCTCGTGTACAACCAAAAGTGATGGCTTTACACATCCCTGAAGGGTACGAAATTACTTGGGGTGGGGAATACGAATCATCGAAAGATGCGCAAGAAGGGCTATTTGGTTCTCTGCCAATGGGCTACTTGCTGATGTTCATCATCACCATTTTACTGTTTAACTCAATCAAAAAACCGTTGGTGATTTGGTTTACGGTTCCGCTTTCCATTATTGGTGTGGCGTTCGGTCTACTAACAACTAACATGCCATTCAGCTTCACTGCATTCCTTGGATTGCTGAGCCTGAGCGGG
>NZ_JAWOUB010000072.1:0-1333 GCF_033339195.1 Vibrio sp. 811
CAAGGTGAATACGTGCTTACTGGCGAGCCTCGTATGAAAGAACGACCAATTGGTCATCTTGTGACTGCATTGCAAGAGGCGGGAGCAGATATTGAATATCTGGAAAACACAAACTACCCACCACTAAAGATTGTCGGTACTGGTCTGAAAGCAGGCACAGTGTCGATTGATGGTTCTATTTCTAGTCAGTTTCTCACGGCTTTTTTGATGTCTGCACCACTTGCCGAAGGCGAAGTGCGTATTAAGATTGAAGGTGATTTGGTATCAAAGCCTTACATTGATATTACGCTGCATATCATGAAGCAGTTCGGTGTCGAAGTGATCAACAACGACTATCAAGAGTTTGTGATTCCAGCTGGTCAGCACTATGTTGCGCCTGGTGATTTTCTTGTGGAAGGGGATGCTTCGTCGGCCTCTTACTTTTTAGCTGCGGCAGCAATCAAAGGCGGTGAAGTCAAAGTAACTGGCATCGGTAAAAATAGCATCCAAGGTGATATTCAATTTGCTGATGCGCTAGAAAAAATGGGCGCAGAGATTGAATGGGGCGATGATTACGTTATTTCCCGCGTCGGGAAGCTTAAGGGCATCGATATGGATTACAACCATATTCCAGATGCAGCAATGACCATCGCGACGACGGCTTTGTTTGCTGAAGGTACCACGGCAATTCGCAATGTTTATAACTGGCGTGTAAAAGAAACCGATCGTTTGTCTGCAATGGCAAAAGAGCTTCGTAAAGTTGGTGCGGAAGTGGAAGAAGGTGAGGATTACATCATCGTTAAACCAGTACCTCACCTTAAACATGCGGCGATTGATACCTACGATGATCATCGTATGGCGATGTGCTTTTCTCTGGTGGCGTTAAGCGATACACCAGTGACGATTAATGACCCGAAATGTACGTCCAAAACATTCCCGGATTATTTCGACAAGCTTAAAGCGTTGAGCTGCTAGATCTCTAACTGAAAAGCCAGAGCGATGATGCTCTGGCTTTTTTGTCTTAATTTGCTGTTATTTGATCAGCGTAAATTCTTTAGAAAGGTGATGGGCTAAGTATTTGAACATATTGAATACTGCCGTAGTATTTGCGGTTGGTAAGCCTTTGTCATCAAGGAAGTACTCACCTTTAAATACCAAAACCCCGTCTTTTTCTTCTACGCTTGTCGCTCGCATTCCGTTGATGTAATCATCGTGCTCTTGGATGATTTGGTTTGCGATTAAAAGAAGGTCGAATTCTTCAATAAACTTTCTATCAGACATAACGTTCTCATCATTCATTACAAATTAAAAAGTGTGGCGAAGTATACCCATATTCTTTAAGGGTTTGCATGAT
>NZ_JAWOUB010000073.1:0-1329 GCF_033339195.1 Vibrio sp. 811
GTGGCAGCGTTAGAAGTTGAAGCGCAAACGCCACCAACACAAGTGCAAGACGATTTAGCTCCGGTGGTTTTAGAATCAGGAGAAGCGAAAGTGCTAACGGTTCATCAGCAGCGTTATGCCGCTGTTTATGTGCCTGAAGGCGTGAAAGAAGTACGCGTTTGGATGTCGAGCCAATCAAATGCGAACGACCCTTACGGCGCAGGTAATGTGGACTTGTACGCAAGCCGCAAACACTGGCCGACAGCAGAGCAACACGAGTACGCATCAAACTATGCGGGCAGCAACGAATATCTTGCTATCCCAGTGACTGAAGCGGGCTATGTGCACTTTTCTCTTCAAGCCCCTCAACAAGGTGATGATGTAGAGATGCTGGTTTATTTCTTCTAATCGACGTTAAGTTAGTTTCGTAACACAAAAAAACACGCCGCCATTTTTGGCGGCGCGTTCGTTTTTCCTGCTTTTGGTTGTATTCAAACAGTGTTAAATGCCAAACGTTTGCATGATTTCGAGATGTATCTGTCAATTTTTGTCGAAAGCGTCTCAATTTTGTGTTGGCATATCCTTCTCACATAATCTTTTTTAGCGCCGCGTTCTGTGACCTAGCTTCTGATTTGTGGTTTCTAAACGGATACAATATATATGCACCCCGTGCAATAAAATTAAAGGGAATGACATGAAAACGCTTATTTATGACACGTTGATTAGCCTTGCAAGCCAAGAACCAGAACAACATGCACGTATCCGACAAAACCTATATGAACAGTTGGATCTGCCGTTCGATAAGCAACTGGCTTTGTACTCTTGTGCCCTTGGGCCTGCGAGTTCAGGTAAGCTTGAGAGCAGTCAAGGTATCAACAACGCTGTGGATTGCGCCGTTAAACTTCTGGAAACACCAGAACGCTAATCTACTTCGTTGTCTTTATCACGGCCCAATACCCCAAGGGCCGTTTTTGTTTCTGCGTTTCCTCAACACACTTTTCGACGCCAAACCCTTCTCACCAAACGTGATCTAGTTGCCAGTTTGCTTTTCTTAACTATTTGTTACGTCAACGCATTTTATAACCTACTCATTTACAGCGAGTGGGTTAGGGCGTACATAAGGTTTTGTTGCTTGGAGTTTGTGTTTGGATTTTATATAAATAAAAACAATGACTTATTTTTGTTTTGTTTGCGGATGGCAAGAGCTGTCATCGACTGGAGGTGATTCACAGGCTCTCATTGTGCTAGGCAGGGCGTATCTACGCCTTGATTTTCAGCCTTGAGTTAAGCGCAAAAGGGTGAGGGCGTATCGCGAATAGCTTTTATAATTTCGACTATTGAGTTCATTCA
>NZ_JAWOUB010000074.1:0-1313 GCF_033339195.1 Vibrio sp. 811
GCTCAAACCAAACTTCTGAAGGTCGTGCGTGCAACCGTCGTGTTGAAATCCAGATCTTGCCACTGAAGTAATTTGGTAGCACCATAACGGTAATAACAAAAATTACCGGAGCAGGCCTAGCAACATACGCTAGGCCTGACACATTCAATGTCATTCAAAACCATCGCCCTATCCTTTACGTTAAGCAGCTGTCTTTCTGTATCTGCATTTGCTTCTCAAGCACCAACATCCCCAGCAGAACAATTTGAACTGGCGCAGCAACTGGCTCTTTCTCCAAAATCAGATTCGCCATCGGATGTTCGCTATTGGCTAGAGCAATCCGCAAGCCAAGGCTATTTACCTGCGCAGAAACAGCTGGCCGAAGACTATTCCCGAGGATTGACCGGTGCGGTCAATTACCCACAGGCAACGTATTGGTTTACTTCTGTAGCGTTGAATGACCCTCGCGACCGCGGTTTTTTGTTAGCGGACTTTGTTCAGCATCACCAAAAAGACATCACCACCAGCGATCTCGTTGAGGCATGGTACCAATTAGCCTCGGACACCAACCCTCAAGCGGAAGAAGCTTACAATCATTATCTCGAAGAGCGCTTCAATCAACTTCGTGCAAAGCAAGTCTCCGAAATTGTGGAATTAGATAAAGAAGCGACAAAAGAAGAGCAGCCTGTCGCTCCACAATCAACCGTAACGTCTGATAATGGCACGATTATGTGGTTGGCTATTGGTGGATTGGTGATCGCTCTAGCAGGCTTCGGTGGATGCGTAGTTCTAAGAAAGCAGCAACGAGCCTTGGCCGCACAGTCTTCCCAAGAGGCAAACCAAACTCAGCAACTTAATGCAAAAGTAAAAGAGTTAGAGTTCACGAATAAACAATTGAAGCGTCAGTTGGAGAAAGTATTCAAAGAGTTTAAAAAGACTCGTAGCCAATCCGACAATCATAAAGTTGCGGTTGCCTGCGCGATGTTTGGTTACACACCACAAACCATTCCTGATAACCAAGCAGTGAAACTCCGCTATCGACAACTTTCAAAACTCTATCATCCAGATACTCGTGGAAGTGAAGAAGAAATGAAACGTTTGAACCAGGCGTTTAAAATCATCTCACAAAATGTTACAAAATCGTAAATCACAACTAGAGGGCGCTTGATGGCTAGCTTTAAGTCTAAGTAAAACAAGGTTCGCAATCGATCTCGCTCTCAAACAAATTAACAGACATTTAACGTCAATCTCTTTTTCATGCCATAATGCCCGGCGCAAAATAACACCTAACGACTCAAATTAATCTAGGTGGGGAGAAAATCAATGTTCACTGA
>NZ_JAWOUB010000075.1:0-1307 GCF_033339195.1 Vibrio sp. 811
ATAACACGCACATAGTTGGATTTAACCAATGCAGCACTGATCAGCAATAAACCACAGAACACAGCAAATACCGTCCAACGCCAATGCGTACAGGCTTTCACGAAGTTACGATAAGTGCCGTTTACAAAGCCGAAGAAACGTTGGTTGAAACGATCTCGCCATCCACCAGGTTTGACTGGTTTAAAATGGGTATGCGCCAAGTGCGCTGGTAGGATCAACTTTGATTCAATCAAACTGAAGATCAAACACAGAATCACGACACCAGCAATGCCGTAAAAGAAAGCGCTATCAATACCACTCGAAAGCAAGAATGGTGCGAATACAGCAATCGTTGTCAGAACACCAAATGTCGCTGGCGTAGCAACGCGTTTGACACCGCGTACCACGTTCTCGACACCGCCGCCCTTTTCTTCGATTTCACTGTACGCACTTTCTCCCATGACGATGGCGTCATCCACCACAATTCCGAGCACCATGATGAAAGCAAACAGCGAGACGATGTTCACTGTAATACCCAAAGCTGGCATCATCATCACCGCACCAAGGAAACACACTGGTAAGCCGATCATTACCCACATAGCCAAACGGAAACGTAAGAAAATCGTCAACATGATCGCAACAAGCACCGCGCCTTGCAGCAAGTTTTTCAGCATCATGTCTAGACGACCATTTAGGTAGTACGTCATGTCGACCAGAATTTTTAGCTGAACATCGCTCGGCAAGGTTTTGTTTTTGGCTTCGATGTAGTTACGAACTGACTGAGCAACCGGAATGATGTTTTGATCGCGCGTCGCTTCGACTGACATGTAGATAGCATTTTGACCCGAATACTCAAAGTAGCGCTCTTCTTCGGTAAAACCATCTTTGATGGTGGCAATGTCTTGCAACAATACCTTGGCACCATTGGCACCTAGCTTAACGGGAATATTTCTAAACTCATCTCCACGGTAATATTGGTTCTCGATTCGAACCGCAATCATCCCAGAGTTTGTTTTGACTTCGCCCGCCGAGAAGTTTGCCGAGTAACGACGAATGGCATTGCTTACGTCATTCAACGTTAGGTCATACTTACGCAGCACGAGGGGATCGACTTCAATCGCAATCTCTTCCTCTGGCGCACTTAAATACACCAACATGACGTTATTAAGCTGCAGAAGCTCATCTTCAATCTGCTTCGCAATCGGCTTAAGCTCTTCAAGAGGCCTGTCCCCCACCAGCCCCATTTCTATCACGTCTTGTCGCCATTCAACCTGATAGACATTGATGGGCTCCATCCCAAGAGGCAGGTTAGAAATAGTATCGATGCG
>NZ_JAWOUB010000076.1:0-543 GCF_033339195.1 Vibrio sp. 811
AGAGGCGATGCATTTGCTGTTCTTGCTCAGAAATATGCATAACTAAAGGTTACTCGTTTCGTGGGTTTAAGTAACGTTAAACACAACATTGGTAATTGGCTTAAGCATCCAGCGCCAGAAGCGTTGTTTGATCGCCAGTTGGTGTGGATTGCGTTGGGTTTGATGTTGACTGGTTTGATTATGGTGACCTCTGCGTCTTTCCCAATCAGCTCACGATTGACCGATCAGCCGTTCCACTTCATGTTCCGTCATGCCACCTTCTTAGTGTTGGCGATCGGGACCTCTGCGGTGATACTTCAAGTACCTTTAGAGCAATGGTTTAAGAAAAGTCATTACTTGCTTTGGGTCTCATTCGGCTTGCTGATTGTTGTACTTCTCGCAGGTAAGTCAGTAAATGGCGCTTCTCGTTGGATTCCGCTTGGTCTGTTCAACTTACAGCCTGCCGAAGTTGCGAAGCTATCGCTGTTCATCTTCATGTCCGGTTATTTAGTCCGTAAGCAAGATGAAGTGCGCCAGACCTTCTTTGGCGGCTTTATGAAGCCA
>NZ_JAWOUB010000076.1:553-1282 GCF_033339195.1 Vibrio sp. 811
ATGGTGTTTGCTTTCTTCGCCGTCTTGTTACTTGGTCAGCCGGACTTGGGTACCGTCGTTGTAATGCTGGTTACTCTGTTTGGCATGTTATTTATCGCGGGCGCGAAGCTAACCCAGTTCCTGGCCCTGATGATTGCAGGTATTGGCGCTGTCGTCGGTTTGATCTTGGTAGAACCGTACCGTATGCGCCGTGTTACTTCGTTTCTTGACCCATGGGAAGATCCGTTCGGTAGCGGCTATCAGTTGACTCAGTCTTTGATGGCGTTTGGTCGCGGAGAATGGTTTGGTCAAGGGTTAGGGAACTCAATTCAAAAACTGGAATACCTACCAGAAGCGCACACCGACTTTGTATTTGCGGTATTGGCTGAAGAGCTTGGTTTCGTCGGTGTTGTTTTAGTGCTGATGTTGATTTTTAGCTTGGTACTTAAAGCTGTGTATATCGGCAAACGTGCTTTTGAAGAAGGCGAGATGTTTGGTGGTTACTTAGCGTTTGGTATTGGTATTTGGTTTGCGTTTCAAACCATGGTCAATGTGGGCGCAGCCGCTGGTATTGTTCCAACCAAAGGTTTGACGCTTCCACTAATCAGTTATGGTGGTTCCAGTCTGATTATTATGTCCGTTGCAGTGTCCATATTACTGCGTATCGATTACGAATGCCGCTTGAAACGCGAGCAACAACAATCAGAACAACAGACGAATGAAACAGAATAAACGTTTGATGGTGATGGC
>NZ_JAWOUB010000077.1:0-1280 GCF_033339195.1 Vibrio sp. 811
TAGTTGGGCAGGCCTGAAAGATCGCCATGCAGTAACCGAACAGTGGCTAAGTCTTCATCTGCCTAAAGGTGAGACTCCAGATTTTTCGACATTTTTGGCGCAATACCCAAGTATTGAAATTCTAGCGACCGATCGACACAACAAAAAACTGCGTCCTGGTGACTTAATCGGGAACGAGTTTGTGGTTACCTTGTCTGAAGTGACAGATGTGGCGGATGTAGAGCAACGCCTTGAAAAAGTTAAACAAGTTGGTGTGCCAAACTACTTTGGTAGCCAACGCTTTGGTAACGATGGAAATAACCTCGACGAAGCTCGTCGTTGGGGACGAGAAAACGTTCGTACGCGTAACCAAAACAAACGCAGCATGTACCTGTCTGCCGCGCGTTCATGGATCTTCAACCGCATCGTTTCTGCTCGTCTAGAAAATGGTGTGTTTGATAAATTCATCGATGGTGACATCGCACAGACATCACAAGGATTGTTGGCTGTTGATGCGAATAACCTTGCTGATATGCAAAACAAGCTTGCATTGAGTGAAGTTGAAATTACTGCTGCCTTAGCGGGTGATAATGCGATACCGACCCAAACTGATGCACTTGCATTAGAACAACCATTTATTGATGAAGAACCTGATTTAATGGCTCTGATCCGTGGTAATCGTATGCGTCACGATCGTCGTGAAATCGCACTCAAACCAAAAGACTTAGCTTGGAACGTTGAAGGTAACAATATTACGTTGACCTTCTCACTCGATGCAGGCTCTTTTGCTACATCCATTGTTCGTGAGTTGGTGAATGAGGTCAAAGTAGAAAGAGAATACTAATGGAACGGGATTCACCAAATACAAAAGCTTTCAGAAGTCTGATTAGTAATGACGATGGTGTGCATGCTCAAGGAATTCACGCGTTAGCGGATGAGCTGAGAAGCGTCGCGGAAGTGATCATTGTTGCCCCAGACCGAAATCGTTCTGGTGCATCAAACTCACTGACATTGGAACAGCCTCTGCGAGTCACAGAAATTGCTCCTAATACTTATTCGGTTCAAGGGACACCGACAGATTGCGTTCATTTTGCTCTAAATGAGCTGATGAAAGATGACCTGCCAGATCTTGTATTATCTGGCATTAATCATGGTGCAAATCTGGGGGATGACGTTCTGTACTCTGGTACCGTCGCTGCAGCAATGGAAGGGCACTTTCTTGGCGTGCAAGCCATTGCATTTTCACTGGTTGGTAAACGTCATTTTGAGTCGGCTGCTAAAATTGCTCGACAGTTGGTTGA
>NZ_JAWOUB010000078.1:0-1250 GCF_033339195.1 Vibrio sp. 811
CACCAAGGGTTGAAGTGTAAAACTTGGCAGCTTGATATCGAGCAATTTTGGATCGATATCTATTTCTACTTCCAAGCGATCCGTGAAGCGTGCTTTTTCGATACTGAGGTAAGAATTGACGTGTGCAAGCTCTTCTTTCAGTGTCACTGTATTGATGTTCTGCTTTAAGTTGCTGCGGAAAAAGTGCGATAAATTTTGAATTAATTCGCGGGCTTTATCTGGATCGCGGCGCGTAATCGCACTGATGGTATTGAGCGCGTTAAACAAAAAGTGAGGGTTTACCTGCGCGTGCAGCAGTTTGATTTCTGCCTGCGCTAACAGCGCTTGTTGTTGTTGATAATCGCCATACAAAATTTGGCTGGAGAGCAACTGAGCTATCCCTTCTGCCATTGACATGTTGGCGGTTGAGAACAGCTTACGCTTAGGTTCATAGAGTTTGATTGTTCCGATGACCGCTTTACCCGCACGCAATGGAATGATCAACGCCGAACCGAGTTTGCAATCTTTCGCCAAAGAACACTGATACGGACGCTCTGTACCATCAAGGTAGATGATGTCGTTTTTCTCCATCGAATCTAATGTGCTTTGCGATGAAATAGGCGTATTCGGTCTATGGTGGTCATCGCCAATACCGACAAACGCCAAAATCTTCTCTTGGTCAGTAATTGCAACTGCGCCAACCTTGGTTTCTTCGTAAATGATACGAGCGATTTTTTCTGCATTCTCGGTGTTAAAACCGTTGCTCAAAATGCCTACGGAGCGATCGGCGATGGTAAGCGCACGGCGTGAAAAGGTAGCGGAGTACTTTTCAAAAATGGTTTTTCTATCTTGTAGGATGCTCATGAAAAGTGCGGCACCGAACGAGTTGGCAATGATCATCGGAGCGGCAATCGCTGACACCAGTTCGTAGGCTTGGTCGAAGGGTTTGGCTACCGCCAACAACAAAATCATCTGCACAACTTCGGCAACAAATGTCACGCTGAACACCACGCTTGGGTTGAACAGCAATGCGCCCTTGTTGCGTTTGATAAGGTAGACATGTAACAAGCCACCAATCACGCCTTCAGCAGTGGTTGAAATAGCACAGGCTAGGTCGGTAAAGCCACCAAGGGAATAACGATGAATCCCGCCGGTTAAGCCGACAGCAAAACCGACTACTGGCCCGCCGAACAACCCACCCATGACAGCGCCAAGTTCACTCGTGTTGGCGATCTCATCATTGATGTGCATACCAAAGGACTTCCCGAGTA
>NZ_JAWOUB010000079.1:0-1233 GCF_033339195.1 Vibrio sp. 811
CTAGCGTTGCACCATTCGGCACACGACCCGCTGTTGGCGTATTCACTTCGACTTTCGAACCACTTTTACCTTCAGCAGATAAACCGCCCACAACAACGCTACCTTGCGCGATGGCGTACACTTCACCATCGATACCGCGTAGCGGCGTAAGAAGCAGCGTACCGCCGCGCAAGCTTTTCGCATCACCAATGGATGACACGACCACATCTAAGGTTTGGCCCGGCCCTGCCATAGGGTCTACCGATGCCGTCACACTTACCGATGCTACGTTACGCAGTTTAGGATCCATGCTGTCATCAATCTGAACACCAAATTGGCGCAACATGTTGGTGATGGATTGTGAGGTAAATTTTACTTGGTTGCGGTCACCTTGGCCGGCAAGACCAACCACCAAACCGTAACCGACTAATTGGTTTTCGCGGATGCCTCGAACATCCACCAAATCCATAATAGGAATTTCCAATTCAGCCTGTGAAGTCGCAGGAAGCCCTAAGGTCAATGCCAGTAGGAAAGACGAAAAAAAGGTATTGATTGGCTTCATTAGAATGGTACCCATGGGCTGTTAAAGAACTGAGTCAGCCATCCAGCAGCGTTGCTGTCTGCCAACGCGCCGCGACCAGCGTAAGTGATGCGAGCATCCGCAATTCGTTGAGAAGAAACTTGGTTATTGCGAGTGATGTCATCGACGCGAACAATGCCCGTCAAACGGATAAATTCATCACCTTGATTTAGGCGCAGCCACTTTTCGCCACTGATGCGCAATACGCCATTTGGCAACACGTCATGCACCGTGACCGTGATAGCACCTTGGAGCTTGTTGCCTTGCGAGCTAGACGCGCTGCCATCGAAATTTCGGCTGCCGTCAATGCTCACACCAAGTTCATCAAACTTTTTAGTGCCGATGGTTGGCGCAGCAAAGTTCACCGCTGAGCTCTTACCAAATTTGGTTCCGGCTTTTTTGCTTGAAGAAGTCTCTTCAGAAAGCACCACGGTTAGCACATCACCGACTCGGTACGCACGACGATCTTGGAACAAAGTCATCGTGTATTGGTGACGATAAAGGCTACCAGATTGAGCGTCTGGTAAGGTGTAATCCAACTTCGGCGGCGCATACTCCTCAGCATTTGGCTGAGGCGGAATAAACTCCTGACGTCCGGCACATCCCACCAGCAACACGGCGGCTACTGCCCAACTCTTAGAAAGCCATTTCATTGCTTTTTCCTTCATCATCAC
>NZ_JAWOUB010000080.1:0-1230 GCF_033339195.1 Vibrio sp. 811
AGAGGTAAAATACGCATCTAGCCACATTGAAGGACAAATGAAACCTGTTTTTAAAATACCTTCGCCTTTCCAAGTTACTTCAGGATAGTCGAGGATCTGGATACTTAATGGTTCCTTCGGATACATAGCGAGCCGATGATAACAAGCGCCCATTAGCGAAGTTTCATAAAGACGCAAGGTACATATTTGCTCATCTTCATGTGAGGCTTGAAACCAGGTATACCAGCGAACCTGGTCAATGGCAAAATCACCAAGACTGACCAGATTTTCCCGCCTGATTTTAAGGCCTTCTTTTCTGTTATCTAAAACCCGGTTTATAAATTTTTTCCGATTCACAATGGCTTGTGTGTCAAGTTCAGGATTTGCTTTTCGCTCTAAAAATTTGACCGATTTTTTACTTTGCATTTTTGACTTAATCCTTTTGAATCAATTTTAAACTCTGACACTTCTAGTTTTACGTCCGAGGCTTTTCCACTTTCTGGGATGCTGCGTATGTATATATCAAATAGGTCTACCGGATAAAGCGGCGTATTGGATTTCGTCGGCAGCTAATTTTTAAGTTGTTCCTCCTTTATTCTCTGACATTAACTTAACTATTTCCTCCGCATATTTACTTGTCCCTTGTTGATATGCTTCATTGCCAATTTTACGACTGCCGAGCGGCCTGCTGCCACCCTTAGCCTCGACGATGATGATTTCTTCAGTATCATCTGAGAGGTACACCATATTGAAATCACCTGGTTTCGATCCCTAAGCTGCAAGGTCTTTGGGATGGAGCAACTTAGCATTAGGGCGTATATTCCGAATAAAGTCATCCGCGACCAATTCACCAATTTTTGCAGACTGCTGGTTAATTTTGGCGATTTGAACGTTATTATACTGAATTACTAACTAAAGGAGTTTATCGAATGATCTTCCCTGCTTTTACATCTTCTAGCCAACGCCCCTCGACGAGATAAGGAGGAAGCCAACCAGTTTCAATAGATAAACGGTTGCCTTTGTCGTACCACATACTAGCCATGCCAAGCAGAGGGAAGTTGATAAAAGTTCTGATGCCTATCCTATCAGGTCCTAATTCTCTAAGATGATATTTCTCTTGAAACTGTAGGTTTTTAACGAGCATTTCCTCAAAATCATAACCAATGTTAGTAGTGAGCGCTGCGAAGGTTTCTAGGATCCCCATCGCAATTTCCAACGCCCAGTTATCCCCTTGAGCTACCGCTGCGTCCA
>NZ_JAWOUB010000081.1:0-1227 GCF_033339195.1 Vibrio sp. 811
TTTTCTTGGAATTGTAGGTTTTTGACTAGCACTTCCTCAAAGTCATAACCAATGTTAGTAGTGAGCGCTGCGAAGGTCTCTAGGATCCCCATCGCAATTTCCGACGCCCAGTTATCCCCTTGAGCTACCGGTACGTCCATTGCTGCGACGAGTTTATCAGGATAATCCGATGTGCGATTGTGGAACGACTGAATGACGTCTACTAGCATATAAGACAGCTCACCCGCTTTGGTTGAGCTCTGTCTCATCAAAGAAATCGGAAAGTTCGCCAATACATCCATGCTGGGTTTATCACGCACAATCACCGAAGTAAAATAAGCATCTAGCCACATTGAAGGACAAATGAAGCCTGTTTTTAAAATACCTTCACCATCCCATGTTACTTCTGGACAATCGGGTAATTTTAAACGTTGAGGCTCATTTGGATTCAGCACTAACTGATGATAAAAAGATCTCATCACAGATGCTTCGTAGAGACAAAGAGTTCCGATTTGCTCATTTGGTATAGATTGAGGTAACCATGTATACCACCTTACTATCTCTTCATAGGAATCGACCATATCCACAAGGTTTTCTCTTCTAATCAAGAGTCTTCGTTTTCTTTTATCTAAATCATCGTTTATCTCTTCCACCAATTCTAATTCATGCTCCTGATTTAATTTAGGGTTAGCCTTTCGCTCAATTTGCATAATCACGTTGCAAGACCTCGCTTCCATTTTCCTTGGTTAATTGAGAACTCCTTGACTCGCACTTTAGCAACCTTTTTGTTGATTGGAGCTTGCACATGTAAATATCTGATCGGGATACCATCGTACATTGCCTTTTTAATTTGATTTCCTGCTCGTCTTTCCTTCGTCCCCATTGCATTAACTTTGTTATTGCTGCCGCATACTCAGTTTTCCCTTGTTGATATGCTTCGTTTCCTATTTTTCTGCTACCTAACTGACTTCCACCTAGTAAACCATATCAAACTCGCCCGGCTTCGAAATTGAGGTTCCAATATCTTTGGGATGAAGCAGCTTAGCATTAGGACGTTTACTCCGAACAAAGTCATCCGCGACCAACTCACCAATTTTTGCAGACTGCTGGTTAATATTACCAATTCGAGCGTTATATCCCTCTTCGCCATATCGGGCGTCCATTGCCTCTGGACGCTCTTTCAAGCATTCATCAATTTTTGCTTTGTTTCTTTCTGTTAGCTCATAATCACTCGTATTGAGTTCAGAC
>NZ_JAWOUB010000082.1:0-1226 GCF_033339195.1 Vibrio sp. 811
CCGTGAAGATGCGATTGCGTTTTATGAAAAAAATGGTTTTGAACGTCGTGGTGAGTTGACCGATGAACGCGGTCCGGTCCGTCACCAACAAATGGTGAAGCCGCTTGATCCGATGGCGAATGTGTTACGTCGCCCAGAATGGTGTACGGAATTGCAGCAGCGCTGGGAAGCGCAGATCCCAATTGCGGACAAAATGGGTATAAAAATCAACCAATACACCGGTTATCAGTTCGAATGCAGTGCCCAGCTCAATCCGAATTTGAACCCGCACAATACGATGTTTGCTGGTTCGGCATTTACGTTGGCAACGCTGACGGGATGGGGAATGACGTGGTTACTGCTCAAAGAGCGCGGTTTGCATGGCGATATCGTTTTGGCAGACAGCTCGATTCGTTATCGTCATCCGGTGGAGCAAAATCCGGTGGCGAGTACCTCGCTTGATGGTATCAGTGGTGATTTGGATCGCTTGGCGTCAGGGCGCAAGGCGCGCATTGTCATCCATGTGGTGATTTACAGCGGCGATACGCCTGCGGTTGATTTCGTTGGCACGTACATGCTGTTGCCCAACTATTCGCAGCTACTCAGTTGCTAGTTCTTCTTCGGCTACGACCTCGTTCGTAGCCGGCTCTAACTCTTCTGTTATCTCCTCAACCAGCTCTTCTTCCGGTTGCTCTAGATTCGCCTCTGCAATGCCATGAAAGCTCGATTCCTTCGGCTGAGCATCGTTCGTTGGTACGTTCGGCGTTAAGTGGTCTGGCTGTTGTGGTGAGTCGCAGTCATTACGTGATATTTCACCATCGAGCAGATCGCCTATGACCATGCCACATTGATCCTTGAGCTGGAATGTCAAACCGCTGAGTGGGTTGTTGGCCATGTCAAACTCGCCGCCAATCTGACCGGATATGACATTGCCGGAGATGTTTACAGGCTTGAGCGATACAGCGCCTCGCTGCGCGTGCACTCGAATAGTGGAAAACGTGATGCTCTTAAGCGACTTATCGGCTTGTGAGCGTAGTGTCGTTTCTCGTAGGTTTGCTTCCACTTGCCCCGTTAAGCTGTACGCCAACATGTTGTTGTCACCAGATAGACCTTGCAGGTCGAGATTGAGGTCAGAAAATCCATCTACCGCGAATGCATCGGGGAGGTATGGGTGGAGCAGTTTGAGTGGAATGCCATCCGCACTCAGATTAAGCGCCCAAGGTTGGCTTGCCGTACTTAGATCAAGT
>NZ_JAWOUB010000083.1:0-1217 GCF_033339195.1 Vibrio sp. 811
AGCTACTTGGTGGTCACTCAGTGTATGGTGTGATTGGTATTTCAATGGGGTTGATCTTTTGGACCTTTCCTCATGCTCTGATGATTTTGACCACTTCGCTGCGTACTTCCGATGCCCGTTTGTATGAGGCCGCTCGTGCTCTAAAAACCTCACCGATGAAGACCTTTTTTATGGTGACGTTACCTGCGGCGAAATACGGTTTGATCAGCACTCTGATTGTCGTATTCACGTTGGTGATCACCGATTTTGGTGTGCCGAAAGTCATTGGCGGAAGCTATAACGTTCTGGCGACCGACATCTTCAAACAAGTGGTGGGCCAGCAAAATTTTGCCATGGGTGCAGTGACCAGCATCATGCTGTTATTTCCTGCGGTAATGGCGTTTGGTGCGGATCGTTGGGTGCAGAAAAAACAAAAGAGCTTATTCGACACGCGCTCGGTGCCTTATCAACCAGAACCCAACAAAACGCGTGATGGCCTTTGCTTCGTATACTGTTCACTGATTTCTGTCGCAGTACTGACAGTGTTAGGCATGGCGGTGTACGGCTCTCTAGTGACATTTTGGCCGTGGAATAAAGCGCTGACGCTGAACAATTACAACTTCGCAGAGATGAGTACCTATGGCTGGAGCCCGTTCTTCAACTCGTTAACGCTGGCAGGTTGGACTGCGCTGATTGGTACCGCTGTGATTTTTGTCGGTGCCTACTGTATTGAAAAAGGTCGTGCGTTTGAGCCAGTTCGTCAGGCGATGCAAATGCTGAGCGTGGTGCCAATGGCGGTGCCGGGCATGGTTTTGGGTTTGGGATACATCTTTTACTTCAATGATGTGAACAACCCATTGAATGTGCTTTACGGTACGATGGCGTTTCTGGTGATTAACACCGTAGTGCACTATTACACAGTCGGCCACATGACAGCGTTAACCGCTCTCAAGCAACTGCCTTCAGAGATAGAAGCGACGGCAGCATCGGTCAAGCTGCCTCAGTATAAGTTGTTCTTCAAAGTGACCTTACCGGTTTGTATGCCTGCTGTTTTGGACATCGCAACCTACTTGTTTGTTAATGCATTGACCACCACTTCTGCGGTAGTATTCCTGTACTCAACCGATACGATTCCTGCTTCGGTATCGATTCTAAACATGGACGATGCAGGCCAAACGGGCGCAGCTGCCGCGATGGCCGTGATGATCATGATTGCAGCCGCGATTGCGAAGATCGTG
>NZ_JAWOUB010000084.1:0-1209 GCF_033339195.1 Vibrio sp. 811
GGCGAGGTTCGCTCACATTCCTTATCAAGGATTCGGGCATCGGCATTGAAAGGGACAAACTGGCGATCATTTTTGAACCGTTTACTCAAGAAGACGAGGGTGTTTCGAGACAGTTTGGCGGAACAGGGCTAGGGCTTGCGATTTGTCGCCAATTAGTGTCAATGATGGGAGGCAAGCTAGTGGCAACCTCGACCAAGGGGGTGGGCACATGCTTTGGTTTTTCAATAGAAGTAGAGGCGTTACCTCTCTTTGGTTGGCATTCCGATGTGGTCAAAAGAGGGCTCTTTATATGTGATAACTATGCTTATGCAGAGCAAATTGTCCAAGAATGTCGTTTGGCTCAAATTGAGCTGGTAGGCGTTAACTCACTTTCGGAAGCAAAAGCGCTAGATGAAGATTTCGATGTCATTTTCTTATGTAATGACGGTCAGATGGATATCGATAGCTGTCTGAGTGAACTGGCTGAAGTTTATGATGTTCGTCGAGTAGTAGTGTGCCAGCACCATTTGACGAGCTCTTACACGAACGCGGAAAACGTGCATGCCGTGTTGACTCAACCATTTTTGGGTAATCGATTCAAACATGCCATCGAAGAGCTAGCTAAACTCGAGAAGAATACATTGCGTGACAATGTCACAAATATTGCATCTCGCGCTGAGTCTAAAATATCTCGAGCTCATCGAAGAATACTGATTGCTGAAGACAATCTGATGAACCAAAAAATCGCGAGCTTTTTCTTAGATAAAGCAGGGTACGACTACTTAATTACGAGTAACGGGCAAGAAGCGCTGGATGCCATCACCAAAGGTGAGCAGTTTGACGCCATTTTGATGGATTGTATGATGCCGGTGATGGACGGCCTAACCGCGACAAAAGAGATTCGCCGTTGGGAAAAGAAAGTGGGCTGTAAGAAAACAACCATCATTGCTTTGACCGCGAGTGTGTTGGAAGAGGACATTCACAATTGTTTTGCTGCGGGTATGGATGCGTATTTGCCAAAGCCGTATAAATCTAACCAGTTATTTGAGTTGTTTAATGAACTAAAGCTTGCTTAAATCGCACTGATAAGCCGAATTCATTACGGCTTTTTAGAACGAATATAAAGGAAGTGACATGTTTAAACTCGCTGTTATCGGGACTAACTGGATTTCGCAACAATTTGTTGAAGCGGCAATCCAAACCAAGCAGTTTCGCCTTAAAGCTGTGTAT
>NZ_JAWOUB010000085.1:0-1196 GCF_033339195.1 Vibrio sp. 811
GAACGAAGCGCGGTCAACTTAGCACGTTTACCCGAGTTAGTCAGTGTTTGGTACATTTGCGCCACTTCAAATGGCGTCAATGAAAACGAGCCCAAGAACATAGAAGGCACAGGACGAATCTCATCTTTGTTGACGCCTAAGCGTTCAAGTGTGCCAGATACTTCAGGAATACCAAGCTCCATCCCCAACCTTACCGTTGGTACATTCAATGACTTCGCAAGCGCAAGGTAAAGTGGCACATCACCACGATATTTACGGTCGTAGTTACGCGGAGTCCACACCGAGCCTTTGCTACCTTTCAAACTTAGAGGCGTGTCGTGCAGCGTCGTCCCCAAATTGTATTTGTCTGGCTGTTCAAGCGCGGTCAGGTAAATCGCAGGCTTGACCAACGAACCAATTGGACGACTAGCATTAAGCGCACGGTTAAAGCCTTCATAACCCACGCGTTTACCACCAACCATGGCACGAATTTCACCACTGTGGCGATCAACAGCCACGGCAGCAGCTTCGAGTTCTTTGCCGCCTCGCTTCGCTAAATCCGGTATTTTCTTCGCGATAGCCTGCTCCATTTTACTTTGGGAGACAGGATCGAGAGACGTAAACACGCGCAGACCAGTTTCAGCCTTGAAGCGATCACCGACCTTCTCTTTCAGCTCGATATTCAATCGCTGGAAGTATGCAGGCTGACGGCTCGCAATACGTGGTTTGCTTTGTGTATCAAGAGGTCGACTCACAGCTTGTTCATATTGCTGCGATGTGAGCATGTTTTGTTGCATCAGCAATCGAAGCACCAAGTCTCGACGCTCTTTAGTGCGCTCAGGATAGCGAACAGGATTGTAATACGACGGTCCTTTCACCATGCCCACCAGCATCGCAAGTTGATCAATTCGCAACTCTTGGATTGGCTGCCCAAAGTAGTAGCGTGATGCTAAGCCAAAACCGTGGATCGCTTCGCCGCCGCTTTGACCCAAATACACTTCATTGAGGTAGGCTTCTAAAATGCGGTCTTTGCTGTAACGGTAATCAAGAATAAGCGCAATATAAGCTTCGCGCACCTTACGCCACAGCGTTTTATCACGGGTTAGAAATAAGTTTTTCGCTAGCTGCTGCGTTAAGGTACTGCCACCTTGAACGGTGCGACCCGCTTTGATGTTCGCCACTAAAGCACGGGCAATAGCCAATGGTGAAACACCATC
>NZ_JAWOUB010000086.1:0-1190 GCF_033339195.1 Vibrio sp. 811
TGTCTAAAGAAAAATTTGAACGTACGAAACCGCACGTTAACGTTGGTACTATCGGCCACGTTGACCACGGTAAAACAACTCTAACTGCAGCTATCTGTACTACTCTTGCTAAAGTTTACGGCGGTGTAGCTAAAGACTTCGCATCTATCGATAACGCTCCAGAAGAGCGTGAGCGCGGTATCACAATCGCAACTTCTCACGTTGAGTACGACACTCCATCACGCCACTACGCACACGTTGACTGTCCAGGACACGCTGACTATGTTAAAAACATGATCACTGGTGCTGCACAGATGGACGGTGGTATCCTAGTTGTTGCTGCGACAGATGGCCCAATGCCACAAACTCGTGAGCACATCCTACTAGGCCGTCAGGTTGGTATCCCATACATCATCGTATTCATGAACAAATGTGACATGGTTGACGATGAAGAGCTACTAGAACTAGTAGAAATGGAAGTTCGTGAACTTCTATCTGAATACGATTTCCCAGGTGATGACCTACCAGTTATCCAAGGTTCTGCACTAGGCGCACTAAACGGCGAAGAGCAGTGGGAAGCGAAAATCGTTGAACTAGCAGAAGCTCTAGATACTTACATCCCTGAGCCAGAGCGTGCGGTAGATCAGCCATTCCTAATGCCTATCGAAGACGTATTCTCAATCCAAGGTCGTGGTACAGTAGTAACTGGCCGTATCGAGCGTGGTATCCTAACTGTAGGTGACGAAGTTGCTATCGTAGGTATCAAAGACACTACTACAACTACATGTACTGGTGTTGAGATGTTCCGTAAGCTTCTAGACGAAGGCCGTGCAGGTGAGAACGTTGGTGCACTTCTACGTGGTACTAAGCGTGACGAAGTTGAACGTGGTCAAGTACTAGCTAAGCCTGGTTCAATCACTCCACACACTAAGTTCGAATCAGAAGTATACGTACTGTCTAAAGATGAAGGTGGTCGTCACACTCCATTCTTCAAAGGCTACCGTCCACAGTTCTACTTCCGTACAACTGACGTAACTGGTGACATCCAGCTACCAGACGGCGTAGAAATGGTAATGCCAGGCGACAACGTACAGATGACTGTAGAGCTAATCGCACCAATCGCAATGGACGAAGGTCTACGTTTCGCGATCCGTGAAGGTGGCCGTACAGTAGGTGCTGGTGTTGTTGCTAAGATCTTCGACTAATTCATA
>NZ_JAWOUB010000087.1:0-1189 GCF_033339195.1 Vibrio sp. 811
AACACGTACCATTCGAGAATGGAATGAGCCAGTACCATACGTCGTGATTTTCAGGATGGACTGAAATCAGAATTTTGTTGCGATCGTACTCTGGTTCTTGTGGTGAAATATGATCTTCGATATGCGTAAAGATCGCTTTTCTTGGTGGAAGGCAAGAAGGTTCTTCCAGATCCAGCAAACGCGGCAGCACTCGGCCAAAACCACTCGCATCCAAAACAAAATCGGCTTCGATTTGGTACGCCTGCTTATCCGGCCCAACCACTTCTAAGCGCGATTTTTTGCCTTCAAACGCCAAGCTAACCAGCTCATGCTGATAACGAATGTCGACGCCCTGTTCTGCGGCTCTGTCAGCGAGCACTTTATCAAAGCTGGCGCGTTGAACCTGAAATGTGGTGCCTGGTCCTGCGGTAAATTTGTCAGTGAAATCAAAGTGGGTGTAGACCCCATTACGACGGAACGCCGCACCATCTTTGAATTGGAAGCCATGCTGCTTCACCGCCTCTGTCATTCCGGCAAGTTCAACCACCTCCATACAAGCTGGAAGTAAGCTTTCGCCAATTGAGAAACGAGGGAACGTCGCTTTTTCGATCACGACAACATCAATACCACGGGATTTTAGCAACGCAGAAACGGTGGAACCCGAAGGACCTGCGCCAACGACGACAACTTGCTTGTGCTCTGTTTTCATTCTTTATACTAGCTTGCTTGGAGTTTTAATAAGGTATGTCCGAGGCCAATGTTGTCCGTTCTTTCCACAACAGAGAGACCTGCTGCTTCAACAATTTCTAGGAAATCATCACTACGGTAGAAACGGCTATTACCATTGGCTAGGCAGGTAAAGTAAAGCGAGGTAGCATTTAAGCTGTATGACGCGCCCGCGTATTTCTGCGCATCCCAAAACAGTTCGAGAACGTAAACGGTATCGCCCGCGCTCAACTGCGCCTTCACTTTCTTCAAAATATTTAAAATTTCAATTGGAGAGAAACAATCTAAGAACTGGCTCATCCACCAAATATCGGCATGATCAGGCAATGTTTGGGCTTTAGCAAGCATATTGGCAGGATACGGATGCACGCGTTCGCTGAGCTTATTCTCTGCCACGTTAGACATCGCGACTTCCAATTGCTGCGGCAAATCAACAATGGTCCCATGCACATCTTTATCGTAGTTGCAGCACTGCATTGCCCAT
>NZ_JAWOUB010000088.1:0-1183 GCF_033339195.1 Vibrio sp. 811
CGATGTCGATGGATAACATGAACATGGGCGATATGCCGATGGATCATTCAAAAATGGATCACTCCAACATGCAAGGCATGGCAGGAATGTCAGCAGTGGGTATGCCAGCGAATGGGGCGAAACCGGATAAAGTCGTCCATGTAATTTTGAGCGATGACATGAAAATCACCTTCAAGAAAGACGTAAAAATCGAACCGAACGACGTCGTGCAGTTCGTGGTGATGAACACGGGCAAAATCGATCATGAGTTCACCATCGGTTCAGCAGCAGAACAACTTGAGCACCGTGAGATGATGAAAAACATGTCAGGTAATCACATGCACGACTCTGGCAATGCTGTCACCGTAGAACCGGGTAAAGCAAAACAGATTTTGTGGCACTTCCACGGAGACAACAACGTAGAGTTTGCTTGTAACATTCCAGGCCACGCAGAAGCTGGCATGGTCAAAAAAGTGAAGTTGTAAGGTTATAAGTCGGCTTCGGCTTAAACAAGATAATCTAACGATGACAATACGTTAGACATGAATACAACAAGACAAAAGGAGCTGCACTCAGCTCCTTTTTGTTTCGTTCATCCCTGCTACTATCGCATGACGAACAGCTCTTCATGGTAATGACGTTCGGTATCGACGCGATAAGCATTCAACTCTTTTTTCAGTGTTTGCGAAAAAGCTTCAGGCCCGCAGAAATAGAACTCATAACGCGCTAAATCGCCACATTCGCTCGCGATACGCTCTACGTTAAGTCGAGGAGACACCGCCGTATCAATCACGTTCAGCTTCACTTGCGCAAGACGTGCCATTTTCCACAACTCGTCCACTAAGTGACTGTCCAAACCTCGCGTGCAGTAAAACAAATGCACAGGAGGATGCGTTTTTAGCGATTTGAGTGACGCTAAGATGGCAAAGAACGATGCGACCCCAACACCACCCGCAATCCAAATCTGCGGCTTATTGACGTCAAACGCCAAGCGTCCGTAAGGGCCTTCAACCATCACTTCTTCACCAATTTTAACTCTGTGGTACAAATCCGTAGTGAAATCACCCAACTCTTTGATCAAAAAGCGTACCTCTGGTTCATGCTCACCTGAAACAATCGTAAACGGATGCGGATCTTCATTACCAAAACGAACATAAGCAAACTGCCCAGCTTTGTGTCCTTGCCAAGGTTTTCCTTGGCCGTT
>NZ_JAWOUB010000089.1:0-1171 GCF_033339195.1 Vibrio sp. 811
GTTGAAGCCGACGCTCAAATTCGTAGCTGGAAAGGCATTACTGAATTCTCAGATCAATTGCTAGAAGTGCGCTTAGCCAACGAAAAAATGCTAGGAGCATGGCTCAATGGCGACGTTGCACCACTCTTTGCCTTTGAACCAAGCGGTGATGATGAAAGCTGGCAATACATCGAAGCGTTTGACGTTTACGGGCAAATTCATCAACTTGATGTGTATCAGCTTCCTGACGTTCCCGTTCTAGTTGTCGATAACAACAGCTCTGCAGAGCTCAAAGCAGGCTTACAGGCGATGCAGGCAGAAATGAAAAAACTGGGGCAGCCAGCTCTAATTCAGCCTTATTATTCAGAGAGTCAAAAACAATCTTCACCAATGCTACAAAGCGCAGCGACAAGTGATGTCGCTCCGATTCAAACAACTCAACTGAAGAAAATTCGCTTAGCGGATGACAAAGAACCGTGGATCTCTGGCAAAGCAGAGGTTTACGCCATCGTGACAGGTGTCAATCCAAGCCGCGACGAGCCGACAATTGATCTGGTAGAGCTTCCTTACTTGGATTACGACAACCAAGATTACTACCCAAATCAAATCATCATTCACTGGTCTCGCTACCGCTGGGGCGCTGCAGATATTGTTCTGATGGAGCAAGATGACGGCACAGACTACAAACAGCTGGCTAAACTATTGGTGCAAGTCGCTGAAGAAGTTCTGAAAGCCATCCCAGATCCGCAAGTTCAGGCATACGCAGTCATCCCACAAATCACAAACAAGATCATCGATGCAATTCCAGATGGTGTGCTTACCAACGATGATGACTTTGTTGACGTTTTCTACACGTTGATGCAAGACACGTCGTATGTCGATCACCCAGGAGCAAGTGTTAATGCTGTCGTGACACTAGAGCCACTGACGATCAATCCAACTCGCCCATAACCCTTTCAATTTCAATGAGTCGTTGTCGAGACTTCGACTCATTTTTCCCACCTCATCACAAAAAATAACCTGTTAGATAAAAATATTCCCGCTCATCTTTACTGTATAAAGAAACAGTATATACTGTTCTCATATACAGTATTGTTCAGTTATACAGGTAAATAAAAATGCTGGCTCATCTAAGTGTTAATAATTTTGCGATTGTTAAGTCTTTACAACTCGAGCTTTCTAAGGGCATGAC
>NZ_JAWOUB010000090.1:0-1171 GCF_033339195.1 Vibrio sp. 811
GATTGGTTGCCAAACGAGGACATCAGCATTCGTCTGGTACAAGCTATCGTTTATGCTTGCCAGCAAGAGCCAGCTCTCAACGCTTGGTTCGATGCCGAAACCATGACGCGCTGTGTTCATCCTACCGTCAATCTTGGTGTAGCGGTGGATAGCCGTCACGGACTGTATGTCCCCGTGCTTCGCCACGCGGATGAGTATGAACCGCAAGACGTTCGTCGCTGGCTAGATCAAACCGTCAAAGGCATCCGAGACAGAAAGATCAGCCGAGAAGACTTACAACACGCAACCATTACTTTGTCCAACTTTGGGGCCATTGGCGGCATTTTCGCAACACCAGTGGTTTCGCCACCGCAAGTCGCGATTGTCGGTGCAGGACGAATTGTGGACCGAGTCGTGATCCGTAACGGTCAAGCCGTGGCCGTAAAAGCAATGCCGCTGTCCATTACCTTTGACCACAGAGCTTGTACCGGCGGTGAAGCCGCGCGCTTTACCAAGGTGCTTGCAGAACATCTGCAAAGGCCAAGTGTAACTAAGTCATAACGACATAAGGCTTCCTAAATGGAAGCCTTTTTTCTGCTTTACGCACTAATTCAAACCAACCCACCGAACAGATAAAGTCATCACTAACGGTTTAATTTTCAAACACATGTCACTCTTTCATGCTTCAAAGCTATGACTACCTCTCATCGAATTCACGTTTACGTTAACTGAGCTATAGTTTTCTATATAAACGAAAAATGTCACCCAGATGACGAAAATAAAAAGGAAGCACAAAAATGGAACGTGAATGCATGGAGTTTGATGTGGTGATCGTCGGAGCTGGCCCTGCGGGGTTGAGTGCAGCATGTCGATTAGCACAGTTGAACCAAGATCGTGAAGGCGAAGCGCTGTCAATTTGTGTGGTAGAAAAAGGCTCTGAGGTCGGCGCACATATATTATCTGGCGCGGTGTTAGAAACTCGCGCCTTAGACGAGCTTTTCCCAGATGTGAAGGAAATGGGAGCGCCCATTTCAGCCCCCGTTCAACATGATGATTTTCTCTATCTAACGACAGAGCTTAATCATATACGTGTGCCCCACTTCCTCACGCCTAAACCCATGCATAATGACGAAAGCAATCACGTTATTAGCCTTGCTAATCTTTGTCGCTGGCTTGCTACTCAAGCTGAGCA
>NZ_JAWOUB010000091.1:0-1168 GCF_033339195.1 Vibrio sp. 811
TCCCGATAGGTGAACGCGCTTAAACCACCTTATGTGGGCCAAAGCATTCGTAATGGAATTGTTCCTGAGGGACGCCAAGTTCTTGTAGCTGTTTCGCGACGTGCTGCATAAAACCCACCGGCCCACAGAAGTACACTTGTACGTTGTCTTGTTTGAGTGCGGCTTCGATTTCATGCAGGTTTACAAAGCCGGTAAAGTGGAAGTCTTCACCTATCTTGTCTTCTGCCGTTGGTTGGTTATACCAAATGAGCGCGTTCATGTTTTCTTTCGCCGTGACTAGCTGGTTTACGTGCTCTTTAAAGGCGTGGTGTTTGCTGTTTTCTGTTGCATGTACCCAAGTCACTGGCGCGTGATGTTCCGTCAAGCTTTCTAGCATTGACAGTGTTGGCGTAAGGCCGACACCTGCAGAAATCAGCACCACTGGTGTATTGGTGTCTACATCCATAAAGAAATCACCCGCTGGCGCTGCGAGTTTTACTTTATCGCCGATGTTTAGCTCATCGTGCAGGTAGTTGGATACTTTACCGCCTTGTTCACGTTTTACGGAGATGCGGTAAGTGTTCTCTTGAACCGAAGAAGATAGGCTGTATTGACGGATCTCTTGGTTTTCAAACTTATCGCTGTTGATGTAGATGCCGAGGTACTGCCCAGGCTTGTACTTCGTCACTTTACTGCCATCCGTCGGTTTGAAAACAAAACTGCAAATGTGTTCACTTTCCAATTGTTTACCGACCAACTCAAACTCACGTAGCCCTCGCCAGCCACCTTCTTGCGATGCATTCGCTTGATAGATTTGCTCTTCGCGCTGGATAAATACATTAGCCAATACGCCATAAGCTTCAGCCCACGCGTCTAAAACTTCTTGGCCCGGATTGAATAACTCATCAATTGTAGCGATCAAGTGTTTACCTACGATTTGATATTGATCTTTCGTGATCAAAAAGCTGGTGTGTTTATGCGCAATTTTCTCCACTGCGCCAAGCAGAGCAGGCAAGTTTTCAATGTTAGCAGCGTATGCACAGATGGCATTGAATAGCGCTTCACGCTGATCGCCATTACGCTGGTTGCTCATGTTGAAAATGTCTTTTAACTCAGGGTTGTGAGTAAACATGCGGTCATAGAAGTGAGCGGTCAGTTTTGGTCCTGTTTCTGCGATTAGTGGCGCGGT
>NZ_JAWOUB010000092.1:0-1165 GCF_033339195.1 Vibrio sp. 811
ACGTGGCCTTTATGGTAATGGGCAGCAACTACGATGCGGCGGTTATCTCGGGTGGTCACTGTGGTTTTGGTTTGGGTGCGACGCCAACAGCGGTGATGAACATGGGTTCTATCGTTAACCGTTTTGGTCCTTCGCCTCAGGCATTTATGGTGGTACCAATTGTTGGCGCGTTCTTTATCGACATCGTCAACTTAATTATCTTGCAAGGTTACATTTCTTTCCTTGGCTAGACGATTGGATAGATGAGCCCCTAAGGGTAAAAAATAAAAACGGTCACAACGCAGGTTGTGACCGTTTTTTTATGTCTCGATTTTTGTTCGAGCCGTTGTTTATTGAATAGTACGGCTGAACTTCAAACTTGCCGGCCACGCCAGTATCCCAATAAAGGCGTAGATGCCGACGTTGGCCAAACCCGCTTCAGGAATCGCACTGAATGGGTTAGAGGCGATGATCGCATGCAGAGGCAAATAGAGCACGGCTGAGAAGAACTGATCCAACCCGTAGTAACCAAACATCGCAATTGGCATCCAACGTAGCGCATAAATCGCAATGAAGAGAATCACTAACGGCGAGTTTACCTTTTGAGAAATTGCCATCGCGCAAAGTGCTAGTGGCAGCATCAACACGCCTGCGAGCGCCATTCTTGCTAAGAACTCCACCCAGTGCAGCAGCACGTAGCCAAGCGAAGTTTGACGATAGAGCAAAGCCAGTTGTTGGTCGGTCGAAATATTAAGTAACCACAGCATAAAATCAGCCGCCAAAACGAGGCCAGAACACACCAGCGGGATCACCAACAAACCAAACGTCAGCTTCACGAGGTGCGTTTTTAGATCGCTAACTGGCATACTGCGCCAAAACATAATGCTGCCTTCGGCACGCTCTTTACGCAGCGTTCTAGGGAAGTACTGAATGGCAAGCAACATAGACAGCAAACCAGCGCCACCAGTGATTAGCATGTTGACGTCGTCCCCAAGTTCTTTGTGAATATCACTCACATCGCCACCGAGGCTCATTTCGAAAAACATATTGTGTTGCAACGTGGTGTTACTCATCAAACTAATAAAAAGCAACGCTCCACACGCCAACATAAACAAAGGTAAGCGCAATACTAGTGGGTTTTCTAACCACTCTTTACGCAACATTGCGAAGACAGAGCGCATCATGC
>NZ_JAWOUB010000093.1:0-1165 GCF_033339195.1 Vibrio sp. 811
CCATTTTCCACCTCGCATACTTCAGCCAAAGCGACGATGAAGTAGAACAAGCGGTAGAAAGCTACATTGAAGGATTAACTGAGTTTGACGTCGAACAGGTAACGACGGGACAAATCCCACTCGACACTCAGTCATAATTGCATGCTCTATGATCTCAAAGCCCAGTACCTGTTGCCGGGCTTTTTTTGTTATGTTTACTCACCAATATTATTTATTACAAACACTTAAACATGAAAACTTAACGTTTGTGCTTCGTGTTTAGCTTATTTCAATTCATCTTGTTCACCGCACAATTGCACAGCGTTTTATTTATTCGTATTATGTTTTCTTTTTGCTTGCACACATCTATGAATAAAACACAACTCATTAGCTGTTTGTTGGGACTTGGACTTTCTGCAAATCTCCTCGCTCAAGAATCTGAAAACATCGCTCAATACTTACAAGAACAAAGTCAACAACATTCACTAGAAGATCATTATGCTTCATCTGTTCCAGATGAACTCAACTTGGACGCGCAACGCTCAGAACTCAAATGGCGAGAGGAAGGTAAGCCAGATCATTGTTACCACACAAAAAATAACGCCGAGGTTACAACAGACTTTGACTACGGTGAGGCCAACGATCTTTCGGATGGCTTACATCATATTGATTTACCGCCTGTGCATACACGTAATAACAAATCATCTCATCGTGTTTACGCAAACAATCCTCACTTACTGCCTGGTAACCAACAGTTTGCCGCACCTTCCGAAGGCTCTTTTGGCTTCTCGGTTTCTTCTGACTGCTTATGAAAATGAGCCAACAAAAAAGCCCTGAAGAAACCTTCAGGGCTTTTTAGCATTACCGACAGATCGAAACATCAATCGGAATATATGCCATTATTCTTCGTCAGCTTCAGCTTCGCGTGCTTTACGAGCTTCTTCTTTGCGAACTTTTGCCGCAAGTTGTTCTGCTTCACGTTCTTGACGCTGTACAGCTTTACGCTCATTACGAACAACTTGGTTTTCGATGAAGCCCGCAAGTTCTTGTTCAGCCCAAGCTTGTGCTTTTTCTTCGCTGTCAAACCCAGTTTCACGTTTTGAAACCATTGTTTTGCGAGACGTTACTTGACGAGTGATTTCTGCGCTCCAGCCGTTACGTTTTTCAGTTACGCGGATAGCAAATT
>NZ_JAWOUB010000094.1:0-1156 GCF_033339195.1 Vibrio sp. 811
TTGACCTTTATCTGAAAACTTTGTGCCCCAAGACACCACGCTGCCAGGGCCAGAATGTGCCACTAATCGGTGTTCTTGGTCCATGATAAAGACCGATGCTTTGGTGTTCTTCTTGATGACGCGTAGAAACTCGTTGAAGGTATTGATACGAATGTCTGTCACCAATACGCCCGCAAATTCTTGGTGTTCGTACACCGGTGTCATAGCAGATAAGGTGATGTCTTGGCGCTCATCCGCATTGGTGTAGATTTTTGACCACATCGGTTTTTCGTCTTTGGCGACCGGTTGATACCAAGGACGAGTTCTTGGATCGTAAGGCGTGATGACAGTACGAATATCGTTACTGACATGATCTGTGCCGTAGATGATTAACTTACCATCGGTGTATTTATCTTGAACCATCAAGGTGTAATCGTCGGAGATCTCGCGACGAAAACCCGCGAAATCGCCAGTTTCCGAACCAAAAGCGATCACATCCAGCTGCGGAATAGAACGGTATAGGTTTTGAAACGCGCTCAATAAGTAGGCTTGGACATCTCGCGTATCATGGGGATGGTACAGGTTGTGATAACTCACGTTATGAGCAAGCGTCATCACTGCCGTAAACGGCTTTCGCAGATAACTATTGAGGTGGTCGTAGACACTTTCGGTCAACACCGACAGCTGTTTATCGCTGATGTCGGTCACCACCTCTTCATAGCTTTGTTTTTGGACGTAGACAATCACACCGATAGCCAGTAAGAAAATCATCACAAAAGGGATGAGTACAGCGGTACGTAGTGTAATTTGAGTCTTTGCAGTAGACATTGCCTAGTCACATTAGGGATGGTTCACCTTAATTGTACTGACATTTCTGTTAATATCGAGCGCTAAGCACTCTCATTGTTAACTCACTGCTTAAGTGACGGTCAGTACAACTCTTTTAACTTTCTGGTTAGCGTATTGCGTCCCCAGCCTAATACTTTAGCGGCATCTTGCTTGTGACCTTTAGTGTGCTCCAATGCAGCTTCTAATAAAATGCGCTCAAATTCTGGTAATGCGAAAGAAAGTAGTTCTTTATCCCCCGCAGCGAGCGATTGACGTGCCCAGTCCGCCAATTGTTCTTGCCAGCTACCTTTGGTTGAATCCGAAACGGTTTTCTTCTCTTCCAAAAGCT
>NZ_JAWOUB010000095.1:0-1153 GCF_033339195.1 Vibrio sp. 811
CGTCGTGTGGAAGTAGTTGTTCCTGCGTTTGAATACCAAACGACTGAACAAGCTCAATAATTTGTTGCTATAGCCAACAAAGCAAAAAGCCAGCGTTTATCGCTGGCTTTTTTGATCTTGTCTTCAAACTTATGCTTGCATGGAACCGAGACGGTTGTTGGGCTGTATATTGAAATGACGGCGGCGGCGTGCGCTTTGCTTGTTGTTCATCATTCTGTCATCACAGATTCATAATATCGATGCTCCGTTTAGTAGGAGAGCATGATGCAAAACCTCCCACCACTTAATGCCCTGAAAGCCTTTGAAGCAACAGCCCGTTTGCGAAGCTTTACAAAAGCTGCAAAAGAGCTAAATGTCACTCGCGCGGCGGTCAGTCAGCAAGTTAAATCGTTGGAACTTCAGTTAAACGCGATACTTTTTGAGCGCAATGGTGCGCAGCTTTTGTTAACACAAGCGGCCCAAGCCTACTTGCCTGTTGCTAGCCAGACTTTGCAGATGCTATCTGTAGCAACTCAACACCTTTTTGCTCGCCAGAAAAATACTCAACTGACGCTTCATGTCGCTCACAGCTTTTGTTCTCAATGGTTAATGCCGCGCTTGGCCGATTTTCATCGTCAGCACCCTGATGTCGTGATAAAAATTTCAACGACTGCCAACACGGTGCCGAATACTAGTGCCATTGCGGATGTGGAGATCATCAACGGTTATGGAGAGTGGCAATCAGAGCAGGCTGTTCAACTTACCCAAGAAAACTGGATAGTGGTGGCGAGCCCTGGTTTTTTAAATCTTAATTCGGTCATTCATCTTACAGATATCGCGCTGGCGCCTAAACTGTGCACGGGCGGATACCATGAATCGTGGCAAGCTTGGCTGTGTTTTCAGGGCTATGAAGGCAAAGTGAGTAAACCTATCGCCGAATTTGAACATTCCTTACTAGCCATTCAAGCGGCGGTGAATCAGTTAGGCATACTGCTTGTAAGGGACTTTTTAGTGGAGGATGAGCTACAACAAGGACTTTTGGTTCCGATTGGTGGATGGTCCATGCCAAGCGCCAGCGCGCATCATATAGTGGTAAGGGAAAGCGATAAACCGCAAGTTGAGGCTTTTACTCATTGGGTCATGCAAAGTCTATAAGCTTAAAAGTCCTGCATCT
>NZ_JAWOUB010000096.1:0-1152 GCF_033339195.1 Vibrio sp. 811
TTGGCAGCCAAAGCAGCAAAGGGTAAAAAAGCCGACATGGCAGATCCAGACATCGCTCAAAAGACAACGGGTTATGTAGTTGGCGGCATTAGTCCACTTGGACAAAAGAAAGCGTTGCCAACCTTTCTACATGAAAGTGCAAAAGAACAAGAGACGATTTGTGTGAGCGCGGGTAAACGAGGCTTAGAAATTGAGCTTGCTCCGCAAGATCTTGTTGCTTTGACCAGAGGGCAGTTTGCCCCATTATGCTTGTAAGCCAGTTTGGGTTGAATGACCAACAAAGAAAAAGGACGCGAAAGCGTCCTTTATTGTTATTTTTTGAGGCTTAATGTGCCACTAGTGCGTTTTGCCGGTTTACTTGTCGTATTCGGATTGACGTAATGCTGCTTCGGTTTGCTCGGTGTTTGAGGCTTGTTTTGCGGTCTGCCATGCTCACCTTGTGGCTTCGCGCGTTCACCTTGAGGTTTCGCTTTGTAATGCTCTTTCGCAGGGCGTGAGTTTTCATCATCACGTTGACGGCGCTTTTGCTGGCCTTTTTTAGAGTTAGGTGCATGACGGAACTCGTCAGCGTTATTACCACGGAAGGTGCGCGTTTTTTGATTGCGACGAGCAGTCGAACCTTGGTTCTCTTCACGGCTATCAAACAGTTTCGCATCAGTCGCTTTACGAATATTACGACCTCGAGAATCTGTCTTTGACGCTTCCTCGGTACCAACTGAGCCATCGCACATTGCTAAAATTTCTGCGACTTCGTCATCGGTTAGGTAACGCCATTTACCATTTGGAATTCCATCTAGAGAGATGTTCATGATGCGTACGCGGCGAAGTTTAAATACTTCGTAGCCGAGTGCTTCACACATACGGCGGATCTGACGGTTTAGGCCTTGCGTCAAAACAATACGGAAAGAGAACTTGGTTTCTTTCGTAATTTTACAAGGGAGCGTTACGGTATCGAGGATTCGAACACCGCTCGACATCTGTTTTAGGAATTCGTCCGTAATCGGCTTGTCGACACGCACCACGTATTCTTTTTCGTGGTTGTTACCAGCGCGCAGAATCTTGTTCACAATGTCGCCATCGTTAGTCAAGAAGATCAAACCATCCGAAGGTTTATCGAGTCGACCAATTGGGAAAATACGCTTTTTGTGACCG
>NZ_JAWOUB010000097.1:0-1149 GCF_033339195.1 Vibrio sp. 811
AACTCTGCCATTATTTTCTTCTCTGCGCTCAGTCGATCTCTTTGACCTAACTTACTCTGTGTCTGTTGGTTTTGTCGACGGTGTGCGTGATTGACTATTCTTATTTGCTTTTGTAACGCCACTTCCTTGTTCTCTGTTTGCTGCTTGATAGCGTAGATCTCGTTTTCTTTCTTGTTGAGTCGTTTCGCTTCTTTGGCGTGTTTGTTTACGATATCCTTCTCAACTTGACCTTGGTATTCTCGTTTTATGTTTTCGATCTCTTTCGTTTTTTTAGCTAATTCTTTCTTAGCTTTGAGTAACGACTCATCTGCGAATGTGCGAATGCCGTTGTAAATTAAACCTAAAATGAACGCTGTCATGAGGCTAAACAAGAATATGTAAACCCATGATTGCCATTGGTACCAGAGCGTTTTTGCGCCTTGTGCTAGTAAAATAGGACCATTTGAGTTGGATAAGTCTACTAACCAAATCGTGCTATCGGGAGTTAGAAAATCAAGAAATGGTGCTGCAAAAAGCAATACCAATCCCACAACAATTACCGTCAAAAATCCCCAAATCATCGTAGGTATACCTCTGTAATATCGGGGCGGAAATGCCCTAGCTCTTGAGAAATAATCGTCATGACATCGATACGCTCAAAGTGGTTAGCCAGTTGTTCGTAGCGGTTTTGTGCGTAGCTATGGCGTAAGCCGTGTGCTCCGTTGGAGTACCCAAGAGCGCGAGAACTCGCTTTGCTGAACGCATCAGAAAACTTGTGTCCTCCTGCTATGTTGTAATGCGATTCGTAATTCACGCCCCTGTCAGAGAGTTGCTGTGGTGTATCGAGTCTGCGTTCTTCTAACTTTTCTGCCAAATGGTTGGGGATTTGAACTTCACGAATGAGACCGCCTTTCCCTTGAACCGTGTAGGTTTTTGAGTCATTGGGGAGTTGGGAAAATTTATCTTGGTGTACGTCCCGTGGACTCGGATTTACTTCGCCAGAAGGTCGTAGTGTGTACAGTTCGTGAGCGCGTAGACCCGCTTCATGACAAAGTTGTGTTGAGAGTGCATGTTGCTCGGTTTGGTGCTGAATGATCGCATTGACCTGTTCTGGCGTGTAAGAACGAGAGTTTTCAATAGTTTCTTTTTTAGATGTAGGAAGCTCTTTGG
>NZ_JAWOUB010000098.1:0-1146 GCF_033339195.1 Vibrio sp. 811
TGACAAAACCGCCGCACTGCTTCTCAACACCCCAAATAGTGCCCGACTAATGTTGTGGGTTATGGTGTTGTTTTTTGTTGCAGCCATTGGTTGGGCGTCGTGGGCACAGATCGACCAAGTCACCGTCGGTCAAGGTAAAGTAATTCCCTCTTCTCAAATCCAAGTAGTTCAAAACTTGGAAGGTGGCCTCGTCAAAGAAATTCTGGTGAAGGAAGGACAACTGGTGAAAAAAGGCCAGCAACTTCTGTTGATCGACGATACTCGTTTTCGCTCGGACTACCGCGAACGTGAACAACAAGTTGCCAACCTGACCGCCTCGGTATTACAACTTTCTGCTTCTATCAACAGCGTTGCCGTCAATCGCGATTTTAATATTCAAGATTGGGAAAAAAGCGTCGTTCTCGATTACGGCAAACTGACTTTCCCACCGGTATTGGAAGAGACGCAGCCACAATTAACTCAGCGTCAAAAAGCAGAATACCGCGAAGATTTGGATAACCTACGCAACCAACTGTCGGTGATCGATCAACAAGTTGAGCAAAAACAGCAAGACTTGGTCGAAATTGAAGCGCGAGTGCGCAACTTACGCCAAAGCTACCAATACGCGAAGAAAGAACTGGATATCACCCAACCGTTGGCGGATGAAGGCGTTGTTCCGCGTATTGAGCTACTCAAATTGCAGCGCCAAGTGAACGACACTCGCCGTGAAATGACATCTAGCGAACTGAAAATCCCAGTGATCAAATCCGCCATCAAAGAATCCATGCTCAATCGCATCGATGTGGCGTTGAAGTTCCGTTCCGAACAACAAGAGAAACTCAATAATGCTCAAGACCAATTGTCTGCATTAGTTGAATCGGCTGTAGGATTGGAAGACCGCGTAAACCGCACAGTGGTGGTCTCTCCGGTGACAGGAAAAATCAAAACGCTGAACGTCAACACCGTTGGCGGCGTTATCCAACCGGGTATGGACATCGTTGAAATCGTACCAACCGAAGACACCTTGTTAGTTGCGGCGCAAATCGCCCCGAAAGACATCGCTTTTCTACGCCCGAACCTAAATGCCATCGTAAAATTCACCGCGTATGACTTTACAAAATACGGCGGCTTAGTGGGTGAACTGGAGCACATCAGTGCAGATACCAC
>NZ_JAWOUB010000099.1:0-1138 GCF_033339195.1 Vibrio sp. 811
CTTTCTAAGTTTTGCTTTTTCCAGTCGCCGTGCTCTTGTTTGCGGCACTTATCAAAATCAATAATCCACACTTTATCTTTGTCATCGATCAAGATGTTGTGGATATTCAGGTCTGTGTGATTAACGCCAGCGTTGTGCATTTTGGCAATTTCTTGCCCTATTTTTTGATACATTCCTTCCGGTAACGGTTTTTCCTGCAAGATACTGACCAGGTCTCTTGCGTTAGGAATGCGCTCACTCAATAAATCGGCCTGATATGTCAATCCAGATTTCACAGCTCTCGCAGCAATTGGCCTTGGCACATGAACGCCAGCATTAATCAGTGTAAGTAATAGTTGGAACTCTTGCGCACAACGCGTTTGCTCCCAACCTGAAAACCAATAATTGTCTTTCACTAACTTACCAACCAAGCCACCACGTCGATAATGACGCAGAGCGGCTTGCATCGTATCAAGCTGAACAAACCAAGTCGTACCACGCCCTGAAGCACTGCCAGTTACTTTGTTGGTGGATTGCCAATACTCGGCATCAAAAATAGGCTGACTAGGATCTTCAATAAGCTCCTCATCAAACCAAATGACTTGGTTGCTATCTCGATACTGCTGAATCATGTTGTAACCTCTAGCCTAAGTAGCGACTGGCCAATATGTATAGCCAACTAAAAGCTGCGAACGCCAACGCAACCATAACGGCTGCCGATCCTATATCTTTAGCGCGGCCACTTAATTCATGGCGTTCAACACCAATGCGATCCACCACTGCTTCTATCGCGGAGTTAATCAGTTCGACAATCAGAACTAATACCACGACACCAATCAATAAGATGCGCTCTATCATCCCGACATCAACCACGCACGCCAAAATCACAGCAATGCTTAGCAAAGCGAGCTCTTGTCGAACAGCAGCTTCATGTTTAAAAGCGGCTTTTAATCCCTGTATAGAATAACCTGTCGCTTTGATAATGCGCTTTACCCCAGTATTGCCTGGCTTTCCAGATTCTTGCGATTGATGCGGTGTTGTCTTTGACATTGCAGAACACTTATCGGTACTTCGTTATATTGGAGCCGTGTATTTTACATTTATTGGGGATGTCTGCATAATTTACCTGCCTCTATTCATCTAGTCAGACAATAATTAT
>NZ_JAWOUB010000100.1:0-1137 GCF_033339195.1 Vibrio sp. 811
AGTCCAAGAATACAATCTGGATGTAAAAGGATTGAGCGATGTGAGTTGGTACGGCAAACAAACAATTCAAGTTGAGCCAGGGGAAGTGTTGAACTTGCCAATGAGCCTTGGTGCCGATCCTGACAAGCTAAACTCTGCGATCACCACAATTCAGTTTATACTCACCGATAAGAGCAACGAATTCACTATCGAAGTTGAAAGTCGGTTTATCAAAAAGCTGTAACGACAACGTCGATAATTAATGGAAAAAGGCTCAGTAATGAGCCTTTTTATTTATATGTCCCAAAGTATGGTTAACTTTGACGCCCTCACCCCTGATTTCATGTGGTACGCGTTAGAAAGCATTGGCATTCGTGCTGAATCGGGCTTTCTGCCTCTCAACAGTTACGAAAACCGAGTGTATCAATTTACCGATGAAGAGCGCCGTCGCTACGTCGTGAAGTTCTATCGTCCGGAACGTTGGAGCAACGAGCAGATTCAAGAAGAGCACGATTTCACGCTTGAGCTGATTGATAACGAAATCCCCGTCGCCCCACCCGTACGCATCAATGGCAACACCCTACACCACTATCAAGGCTATGGGTTCGCTCTCTTCGAAAGCGTAGGCGGTCGTCAGTTTGAAGTCGATAACTTAGAGCAGCTTGAAGGAGTTGGTCGCTTTTTAGGACGAATCCATAAAGTCGGCAGCCGACAAGCTTTTCAACATCGCCCTACCATTGGTTTGCAAGAGTATCTCTACCAACCACGTGAGATTTTGCAAAACGCCAATATGATCCCGATGCATTTAGAAAACAGCTTTTTCAATGACTTGGACATGCTCATCAAAGCCATCGAAAACCACTGGCAAGACAGCTTCGCAACGATTCGTCTGCATGGCGATTGCCATCCGGGTAACATCTTGTGGCGCGACGGCCCAATGTTTGTCGATTTAGATGACTCGCGCAACGGCCCTGCCGTACAAGATTTGTGGATGCTACTTAACGGCGAACGCCAAGATAAGCTGATGCAACTGGACATCATTTTAGAGGCGTATCAAGAGTTTTGCGATTTTAACGCCGCGGAATTGAAACTAATCGAGCCACTTCGCGGTCTACGAATGGTGCACTATATGGCATGGCTAGCAAAACGTTGGCATGA
>NZ_JAWOUB010000101.1:0-1121 GCF_033339195.1 Vibrio sp. 811
GTTTAGGCATCAAAGTAGGTTGGTCATCACACGGACAGTCGGTCAACTTTCCTCACCTGAGCAAACAGAGTTTGGGTCTCTATCCGGTCGTGGACGACGTCAGTTGGATTGAGCGGTTGTTGCCATTGGGTATCAACACCATTCAACTACGTATCAAAGACCCCTATCAGCCAGACTTAGAACAGCAGATTGCACGCGCAATTGAACTCGGTCGTCAGTATGACGCTCAAGTTTTTATTAATGATTATTGGCAACTAGCAATAAAGCATGGCGCGTTCGGGGTTCATCTTGGTCAAGAGGATATCGAAGATTCCAATTTGAGCCAGTTGAGCACCGCAGGTATTTGCTTAGGTCTATCAACCCATGGTTATTATGAACTGCTTCGTATCGTCCAAATTAACCCAAGCTACATTGCGTTGGGGCATATCTTTCCGACCACCACCAAACAAATGCCATCCAAACCGCAAGGTCTGGTTCGCTTAGCCTTGTATCAAAAGCTGATCGATAGCATTCCATATGGTGAAAGAGTTGGCTATCCAACTGTGGCCATTGGTGGCATTGACCAATCAAACGCAGAGCAAGTTTGGCAATGTGGCGTGTCCAGTTTAGCGGTGGTTCGTGCGATTACCTTGTCCGAATCGCCGAAACAAGTGATTGAGTTTTTCGACCAACTGATGAGCACAACGAGCACCTCATTGGTAATGGAGGACTATCGTGCTTACTGATCAAGAATTCATTCGTTATCAGCGTCAAGTTTCGTTACCTGAAATCGGAGAATCGGGCCAAGCTCGTCTTGGTCAATCTCATGTGTTGCTCATCGGCTGTGGTGGGTTGGGTAGTGCAGCAAGTTTGTATCTCGCGGCTGCTGGCGTGGGTAAATTGGTTGTGATTGATGATGACCGTGTCGACAGCAGCAATTTGCAGCGCCAGGTTATCTATCGTGAAGGCGACATCGAACTGGCGAAAACCGAGGCGATGGCTCAGCAGCTTCGTGATCTCAATTCAATGATTCAGGTACGCACGATTACCAAGCGTCTCGACCAAGCTCAGTTACAACTCGAAGTCATGTTGGCGGATGTGGTGTTGGATTGCAGTGACAACCTGCCAACGAGGCAGCTGAT
>NZ_JAWOUB010000102.1:0-1105 GCF_033339195.1 Vibrio sp. 811
CCCAACAGCAATCCTCTTAGCACGATGCCTGTTAGCCCATGGCTCACCACGACAATGTCTTCGTCATGCGTTACATCACTCAGCCAGCAGGACAAACGCTCCCTTACCGACTCATAAGTTTCACAGTTTGGCGCTTGAAGATACCAGTCATTTTGAGCCAATAAGTTGGGAATTTCTTGCTCTAAGCTGGGAATCGTTCTTTGCTCCCACTCACCAAGAGAAAACTCTTTTAGCCTAGGCTCTTTGTTGAGGTTTTCATACGAGTAGTTAAGCTCTTCACATACGATTTGCGATGTTTGCAGTGCTCTCCCAAGCGTACTTGAGTAGACACGGAAAGGACGGTTTTCAACATACTGTTTGAGCGTCGTGCCGACGCGCCTTGCTTGGTCGCTACCTTTAGATGTCAGTGAAGAGTTACAGTGTCCTTGTAACTTTTTATCTGCGTTAAACTCTGTTTCACCATGGCGCAATACGAATATTCTTCTCGTCATTTCTTTACCTTAAACGGTTTAAATTAATAGGTAAGCTAACGTAAAGTCGCCAACTGGGCAAAAAACACTATTTGAGTCAACTTTGACACAGAATGGCTCACCTCATTATTCCTGAACATCCAAAATTTCATAATGGCGCTCAACATTCACTGTCACCCGCCCCCAGTCTGAATCTTTGACTCGGAGTTGATGGTGCTCAAACGCATCTCGATTTGTAAACTCTTCGTACACATCAAAGCGTAACGGGTTGTCAGGGATTTCAACCACTTGAAACACAAGGCACCCAGCCTCGCTTTTAGTTAATCGCATATGAATAGGCAGCGCACTTTTTACCGTTTCAAGTTCCCCTTCAGGCACCAATATAAATCCTTTTAATATGACTTTAGACATCACGACTCCATCGCTATTTTACTATCTACAAAAAACGCATAACCGACAAGTTATGCGTTAAAACCATTAATGTGGATTGAAAGGTTACCTAATTATTTTAACGTGAGGGTAAACACCTCGTTGTTCACGCCACCAATCATCATTGGTTTTCCAAGCTGATCTTGCTGGACAAAGAGCGTGGTTTTTAACTCACGACTTGAGTGACGAGATTTACTTTTGCGAAC
>NZ_JAWOUB010000103.1:0-1102 GCF_033339195.1 Vibrio sp. 811
TATCGAGATGCTGTCGGTATGATCATCAATACCAGTGGTGCACAACGTGAATATCAATCGAACAAGAAAGAGTTTGCCTCTGCGTTGGCTGATGTAAAACGTCTTGAAACCGCTGGTGGAGAAGACTATCGCAATATCGAAAAAATTGAGCAGCTTATGGCGAATTTTACGTCGAGCTTTGAGAGCCAAATTCAGCCGAATATTGGGCATCGCAGTTTAGAAGAAAACGTTGAGCAAGTCCGTCAGTTGTACGAGGTGAATCTAGCCCCAATTGAAGACATGCTCAATGCGGCAACGGCAGAAGGTCGACAAAGCACACATGATGCGCTTCTCCAATTGACCGATTCATTCAACGATATTGAGAACACCATTTACGCGCTAGGTACGCTTGCGGCGATCGCAACAGTGTTCATTGCATACTTGTTGTCTAATTCAATCACAGGGCGTTTGACCGCACTGGATACTTTGGCACAACGTGTGGCGGAAGGCGATTTGACAGCTTCTCCTATCAAAGACGAATCGGGTGATGAGCTTTCTAACTTAGCGACCTCTTTAAATAAAATGCAGGCATCTCTAACGGGGTTGATCGGCTCTATTTCAGTCGTGTCTGAAGAAGTTAAGTCGGTCACGAGTGAGTTGTCTGTTGTTAGCCAAGACATTGTTTCTGGTGCGAGTAGCCAAGCCGACAAAGCGAACCTTATCGCAACGGCAGCAGAAGAGCTGAGTTTGACCATTTCACAAGTGGCGGAACAAGGTGCGTCTACGTTTGAAGAAGCTCGTAAATCAGAAGCCACAGCCGAGCAAGGCCGTACCGTCATTGTTGAAATGGTAGAGAGCATTCAACAGGTATCGAAGCAAATGGCGGACATGTCGGTTCAGATGAATCACCTTGGTGCTCATGGCGAGAAAATTGGCGCAGTCATTAAAGTGATTGAAGACATCGCAGAGCAAACTAACTTGCTTGCGTTAAACGCGGCAATTGAAGCTGCGCGTGCGGGTGAGTTTGGTCGCGGGTTTGCAGTTGTGGCTGATGAAGTCCGTGCACTTGCTGAGCGTACGACGAAAGCAACACAAGAAGTAGGCGAGATTATCCAAGCGATTC
>NZ_JAWOUB010000104.1:0-1100 GCF_033339195.1 Vibrio sp. 811
TCGTTCTGACGATCGTGCTCTTCTCGATTTACCTTACCGCCACAACACCGCTGCAATGGCGGGCGGATATCGTTATGCACCTTGGGAAAACCACCACTTTATTGTTGAATACCACTGGTATCAAGGATCCACAGAGGGGCCAGCAGAATTTGCCGATGCGTCAAATGAAATTGTGATGGGATATCGCTATCTCATGGGCAACTCTGCCCTTGAAATCATGGCGATAGAGAATGCGAGAAATATGGATAACAGTACCGATATCGCATTCACGATTGGATATCGGCACCTGTTTTCATCTGCCTCGGAAAGCGAGTTTTTATAGACTCAATGTTGGTGCCACTGCGGCTGCCACTTGCGCATCAGTGGCATTGATTGGCAATGTGAATGAGCGATACTGATCACCTGAGAAGCTCAAAGAACGGTCAATTTCAGCCAAACAGTGCATCATCTGCCCTTCCAAAATAAAAGACAGCTCAATTTCTTTTGAAGACACAAACCCGCTATTGCGAAACTCAAGCTCTTGATAGATACCAGAACGGGAGGCAAAAGAGCCGCCGCGCAAGAAGCCTTTTTCGACATCTGCTTTCACCATCGTAAAACCAGCTTGTTCAATCGCTCGAATAACGCGAGATGCCACTGGTAGTGGTTTCACTTCAATGTAATCGCGATCTCGTGGGTCGATGGCAAAATCAATATCCAGAGTGGTTTCGACCCAAACATTGCACTGGTTCTTCAATGCGCTAACCGCAGTGATAGGTGTTTCATCATGCAGTTTTAGCTCGAAAGGCACTTGTTTTTCTTCATTCGGTTGAATCACAAACGGGTCAACCGCCTTGAGCTGGTCGATAGTGAAGGTTTGATAACTTACGCTATCGTCCACTTCAACTTTCATTTCTGTGTTCAATTTAATGGTGATAGCGTCGATCTGCTGTTCAACATCCCCACCTTTGATATGAACATGTCCCTTCAGCGTCGCACCTTGAAACACGCTCATTTCATCCTAAATAGTATCCACTTTTGCAGATCCATTACCCAACCATGCTTTTAATTTCTTAAACATGTCTTCCCTTTTTTGCGACTGTTTTTATTAGTTGTGCTTT
>NZ_JAWOUB010000105.1:0-1095 GCF_033339195.1 Vibrio sp. 811
CCATCGATTCAAAATTCCAGAAGCCCCGGTACGTATTAATACCGTCACCGTTAATGTCGCAGTATCCTGAATGAAAGTAGGCTTTAGAATCAATAGATTGATAAAAATTTAACATGAACGCTTGTTCTATAATGGTGAACCCAACCTTGTAGCCTGACTGAAACAGCACATTCATCAGCTCTTTTTGTGCAAGATATAAGAAGTAGAGCTTGTGTTGAACGCTGCCGCTCACAGTAAGACGTAGCACTTCGCATACCGTCTCTGTTTTAGTTATGTGTGTTTGGAATGCCTGATCAAACACTGTTAAAGAACCATAGTCTGTAACGAGGTCACTTGCCAAGATATCAAGACGATTAAGCTCTTGATAGCCGTGCAGAGGTAGACAGAATCGCCATTTTTCACTGTTAAACTGCGGCGCATAACTTAGCCAAGTGTTACGTTGGTTCCAGTCTTGGATTAGCGCTGATGCGACCAACACCGGAGTTGTCTGAGTTTGGAGCAGAATAAAGTGCTTACCTTTCTGAGAAAGTGACAACAAGGGCAAAATCTCATACCACTTTTCTCCTTGAACGAAGAGCTCCAAATTACTCAGCGCAACTGCGTCACTCAAGGTCATTGCCACTGGGTAGCTGGGCAGTTGAACGCGCATTGAAGACTCTGAAATATCATCAATGAGCATTGCTGAGTAAGAGGCGTCTTCGAAGGAGAGTTCAGTCGCTGGCTCGCGGTTTTCAAGCGAGTATTTCTGTTTGATGGCTTCGATTTCGCAAGCGCACCAAAAGTCTAACCAATGAGGGAAGCACTCTGCTACGGTTAATTCAAGTAGATAGACGTCGTCATGTAGGTTGTTCGGATGCAGTCGAACCAAATCTCGATAATCCATTAACTCAAACAAGACAGAAAGACTTTTGGACTGGTACTCAGGATAGCGTGCCAGCAAGTTCGTTTCTCGTTGATGAGTGATGGACTCAAAGAGAGAGGCTCTCTCTTGTGGTGTGAGGAAGCGAAGAACAATATCGATCAGTGCCTGTTGTTTTGTTTCAATAGGCAAATCTGTATTGGAAAGCGAAACCAAAGACAGCTTAAGACTCATGA
>NZ_JAWOUB010000106.1:0-1095 GCF_033339195.1 Vibrio sp. 811
TGCTGATTCCGCAATAGCGAAAAAGCCAACGCAATCAACAGCGAACAATAACCAAACAAGCACGACATCACCAACGGCGAGCACGTCAGTGTCATCAAACAACGCTCCAGCACCAGTCACTGAGCAAGACAGCCTCGCGGCGAACCTTGCTGACAATTGGTGGACTCCGCTGCTGTTTTTAGCTCTTGGTGTAGGCTTAGCGTTTACGCCATGCGTTCTGCCAATGTACCCAATTTTGACCAGCATCGTACTTGGCAGCGGGAAACTCAGTCAACGCCGCGCTCTGGGTTTATCCCTAGTTTACGTGCAAGGCATGGCGCTGACTTACACTCTTCTCGGCTTAGTGGTCGCATCAGCAGGCATGCAGTTCCAATCGGCGATGCAACACCCATATGTGTTGATTGGTTTGAGTATCTTATTCGTCACGTTGGCACTCTCCATGTTTGGTGTGTACACCCTGCAATTGCCAAGCAGTGTACAAACGTGGCTAAACAACCTAAGCAACAAACAACAAGGCGGCAGCAGCGCAGGCGTATTCGCGATGGGTGCGATCTCAGGTCTGGTGTGCTCACCGTGTACCACAGCACCTCTGTCAGGCGCACTACTCTACGTTGCACAAAGTGGTGACTTGCTGACTGGTGGTATTGCGCTTTACGCACTGGCGATGGGTATGGGTATTCCGCTGATTCTCGTGGCGGTATTTGGCAACAAACTGCTGCCAAAAGCCGGTGGTTGGATGGACCGCGTGAAGACACTATTTGGTTTCATTCTGCTGGCAGCACCAATCTTCTTGCTTGAGCGTATCTTGCCAGAAATGTGGTCGACGGCGTTGTGGTCTGCGCTCGGTATCGCGGCATTTGGTTGGTTGTATCACATCAAAAACAGCTTGGAGTTTGGTGGCTGGAAGCAAAGCGCAATTGGCATTATTGCCGTCCTCGGTTTGTTCGCCTCCGCGCAACCAGCACTGAATTATTGGTTTGGCAATAACGAAACCCAAGCACAGCAAACAACGGTTAGCTTTACTCGCATTGCTAATGTGGCCGAGCTTGAAGAGCAACTGGCGCTAGCGAAAGCAGCAGGTAAACCTGTCATGCT
>NZ_JAWOUB010000107.1:0-1093 GCF_033339195.1 Vibrio sp. 811
ATTTACAAGACGCTCACTATTGATCTTCATCACGTTTGAGCGCAAAAAATAAAAAAATGAACCGTTGTTTTGAGTTTTGTCTCAGTTAGTTTTGTTTTTTGAAAATATAATTTATCTAAATTAAAACAGCGTTTCGAGGTTTCTATTATGGAATACGATTACTTAGTAATAGCAGGCTACTTTGCCCTGATGGTGGCAATCAGCTTGCTGTTCAAAAAAATGGCAAGCAATAGTACCAGCGACTATTTCCGCGGGGGCGGTAAGATGCTTTGGTGGATGGTTGGTGCCACAGCATTTATGACTCAGTTCTCTGCATGGACGTTTACCGGTGCAGCGGGTAAAGCGTTTAACGATGGCTTCGCGGTATTGGCCGTGTTTGTTGGCAACATGGTGGCGTACGTTTTCGCTTACTTCTACTTTGCTCGCCGCTTCCGCCAAATGCGTGTCGATACGCCGACTGAAGGGGTAAAACGCCGCTTTGGTAACACTAACGAGCAGTTTTTCACGTGGGTAATCATTCCGTTAAGTGTGATTAACGCGGGCGTTTGGCTAAACGGTTTGGGTGTGTTTGCTTCTGCGGTATTTAATGCCGACATCGTGACTACCATTTGGGTGACTGGCCTTGCGGTATTGGCTATCTCATTGCTGAGTGGTGCGTGGGGCGTAGTGGCGTCGGACTTTATTCAAACGCTGGTTGTTGCGGTTATCTCCATTGCTTGTGCGGCAGTTGCATTGTACGTCGTTGGTGGCCCTGGCGAGATCGTTGAGAACTTCCCTGGTGGCTTCATCATGGGCCCAGATATGAACTACCCACTACTGTTAGTTTGTACGTTCATCTTCTTCGTAGTGAAACAGCTGCAAAGTATCAACAACATGCAGGAGTCTTACCGTTTCCTTAACGCGAAAGATTCGAAAAACGCAAGTAAAGCTGCGCTGATGGCGCTTGTGATGATGCTATTTGGCGCGGTAATTTGGTTCATCCCACCTTGGGCTTCAGCAATCCTGTACCCAGATGCAGCAACGCAATACTCATCATTGGGTGCGAAAGCAAGCGATGCGGTTTACCTTGTCTTCGCTCGTGAAACAATGCCTC
>NZ_JAWOUB010000108.1:0-1081 GCF_033339195.1 Vibrio sp. 811
GCTGAACAAGCTAGAACTCACACCGCCACCCCCGGCAATAAATACGCGTTGGCAATCCATATCTAAAATAGAGATGCCTTGTGCGTCCAGAACGTGAGTGATTTCATTGACGATACCTGCACGGTCATTGGAATCGAGACGAAGTTGGAAAATGGTATCTTCTTTGTGTGAGTGAGGCTCTGAATCCACAAATTTAACTACTAGAGTCTGGCAGGCTGAAAACGCTTCTTTCACCGTGTCCGCGTTTTCTTCAGGTAACTCAACTTTTATCACCCCAGCGACTTGGTCTTCAATAAAGTTCACTTTGCTGATTAACCATTTGCCTCCGTTTTCATGAGTAACAGCAGCCAGTTGTTTGATAGTCGCCGGTGATGCTTGACCGACAAAGTTAACGATAAACACAGTGTTCATGATGTCCCCTCCTGGAATAAGGTTTGGACGCAGTGCGGTGGAACGCATCGCTTAAGTTATTGGAATAAGTCCTTTTCTTCAGTGTAGGTCCTAGGAAGGGGTTATGTTTGATAGAAGTCAATTTTTCACACTAATTCGCGAAGCAAATAATCAAAACAGTGCACTAGATACAAAAAGAGCAGCCGTTTGGCTGCTCTTCATTAATGTCGTTCAATATGGTTGGCTTAGAACGTTACTTTCAGCTCTACGCCGTAAAACTGACTGTCGTAGCTTGCACCTGCGTCCATGGCAAACTTCGCAACATCTTGATTGCCGAACCAAGGTGAGGAGTTGAATTTCAATTCAGCGCTGCCGCCCCATGCGTCAGTCACCCAGTGGTGGATATGACCAACAGGGTTTAGGAAGAAGAGAGAAACGTCGCCTGCAGTTTCTGAACCTAACACTTCGCCGCCATTTGCTACGATGTCTTGCTCTGCTGTTAGCATCATTTCACCCACGACCGCACCAAAGAATGGCGTGATAAAGATGTCCTGCCAAGAAGGGACTTCTGCAAACGCTTCAACACCGTATTCCCAGAAAAAAGTAGACATGGTGGCAGAGTACAAGAATGATTCAAATTCGTTGTAACCTGCATGTCTTGCCGCTGTGTAGTAAACACCGCCAAAGTATG
>NZ_JAWOUB010000109.1:0-1080 GCF_033339195.1 Vibrio sp. 811
CAAAAATCTCTTGGGTGTAAATCGACATATTCGGCGTTACGCCGCTAAACAGCGTTGGCCCGATCCAATTACCATCGGGAAACCCTTCGACTTCACATTGGCTGCCATCAAGTTCACACACCGCACCTTGTTGTTTACCTAACTCAATCAAACCCAAAACGCGCTGCTTGGCTTGCTCACTGATCAAAGGGCCATACGCTGCATCCTCATCATCCCAAGCGCCGGGATGGATTTTCGCCATTTCTTGTTTGAGATCCGCAATCCAGGCTTTTGACTCGCCAACAAACACCGCGACTGAAATCGCCATGCAACGTTGCCCTGCAGCACCAACCGATGATCCCACCAAGTTGTTGATGACGTGATCTTTGTTAGCATCAGGCATGACAACCATGTGATTTTTAGCGCCAGCAAAGGCTTGTACGCGTTTAAAGTATTGAGTTCCCGTGGTGTAAATGTACTGCGCGACAGGCACTGAGCCGACGAAAGACACCGCGCGAATATCGGGATGAGCAAGCAAGAAATCGACTTGATCTTTGCGGCCATGAACGATCTGCAATACGCCTTTTGGCGCACCCGCCTCTTCAAAAAGCTCAGCTAAGCGAATCGAGGTTAAAGGCACTTGCTCGGAAGGCTTAAGAACGAAAGTGTTACCGCTCGCGATTGCGATGGGAAACATCCACAACGGGATCATGGCAGGAAAGTTGAACGGAGTAATACCGCAGCACACACCCAAAGGCTGGATTATCGAGTAGCTGTCGATGTCAGTCGCGACATTTTCGACCGTTTCTCCCATCAGGTTGCTGGCAATGTTGGCCGCTTGCTCAACCACTTCTATGCCGCGCCAAACATCGCCTTTGGCATCGGCAAAGATTTTGCCCGTTTCGTGCGAAAGCAAGGTCGCGATTTCATCATGATGTTCTTTCAAAAGATGCTGATAGCGAAGCATCAAACGCGCTCGCTCTGATACCGCCACCTCTTTCCAAGATTGAAAAGCCGTTTGCGCACTTTCTATGGCCGCTTTCATCTCAGCATTTGTCGAACATGGCACATACGCGATTACGTCATTGGTGGCGGGATTGG
>NZ_JAWOUB010000110.1:0-1077 GCF_033339195.1 Vibrio sp. 811
TTCTGTTTATTTACTTCGACGACCATCTATGAGATGGCAAAAAAATTTAATGGGAAGTGCTCAATTCGACAATATGCCAAATATCAAAATCGTCTCATCGTGATATAAAAATCAGCTCAAGTTTTCGATTTAAAGTTGGGAGTCACTTTTAATGACTTCCCTATTTTCTGGTAAACAATAGGCAAGAAAAAAGGTGCCACATTGGACACCTTTAAAATCAACGAACAGAAGTTACGCCTCCGGATTTGGTTCAGCAATATTCTCGATTGGCTCTGGTTTTGCGTACACATAACCTTGGATCAAGTAGATATTGTGCGTAGCCAAATACTCAATCTGCTTTCTGTTTTCTACACCTTCAGCAATCATTTCACATTCCGCTTTCATCGCCGCAGACACAATAGAATCCAACACTTTGAGTTTTTGGTCGTCTGAGCCAATTGGATCAACGAACATTTTGTCCACTTTCAAGCAGCGAATACCCAAGTCCTGCAAATAAGAAAAGCCACCATACCCAGTTCCAAAGTCATCAATTTTGAACTTGTAACCTTTGTTGGTGAGGTAGAGAATCTCTTTTTTCGCGGCTTCTACGTCTTTAACCGGAATTCTTTCTGTTAGCTCAAAATGAATTCGGTTTGCACACGGCCAATTCAAATCTGCCAGTAGTTTGGTTAGCGAGCCGGTTTCTAAATGAGAAGAGACAATATTGACACTCACCCAAATCGACTCAGGCAGTGACTCAAGATCTTGGATGATTTTGCGAATCATCTGGTTCGTCATCGGAACAATCAATCCGCTCTCTTCTGCGGCGCCAATAAACATATTAGGTGGCACCAAACCATCGCGTCTTGACCAACGCACCAACGCTTCATAACCTACAGTTTGGCCATCTCTGCTATCCACAATAGCTTGATAGTAAGGGATAAATTCGCCGTTATTGATGCCGTTTTGAATCAGCCCTTTGATAGACTTTCTTAGGCTTTTACTTGAGATATAAAACAGCGCAAACACAATCCCAAGAATCAAAGTAGCAGGCACACCCCACACGAAAAGACGCTGATTCGCGTATGCGGCCAAGGC